>CAZMOT010000032.1:0-28833 GCA_964568065.1 uncultured Anaerolineales bacterium
CCCCCAAGATAGACCCCCCCGCCGTGGTCGCTGCCGGTGCCGGTGATCGCGCCGTTATGGATGCGGAAACCCTCCACCACCACCACCGCCGCGCTGTCGACGTAAACCACACGTCCCTGTCCCTCAGCGTCCAGCGTGGTAACGTAAGCATCCCAGTCAGGGTCGCTCCAGTTGGTGATGGTGTAGCCGCCCCGCATGGTGAGTCCCTGGGTAATGTAGACCGTCTGGGTCACACCGCCTCGCCTCTCTACCCCGGCACAATAGCCTGCCACCTTGATCAGGTCGCCCTCTTCCGCTGCGTCCACCGCCGCCTGGACGCTCGTGTAGACCTGCCCGCCCTCAAAATGGACAAAGCAGATGTCGGTGGAGTAGAACTCGTACGCGCCGACGTCGGATTGCTCGTCAAACGGCCGCGCCCGCCCCTCATAGTCCAATCCCACCGACTGCGCGACCGGCACAAGATCTCTGCACGGCGACCCGGCCAGGAGACGAAAGTTTTCCCCGGTCGGGTTTTCGAAGAGCGGGTTGAGCGAGATGGAGTTGCCCCCAGCAGCAGCGGACGGCCCCTGGTAGTTTCCACCCGTATTAGTACTACCCCATACGTCGTTGTAGTCCAAAATAGGAGACGAACCACCAGCAGCGTAGACGCCGCCACCACCGTTAACAAAGGTGGTGGCATTGCTGACAATGATCGTGGCACTGATGAGCGGACTTCCAGCGATGATGTAAACGCCGCCACCGTAGGTCATGGCCGTGTTAGAATAGATTGTGTTGTGCTGCAGGAGGGGCGTTCCATCCGCTATGCAGACCCCTCCCCCGCCGGTGCCGGAAGCGGTGCTCTCATTGAGGTAAATGAGGCTGTTCTGCACCACCGGTGAGCCGCCAGCGATGTAGATACCACCCCCATGCCCTGCCGTGTTGCTATGGATGCGATTGCGCCGCAACGTCGGTGAGCCGCCGGCGATGTAGACGCCTCCCCCCTTGTCCGCATCACCATTGTAAATTTCGAAACCCTCCACCGTCGGCGCTATACCGGCGGCTATGGAGATCACGCGGGCTGCCCCCAGACCGTTCAACTGCGTGCGATAGATCTCGGGGTTGGAGACGGTCCAGTCGGTCGTCGTGTAGCCGCCCCGCAGGGTGAGCGTTTTCGTGATCACAACCACCACGCTGTCAAAGTTGGCATCGGTGTACACCCCCTGGGCAACCTTTATGGTGTCCCCAGTGTTCGCAGCGTTCACCGCTGCCTGGACAGAATCGTAGGTGCAACCAAGACACACGGTGATGACACCCCCAGCCCCCTGGGATAAAGGAGCCAATGGGGGGCTGGCAGCCGGCGCTGGGGCCGGGCCAGATGGGGGCGCAAGATGCAAAACGGCGCCCCCACTCGCGGGCTGGGACGAGGCCGCGTAAACCTGCTCCTGTGCACCAACCAGCAGTCCTAAGAGTACCACCAGACCGGCAATGGCCAAGCACACCGCCAGAGCAAAACGAAGAAAGGCTTTCCTGCCCATTATTCCTCCTTGTCAATCCCTATGAAAATCTTAAAAAGCAACGATACATAGGTTGTACAATAGCTAGTATAACACAACTCGTCGTCTGAATCAAGTAGTACTCTGGTACCAGTTCACCATGAGCCACCTTCCAGACAATGGCTAATCGGTCAGAGCGTCCCCCGGTTTCCACGCATACGCGGCTTCCGCGCATACGCCGTGAACAGGTCTCCCAGGTTCACCGGCACTGCCAGCCCCCGCAGTCCTAACTTTGTCACCAGCCACTCCGCTGGGCGGCCCACGAGCGGCACCAGTGCACCTACCCGGTTCATCAGGTAACCCAACCGCAGGTAACGGCCTTGTGGCTTGTCACTGAGCACCCGGAAGCCACACTGCTCCATCATCGTGCGTAGCGTGTGCCGCGAGAAGTAATAAATGTGCATCTCCATCAGCCAGGGCCAGTGCGCACTCAGCAGCCGCGCAAAAGGGCTCTCGATGTCAAGCGTGTGCACCACCATCAAGCCGCCTGGCTTGAGCAACCGGTGTATCCGCTGGAGCGCCCCACGCGGGTCGGTTAAGTGCTCAATGACGTCCCACATCGTCACCACGTCAAAGTACGCCTCTGGTAAGTCCGCTGTCTCCAGTGTCCCCTGCACCACGTAGTGCCCCCGTGCCTGCGCTTGCTCCGCTGCCCAATGGGAGGGCTCCACCCCCCAGGCATCCCAACCGTGACGCGCCGCAATCTCGACGAACACTCCCGTGTAGCAGCCTACGTCCAGCAGCGAGCGACCGTTGGGCGGCCCTGTGAGTCGTTCCAGTGGCTTCAGGTGGTGCTCGAAAGTCAGCTCCCGTCCCTCCCGCTCCTCCACATAGAGCGGGTCCTCGACCGCCTGGTAGGTGTCGAGAATGTCGTGGGGACCTGGACGGGGATTGGTGTAGACCAGACCGCACTGACGACACTGAACGATGGTATGATGTCGCCCGTAGCCGTCGTGGGTGCAGGCAAAGGCCGACCAGTCTCCCACGCCCGGGTTTTCCTGGAGAGTGCAGGGATAGCGCACGGTCGTTTCGTCGGCCCCACACAGGTTGCAGCACACATACTCCATCAGACTGGTTTCCCTGTCAAACGCGCCCAGGCTAACCGCAGCACTGTGCCCAGTGCTTTGATGATCTCGTCTTTCGAGACTTTCGAGGCACCCAGGCGGCGGTTCTCAAAAACAATGCTCACTTCACCCACCTGCCAGCCGTGCCGTTGCACCCGATAGAGCATCTCGATGAGAAAGGAGTAGCCGCTGGCTTTGATTTCGTCCAGTTCCATCCCTGCCAACACTTTGTGGCGATAGCAACGAAAGCCGGCTGTAGTATCACGGGCGCGCAGGCCAAGCATCGTGCGAGCGAAAGCATTGGCTCCCCAACTGAGCAGTCTGCGATTGAAGGTGCAGCCGCTAGTTCCGCCGCCCCGCACGTAGCGCGAGCCGATAACCAGATCGTAGCCCTGGCTGATTTTGTCCACCATGGCCGGAATGTAACGCGGGTTATGGGAAAAGTCGGCGTCCATCGTAAAGATTAAGTCGACTCCCTCGGTCAGTGCCCACCTGAAGCCGGCGATGTAGGCCGTGCCCAGTCCCAATTTGCCAGCGCGGTGGATGACCCCCACCCGTCCATCGCTCTCCGCTGCCAGCCGATCGGCAATCACACCGGTGCCGTCGGGCGAATTGTCGTCAACGATGATGACGCGCAAGGAGCGTCCGCACACACCCAGAGACAAGGCGAGCAATTGTGTCACCAGTGATTCGACGTTCTCCCGTTCGTTGTAAGTCGGTATGACAACCGCTACCTGCAAGACTACCTCCAGCACTCTCCTGATTTCACACCCAGACGGCGTGTATTGTAACCCGGTTGGAGGTATTCTGCAAGACAGAGGATGGCACCACCCCCTGTCACCACGCCCACGCAAGGTATCCAATCTCCCATCACTCTCGTCGCAGAAACTGCACCTCGATCAGATCCGTCAGACCGGCCACATCCTCCAAACCAAACTGAGGCATCTCTACATCGAAAAGCTGGTCAGAAGCGATGGCGACCAGTTCGTCGGTGGCACACAGCAATTCGGAACTACGCTCGCGCCGGACGACCTTAATCTTGGGAGCGTCGGCCTGCTTGTATCCCTCCGTGAGGATGAGGTCCACGCCGTGGACGTGTGCTACTACCTCCACCAACGTGGGCTCGCGCTCGCAGCGACGCACGTGCGCCACCTTGTCCGGTACGGCGATGATGACGTGATCGGCGCCGGCCTGCGCCAAGCAGTAGGAATCCTTGCCCGGTACGTCGAACTCGAAGCCGGCGTGGTAATGGTGCTTGACGACGGCGACGCGATAGCCGCGCCACTTCAGTTCGCGGATCAGTCTCTCCAGCAGCGTTGTCTTGCCGCTACCGGAGCAGCCAATGACGGGGACAACAAAAATAGTGTGTGTAACGTGAGCGTTCAGCCCCTACCTATCGAAGTATCAGCCTCACTCGCAGGACACTAACACACTCTTAGGGTTCAACAGGACTCAAATTGGGGCGCTCTCAATCCGCCCCGATTCTTTGTGCGTTTCCTCTATCCCCCACCCACTTGCACCAAACGCCCGCCTTTGACAAATGACACATCGCTCCCAGATTTGCGTCCCAGATAGAGATGGAGTATCATAACACCATCACCTACGGACGAAAGGAGAACTCATGAGCGAGAAACTGGATCGCACGTATCGTAAGACCATCAACGCCTGGTCCATGTACGATTGGGCCAACAGCGCCTTTGCCACCACTATCATGGCCGCCATGTTCCCACCCTTCTACCGATCAATGGTGACGGCTACCGGCCTGGGCGAAGCGGACGCAACAGCGTATTGGGCCTACACCACCTCGATTGCGCTGCTGCTGATCGCGATTCTGGCCCCTGCACTGGGAGCCATCTCCGACCACACCGGCGGCAAGAAACGGTACGTCGCCTTCTTCGCCGCATTGGGCGTCGTGGGCACGGGACTGTTTGCGTTTCTCGGCGACGACACATACGTCCTGGGCTCGATCCTGTTCATCGCGGGCAACATGGGGTTTGCCGGAGCCAACGTCTTCTACGAGTCGCTGCTCCCTCACATTGCCAAGAAGGACGACATTGACCAGATCTCAACGCGCGGCTACGCGTTGGGCTACGTGGGTGGTGGCATCCTGCTGGTCATCAACGTGCTGTGGTATATGAAGCCGGAACGGTTCTTCATGCCCGGCGTGGGCTTTGCACTGCGCGCCTCCTTCTTCAGTGTAGCAGTGTGGTGGGCACTCTTCTCCATCCCGCTGTTCCGCAACGTGCCTGAGCCCCCGTTGGTGCGCACCAGGCAAGAAAGCACGAACGTCCTGCGGGCTGGCTTCGGACGTCTGGCTCACACCTTCCGCCAGATCACGCGGTACAAGCAGTTGCTGTTGTTCCTCGCCGCTTTCTGGCTCTACAACGACGGCATCGGCACCATCATCAAAATGGCAACCGCCTAAGGTGACGAGATCGGCATCGGCCTGACCGACATGACGATTGCCCTCATCATCACGCAGTTTGTGGGGATTCCCTTCTCGTTCGGGTTCGGCTGGCTCGCACGACGCCTGGGCACGAAGCGCTCGATCCTCCTGGGGCTGGGTATCTACACACTCATCTCGATCGCCGGTTACTTCATGCAAACGGCGATCCACTTCTATATCCTGGCCTTCATGGTGGGAACGGTACAGGGTGGCACGCAGGCGCTCAGTCGTTCACTCTATGGTGCGATGGTCCCCAGGAGCCAGACCGCCGAGTTCTTCGGCTTCTTCAGCACCAGCTCCAAGTTCGCCGGCATCGCCGGGCCGCTGCTTTTCGGCGTGGTCAGTCAGATAGCCGGTGGCAGCCGTCTGAGCATCGTTTCACTCATCATCTTTTTCGTCGTGGGAGGCTTACTGCTCACGCGCGTGAACGAGCAGGAAGGCATCCGCGTGGCGAAGGAGGAAGACCAGGCGGCAGGGCTGGCGTAAAGCCCAACGCAGAAATGACCAAAGGAGGCGTGTGATGTCTCCCATTCTGAAAGTCGAAATGGATGAGCAGGACGAGGAACAGGAGCTGGAATTCGAACTGGACTACCTGGCGACTCTCACCGTCCAACAACGGTTCGGTCCACCTTCTTCGCCCCATCTTCTCTTTGTGCTGAGTTGTTAACGTGCCCGCTCTCTCTCAGTTTGGGGAGTTATGCCACAAACCGAATAGCTGAAAGGATTGGGGCGCAAACTTGCCGAATAACACATTGCGCGTATACTTCCCTCTGAGCATAAATCACCCCCCACGCAATACGTTGGTCTCTTGGTGGCGCGAGCACCGCCAACAACTGCTGTGGACTTTCAGGAGAGTAAACGCGATGAGCCGGAGAAGAGTACGTCGCGTGCCGGTGACACTGACCCCGCCCGTCGAACCACCGACGCCCGACGAGATTGACACTATCCTGCTGGCCGCCGACGAGGTTATTATGAGCGCCGGGCGCAACGGGCTGACACTTATTCTGAAGGGCTCCCGTGCCGCTAAAGTGTTCGAGAAGGAATGGGATCAAGTCGAGACCTATGGCGCGCTGGCCCACCTGACCCGCGACGAAATCACGCGCAAGATTGACTGGATGATCCACAAAGGTTGGCTGCGCATCGAGTACGACTGGGCACTGCCGCTCATCACCCACTCCGAGCGCGGCTGGGAGCGGGTGCAAAAGCTGTGGGTCGAGAAACTGCTGGGCAAGTTCGAGACCTGGGTGGCCGAGGGGCGGCCCGAGCAGGTCTGGCCCCGCATTGAGACCTTCCATCGCCAGATCAAGTTTCAACTGCTGGAGTGCATCCGGGCGCAGCGGGCGCACCATCTGGCGCCGGTGCTCCTGGCTTGGCGACCCCACGAAGTGCGCCAGGTACGAGAGCGCATCGGCGGCGTACTGCAGGATTTGGGCGTGCCTCCCCATCAGCGGGGCAAAACACCTGCCAGGCCCACCGGCGCCCCCCGGAAATCCTGGGCGGAACTGGATAAGCGAGACCGGCTGGATCACATGGCCGGCCAATTCGTGGAGGAGGCCAGCCAAGTGCGGGGCGTGGAAGAGATCGCCGCTTTTGGTTCCTACGTAACCGCGAAACCCGAGCCCAGGGATCTAGACCTGATGGTCTTCATCTCCAAGCAAACCAACATCCCCCGCCTGGCCAAATGCGCTCGCCGCCTGACGCCTATCTACCATGGCTGGGAGGTCTTCCTGTTCGAGGCCAACACGCGCCATTACCTGGGGCGCATCTGCTTCCGCAAGCAGTGCCCCAGCCGGTCGGTGGACTGCGCGATGCCTGGCTGTGGGGCCATCCCACTGGTGCGGGTCATTCCAGACTTCACCTTCGATCCAGCCCAGGCATTCACTCATCGTCCAGAGGTGCTCTGGCGGCGCGGGGAGGGGAGCATCGTCGCACAATGGTACAGCGACGTTCAGGAACAATCCAAATCCAGGAGGAAAAAATGAGCATACGAATTGGCATTCGCCGTGAGGACAAGAGTATCTGGGAGCGCCGCGTGCCCATCGTCCCGGAGCACGCGCGTCAACTGCAAGAAGAGAATGACATCGAGGTATGGGTGCAACCATCGGATATCCGCGTCTTCCGAGAAGAGGAATTCGCGCAGGCGGGCATCCAGGTCAAGGAGGACCTCTCCGCCTGCTCGGTCGTCTTTGCCGTCAAGGAGATCCCCGCGCATCTCTTCCACCCAGGCCACACCTACGTCTTTTTCGCCCACGTCATCAAAGGCCAACCATACAACATGCCCATGCTCAAACGGATGATGGAACTGGGATGCCAGTTGATTGATTACGAAAAGGTAACCGATGAGCAGGGACGGAGGTTGATCTTCTTCGGTCGTCACGCCGGGCTGGCAGGGATGATTGATACGCTATGGGCGCTGGGGCAGCGACTAGGTTGGGAGAGCATTCCCAATCCCTTCAGCGACCTGCACCAGTCCCACCAGTACGGCAGCCTGGTCGAAGCGGAGGCAGCGGTATCGGCGGTCGGGGAACGGATCGCACAGGAGGGGCTGCCAGAGCAGATCACTCCCTTCATCTGCGGCTTCGCCGGGTATGGGAACGTCTTCAGGGGGGCCAACGAGATCATCGAACTCTTGCCGGTGCAGGAGATCGAACCCCAAGAGGTCGCCCTCGTGGCCCAAAGCACTGACTACACCCAGAACAAGCTATACAAAGTGGTGTTCAAGGAAGAGCACACGGTGGAGCCCATCTCCCCGGAGCACCGCCCTTCGGCAAGCTCAGGGCACCGCTTCGAAATGCAGGACTATTACGATCATCCCGAGAAATACCGTTCCAAGTTCCACACTTACTTGCCCCACCTGACTCTACTGGTCAACTGTGTCTACTGGGAGGCAAAGTACCCGCGGCTGGTGACGAAGGCCGACCTGAAGCGACTGTATGGGGGAGCGGAGCCACCCTTCGACCAGTTCAGGACCAGGCCGCGCCTGCGAGTCATCGGCGACATCAGTTGCGACATCGAGGGGGCCATCGAGGGCACGGTCAAGTCCACCGAACCCGGCGACCCCGTTTTCGTCTACGATCCTTTCGAGGATCGTGCCATCGACGGGATCGAGGGGCAGGGGCCGGTGATAATGGCCGTGGACATCCTGCCCAGCGAGCTGCCGCGCGATGCCTCAGAGTATTTCAGCAGCGTGTTGATGAAGTACGTCCCCGCCATCGCCCAGGCCGACTACTCGGTGCCCTTCGAGGAATTGGCCCTGCCGCCGGAGATCAAGCGGGCCGTCATCGTCTACCAAGGAGAGTTGACACCCGACTACCGTTACATAGAAAAATACTTGCAAGAGAGGAGCAATAAATGAAACACGTACTAGTTTTCGGAGCTGGCCTGGTCGCTAAGCCCCTGGTCCAGTATTTACTCGATCAGGCTGGCTATCGCGTGACAGTCGCCAGCCGCACGCTCAGCAAGGCCGAGGCGCTGATTGGCGACCATCCGCAAGGGAAGGCCGTCGCGTTCGACATCACGAAGGATAGCGCATCCCTGAGCGACCTGATTGCTCAGGCCGATCTGGCCGTCAGCCTGCTGCCTTACATCTACCACGTGCAGGTGGCCGAGCAATGTATCCGCCACCGCAAGCACCTGGTCACAACCAGTTACGTCAGCGATGGGATGCGAGCGCTGGAGAGCGCGGCGCGGGAGGCAGGCGTCATCCTGCTCAACGAAATCGGCCTCGACCCCGGCATTGACCACATGTCGGCCAAGCGCGTCATCAACCGGGTGCACGACGATGGCGGTGAGGTCAAGTCGTTCCGCTCCTACTGCGGCGGCCTGCCGGCCCCCGACGCCAACGATAACCCCCTGGGCTACAAGTTCTCCTGGAGCCCGCGTGGGGTGGTGCTGGCGGGGCGCAACGACGGCCGCTATAAAGAGAACGGCCACATCGTGGAGATTCCCAACGCCCGCCTCTTCGCCACTCACTACCTGACCTGGGTCGAGGGACTGGGTGATTTTGAGGCCTATCCCAACCGCAACTCGCTCCCCTACGTCGAAATCTATGGCATCCCGGAGACCGACACGATGTACCGCGGCACGCTGCGCAACCTGGGTTGGTGCGACGTGATGCAGAAACTGAACCAATTGGGCTGCTTTGGCCTGGATGAGCGAACGGACCTGAAGGGCAAAACCTTCCGGCAGGTGATGGCCGAACTTGTTCGCAGTGAGGACACAGCCAGTCTTGAGACTGACCTAGCGGCCTTCCTCAACGTCTCTCCCAACTCTGGAGTGATGATGACGATGGAATGGTTGGGGCTCCTGGAGGATACTCCCGTGTCAGATAAGGCGACGACGCTACTGGACATTCTGGCCGATCAGATGCTAGTCAAGATGGGTTATCGGGAGGGAGAGCGGGACATGGTGATTCTGGTGCACGAGTTTGCCGCCGTGTATCCAGGTCGCAGAAAGCGCATCACCTCGACGCTGATTGACTACGGTATCCCAGGTGGAGATACCTCGATGGCGCGTACAGTGGGATTGCCGGCGGCCATCGGCACCCGAATGATCCTGGAGGGAGAGATCACCCTGGCCGGCGTCCACATCCCGGTGCTGCCGGAGATTTATGAGCCGGTGTTGGGAGAACTGGAGCAGCTAGGCATCGCCTGTGTGGAGAAGACGGAGGTGCTCGAGTAGCGGCAACGTGAAACCGCTCCATGCTTCAGGTGGTGTATCTCAGTTTAGGGACGAGCTATCCCGCAGGTTGTGGTAGCACAGTAGACGCCTGTGCAGGACGCTCGACGGGCCAGAAATACCCAAGAAACGGTGTTGGAGACCTGCGGGGGATCAACTTGCCCCAGGACTAGAATGCACCCCCTTTACGTTCACCGCTTGACGCTACCGGATTATTGTGGTACTATGCAAAGCGCACAGCAGCTCGACTGGTGTGGCACGCAAAAGGAGGTAGCCCGATGAAGAAGAGAACTCGACACTCTTTACTCTTAGGCATGTTGATCGTGCTGGGTTTGCTGGCTGGCTGTTACAGAGCAGCGGCTCCCGATGTGACACCAACGCCGGGGGCTGGCGCGCAGGACGTCCAGCCGGAGGAGGAGACACCCAATCTGACAGAGGTGGCGGGCACAGCGATGGCGCATTCTGCTGAGGCAACACAGGCAGCCCAGCAAGCTGGAGGAGACGAGGCTACACCTACCGAGACGCCTGCCGAGCCTTTGCCCACACAGACCCCTATGCCTCCCACACCCGTCCCCACCACACCAGCTCCCACTACGCCCGTGCCGACTCCGACGCCGCTTCCCACAGGCCAGGTTACACACGTGGTTCAGCGGGGCGAGAACCTGTTTCGCATTGCGCAGCGTTACGGCACCACGGTGGCGGCAGTCGCCAGCGCCAACGGCATTGCCAATCCGGCCCTTATCTATGTGGGGCAGGTGTTGACTATTTCCTCATCGGGCGCTCAACCATCTCCGCAGCCCACAGGTGAGACTACTTACGTGGTACAGCCCGGCGACAACCTGTTCCGCATCGCACTGCGTTACAACATAAGCTATCTATATCTGGCGCAGTACAATGGCATCGCCAATCCCTCTCGCATCCACGTCGGCCAGATTCTGCGCATCCCGCCGCATTAAGTGCGCCGCTTGAGAATCAGTGAGAAACAAGGGCTGCGGCTCGTCTGCAGACTGGCCATGGCCCTTTGCCTATCAGGGATGATCACCAGCGTGAAGAACGACAAGGTCAAATACGTGCGGGGGTAGCAGAGCCGGCGGCGCGTTCGCCAGCGGGAGCGGTAGCACTCATCGTGGGGGGCGAGGCGGCCGGAGCAGGAGAGCGAGCTTGAACACTCGCGCAGGGGCAGGTCTCCATCCGATGACCGCGAAGGTCGAGTCGCTGAACACGGCGGTGACGACGGCGGCGATCTTCTTCGAGGTGGTGCAGCAGAGAGCGGCGTAAGAACGCGGCGCAAGAGTACGGGGCGGCTTGACAAAAGAGGGCTATCGCGGCATAATATAGCATACAATATATCGTTGTAAAGGCTGTGACGGAGAAAAGTAAGCGGGGGGAGACCGCCAGGGAGGCAGGGTCGTGGACTGGAAGCCCCGCCCGGGGGAAGCCCGCCGAAGTTCGCTCCTGAGCCGACGGGTGAAACCAAGTGTCTGGCAAGTAGCCCGCTCCGCAAGCCCAGCGTTAACGGGGCAGCCGATCGCGCACAAAGATAACAGCGCCGTCGGCGGAATGAGAGGGCTCCATCAGGAGAGGAGCCAAGCGGGGTGGTATCGCGGGAGTCGTCTGCGCTCTCGTCCCTGTGGGACGAGGGCGTTTGTCGTTCTGGGTACTCGATGCTGGATACTTGATACTGGATGCTCGATGCTTGATACTCGATGAGGAGTGTAACCGATGCTCGATCAACTGAACCAATTGGAAAAAGAGGCGCTTGCCGCGCTGGAGGCGGCAGAGGACGGCGAGGCGTTGACCGCCTGGAATAGGCGCTACCTGGGCAAGAAAGGCGCGCTGACGCTGATGCTGCGCTCCGTCGGGGAGCTGCCAAAGGAGGAGCGCCCGGCCTTTGGGCGGGCCGCCAATGAGGCCAGGGCCAAGTTGGAGGCGGCCTACCAAGCACGGGCCGAGGCATTGCGCCAGATAGAGATGGAGCAGGAACTGGAGCAGGGCGCGCTGGACGTCACGCTGTCGGGCCGTCCCATTGGGCCAGGTCATCTGCACATTACCACCCAGACGCTGCGCCAGATTTACGCGATTTTCGCCGCGATGGGCTTCCAGGTCTACGAGGCTCCCGAAGTCGAGACCGACGAATTGAACTTTGGGTTGCTCAACATGCCACCCCACCACCCGGCCCGCGATATGTGGGATACCTTCTGGATCAGTGACGAGGTCTTGCTGCGCGCGCACACCTCGCCGGGGCAGATCCGGGTGATGCGCGAGCGTTGCCCTGAGCCCATTCGCGTCATCCTGCCCGGCAAGTGCTACCGCTACGAGCAGGTCACCGCCCGCGCCGAGCACCAGTTCTACCAGGTGGAGGGACTGGCAGTGGGGCACGGCATCACGATGACTGACTTGATCGGCACGCTGACCGAGTTTGCACGTCGCTTCTACGGGCCAGATCGCCACATTCGCATTCGCGGCTCCTACTTCCCCTTCACCGAGCCCAGCGTCGAGGCCGACATGGACTGCATCCTGTGTGGTGGTGAGGGCTGCCGGATTTGCCAACACAGCGGCTGGCTGGAGGTGTGCGGGGCCGGGATGGTGCACCCGATCGTGCTACAAAACGGCGGCTACGACCCCGACGAGTGGAGCGGGTTTGCTTTTGGCTTCGGTGTTGAGCGGCCAGCGATGGTCAAGTACAGCATTGATGACATTCGCCTGTTTTACAGGAACGACTTGCGCTTCTTGCGGCAGTTCTAGGAGCCCATTGTGCATCCAGGTAAGCACATCATCGGACTCCTGCGTCGCCATTGGGTGTTTGTTCTGCTTGAAATCGTCTTTGTAGCTTTGAGTCTGATGTATAGCACGGCGACAGGCTTGTGGGAAGGGCCGGATGAGACCGGACACTTTCTTTTTGTGCACCACGTCGCCCGCACCGGCGGGTTACCAGTGCAGCAATTCAGTCAGAATAATGAGACGTACGAAGGTCACCAGCCTCCACTCTATTATGCTGCTGGGGCATTGCTCACTTTTTGGATTGAGATGGATGATCTGTCCATAATGCTAAGGCCAAATCCGAATCACCTGTGGAGGCCGGGAGGACGCGAACCTAACATTATGCTCCACACCGCGGCCGAGCAGTTCCCGTACCGTGGTACGGCCTTGGCGATGCACATTGTGCGAATGCTTTCAATCGCCTTCGGTGCGGTAACCGTATGGGTTACGTACACCATGGGTAGGGAAATCTGGCCTGCGCAGAGTGCCGTTCCTTTGGCGGCGAGCGTTCTAGTAGCGCTGAATCCTCAATTTCTTTTTCTGAGTGGTGTGGTCAACAACGACAACGCGGTGATTGCCTTCTATGCCTTGGCCATGCTGATGCTCGTCCGCCTATTGCGCTGGGGCCCGTCCCGTGAGACGTTTTTGCTGCTTGGAATCTCTGTTGGGCTGGCGCTATTGAGTAAACAGACAGCGTTTTTGCTGGGGCCACTGGTGGTTCTTGTGCTGGTCTTCCTTGCCTGCCGGGAACGTTCACTTAGACAACTGTACGTCTGGATTGGATGGGTGTTGCTTCCAGTCGTACTCATTGCAGGATGGTGGTATGTGCGCAATCAGGTGCTGTACGGCGATCCTTTGGCGTACCGTCTGTTCATAGCGTCCCGCCCCGACACAGGAGGTACAACGTTTGATTCCTGGTCTGCTATCCGGTACTTTCTCGTGCGTATGCACCGCTCGTTCTGGGCTATGTTTGGTTGGATGTCTATACAGGTATCGAAAGCAACGTACAACTGGCTGTTTGGGCTTTACGTCGTCCCTGCCTTTGGCTGGTTGGTCGGCATCTTGTGGCACGTCGAAACGGGCGTGCGGGTGTCACCAAAGATGCGCGAGTTCCAGCGCAGTTTGATCGCTCTATTTGCTCTGGCGGTCGTACTGGCCTGGGTTTGGGTGATCAGCTTTTCCAGCAACTTCGGAGGGTCAGGGCACCAGGGGCGTTACTTATTCACTGTATGGCCTGTGATTGCCCTTGCTATTGCTGGGGGACTGGCACACCTGGTCCCAAGACGCTGGGAAGTCCTACCCTTGGCGGTAGCGCTTATTCCGCTGGCTGTGTTAGCGGTTCGTGTGCCATCAGCCCACATCGCGCCAGCGTACCCTGCACTCACGTTTTCAGAGAGTGCCCTCAATAGAGTTCACTATTCTTTAGAGGGTGCTCGCTTTGGAGGGCTGGCGGATTTGGCAGGATATGACGTTGATTTCCGCGGTCCCAACGAAGCGCGATTGGATCTTTATTGGCACGTGGTTGGCATAACAGACCAATCATACAAGGTCTTTGTGCATCTGCTGAATAAGGCTGGAGAATTGTGCAGCCAGCACGACGGTTATCCGGCGGAGTGGAGATTTGTGACACCCTATTGGCGACCTGGAGATGTTGTATTGGATCCACATCCCTTGTCCTGGGAGCCGGGTTGTTGTGAGGATGGTTGTCAGGTCAACGTGGGCTTGTATCTGGAGGGGAGTGGTGAGCGGCTTTTTGCTCCTACGGGAAGTACTTGGGCAGAGCTTGCTTTCCCTGCTGCAGAAGGAGCATCTTGGTAGGCATCAAATTCAACGCAGCCTGTGGGGATTCCGCTTGGGGGGAACGGCTGGAAAGCGGTAAGTGGTTGACTTGGGCTGTCGGCAGTCTGGCCCTCGTTGCGGCGCTGGTCGCCGTCGAGGCCTCTCACGTTCGAGGGCAGATCACAGTTGGTAACCTGGACTTTTTTGGGATGGCGGCACGTGCCAAGTTGCTACCTGGCACCCTATCTGCCTGGGTGAATGGCTTCTATCCTGTGGGCATTCCGCTTCTGCTTCGTATGGGGTTGGCATTAGGACTCGATGTAGTGCGTTCCGGGCAGACTGCTTCGATTCTTGGAGGAGTGCTCTGCTTGTATAGCGGGGGGTTGCTTGCCTGGCATCTGACCCACAGCCGCGCCATGTCGCTGCTCACGATGGCTTATCTCTCGACTACAGGGACTGTCCTATTCTATTCCGGCTTCGAGGGAACCGATATGCTCGCTGCTGGTTTGCAGGTTCTAGCTCTTGGTGTCCTGGCACGCAATCCCAGGCACAGGCGCATTGTGCTACTCGCGGGCATCATCAATGGATTGGGATACCTGGTGCGGTATACGGCGATGGTTGTGTTTGTGGTCTGCCTGGCCTACCTGCTGACAATGGCATTGCATCGTCGGAAGCGCGGGGATCTGTGGACCGTGCCCATATATGGGCTGGGATTCCTGCTCGGGTCTTTGCCTCAGATCGTGCCAAGCCTGCTGGTCCGGGGGAACCCGTTTTACCAGACCCAGGCATATCACATCTGGATCAAACTGTATGCCAACAGTGACTTCGTACGCACTTTGCAGCAGACAACTCCTGTCGAGATCACGTTGTGGGAATTGTTCTGGCTCGACCCCCGTCGCTTCGCCGCAAACTGGTGGCACGAATTCTCCCACTTCTGGCTGACGCTCAGCGTCCCGCTGGTTGACCAGCCGCTGGCACAGCTCGCAAAAGCGGGCTTCCTGTTCACCGTACTAGACGCACGCCGACTTTCTGTTGAGCATCGCGCGCTATTATCTTTCTTCGTCATCGGCGTGGTGGGTATCCTGAGCATTTTCAACCTCGACACACGATTCCTAATTCTCGTGATGCCGGTGTTCATGGTATGCGCGCTTTACTTCCTGTGGCGGCTTCTTCCTGCAGTGCTCGTGTTCGGTCGCCTCCGCCTGCCGGTCAAACTGCTGATGCTGGTGTTGTTGTTGGGATCGCTGCTGCCCGTTCCTTGGCAATTCGCCCACACACAAGAAGGCGGCCCGCACACTAACGTCATAGAGACCAGCAATATGTTGCACGCGGCTGGAGCGCAAGCAGCCGATAAAGTACTGAGCACTAATCTCTATCACCAGGATGTGATGACTCCCACCAGGGATCAATTCAAAATGCTCTTTCTTCTCGAAACACCCCAGACGGTGGCCAGCCTGCGCCAGTTGGCATTGGAATCCGGTTACCGGTTTCTGATCTACGATTCGTCGGGAGGGCTGGACTATTGTTCTCAATATGAGGAGTTGCTCTGGCCTGCGAATCGTCCCGCCGGGTACACGCCCATCTGGGTGACGGAAGACTTCCAATTTGCTGCCTACCGGTTCGAGCCGGACGAGCCGTCGCCACAGGTTTCCACCCACGTGGATCTGGCCGGTGGCATCTCGCTTCTGGGCTACGACTTGGCCCTCAGCACAGATCGGCCGGCCGGGACGGGCGACCGCGTGGGCCTGTACCTGTACTGGCAGACCACGGAGCCACTGACCGAGTCGCTCAAGGTGTTCGTGCATTTGTTTGATCCACAGGGAAATCTCATAGCCCAGCACGACGGTTTGCCTGCCATGTGGACGTATGACACGCGAGACTGGCAGCCGGGGGAAGTGATCGTGGACTTTCACTGGATGAAGGTGCCCGCCAATGTCGAGGCCGGCGACTATGCCATCGTCGTGGGCCTCTACAACGAAGGTACCGGCAAGCGCTGGCCCGTATCGGGTGTTTCTGGACAGGCTGGTGGAGATCGCATCACTCTGACCCAGATCAATCTCGGCAGATGACCTATTACCCAAGGAGGATGAAATGAGGATATCCCTTTCCTGGCTCAAAGATTACGTGGACATCACAGTCCCTCTCGCCGAATTGGCCAAACGGCTGACGCTGGCCGGGTTAGACGTGGAGGCCATCGAGTACATCGGCCTGCCGGGGGCCGAACTGGACTGGGACCCGGAGAAAATCGTCGTAGGCGAACTCTGTGCTGTGCATCCTCATCCCAACGCCGACCGGCTCGTCCTGGCCGAGGTGGAGTACGGTGGCCCAGAGATTGAGGTCGTAGTCACGGGAGCGCCCAGCCTGCTGGAGTGCCGGGGCCAGAGCGACCTGCACCTCAAAGTGGCCTTCGCGATGGAGGGTGTCCGACTCTACGACGGCCACGCCGAGGGTCGGCGCATCATGAAGTTGAAGAAGACCAAGATTCGCGGCGTCCCCTCTCGGGCTATGGCCTGTTCCGAAAAGGAGTTGGGCCTCTCCGACGAGCACGTGGACATCATTTACCTGCCCGACGATGCACCCATTGGCACACCACTGGCCGATTATCTGGGCGACGCTGTACTGGAGTTCGACGTCAAGGGACCGTTTGGCCACCTGCAGTCGGTCTTCGGCATTGCCCGCGAGGTGGCGGCGTTACTGGACGTGCCGCTCCGGCGAGACGTACTCGAGGTGCTGGATCGCCACCCGGCAGAGATGACGCCCACGCCGGATTTTCTAGTCCTGGAGATCGCTGACCCCGACCTTTGCCCGCGCTACTCGGCGGCCTTCATCCAGGGCATGAAAGTGGGGCCTTCATCCTTCTGGATGCAGATGCGGCTGCGCTGGGCCGGGATGCGCCCCATCAACAACATCGTGGACATCACCAACTATGTGATGCTGGAGTTGGGACAACCGCTGCATGCCTTCGATTACCACGTTCTGCGCCACAGGCCAGGCGAGGATCTGCCGGCGATCATCGTCCGCCGCGCCATGCCCGGCGAGCAGATGGCGACGCTCGACGGTGAACTGCGTACCTTCGATGAGGAAACGCTGCTCATCACCGATGGAGGTGGCCCCGTGGCGGTGGCCGGCGTGATGGGTGGACTGGAGAGCGAGATCACCGAGGCGACGACCGACGTCCTTCTGGAGTCGGCGAACTTCCACTTCCTCAACGTCCGCCGTACCTCCCGCTTGCTAGGTCTGACGAGCGAAGCGAGCCAGCGGTTTGGGCGACGGGTGGACCCAGAGTTGACCGTGAAAGCAGCGGCAAGGGCGGCCCATCTGATGGCGGAACAGGGCGGTGGTACCGTCGTCCCGGTGATTGGCGACCTGTACCCCGGACGCCAACCGCAACGGACGATCGAATTCGATCCGGCCCACGCCGCTCGCGTCCTGGGCGTCGAGATACTAACCGACGAGATCGTACGCATCCTCACCTCCCTTGAATTTCAGGTCTCTCCTTCCCCATCTACTCGTCTACTTGTCACCGTCCCTTCCCATCGCCTTGACGTCACGCGACCTATAGACCTGGTCGAGGAAGTGGGTCGCATCTGGGGGTATGATCGCTTCCCGGCGACGCTCATGCGTGACGAATTACCCCCTCAACGGGCTAACCTGCGGCTGGAAGGGGTCGAGCGCGTACGCGATCTCTTGGTCGGCTGTGGGCTGGACGAGGTCATTACCTACTCGCTGGTAGACATCGAGGATGAGAGGAACTTGTGGCCTCAGGGGCCACCTTCTCCCCCCCTGCTTGCGGGGGGTATAGGGAGAGGGCTGCGCGTGCGCAATCCCCTCTCGGTTGAGCGATCCTACCTGCGACAAACGCTGCTTCCCTCAATGCTCCACACCGCTCGCGAGAACCTGCGCTTTCTCGATAGCGCGGCCATTTTCGAGATCGGCGCGGTTTACCTGCCGGTGGAGGGACAAACATTGCCCAACGAGCCACGCAGACTAGGCATCGTGATGACCGGCCCGCGTGAGTCCTATTCCTGGCTGGCAGGACAGGATCGCACGCCGGTGGACTTCTACGATCTCAAGGGAGTGACGGAGGCTTTGCTGGCAGGACTGGGACTGGAAGGAGCCTTCGAACCGGCCAAGACTTCGGCGAGCCTTCGGGCCGAGCCTCAGGCCGAGGGCTCAGTCGAGCCGCACCCTGCCTTCCACCCAGGCCGGTGTGCGCAGGTGAGCGTTGGGGATAGCGTGGTAGGCGTGATGGGGGAACTGCACCCTCTGACGTTGGAGGCGTTTGACCTGCCGGCGCAACCTATCTGTGCGTTAGAGTTCGACCTGGACAGCCTGCTGGCAGCCTGGGGGGCGCCGCGCACGATGGTGCCCATCTCCGTCCACCCGCCAGTCTACGAGGATTTGGCCGTGATGGTGGACGAAGAGGTGCCGGCGGTGCGCGTGCGCGACCTCATCGCCCAAACCGGCGCTCCGCTTGTGCGCTCGGTCGTGCTGTTCGACGTTTACCGGGGAGAGCAGGTGGGGGCCGGTCGGAAGAGCCTGGCCTACCGTCTCACCTACCAGGCGGATGACCACACGCTGACCGACCGGGAGGTCGCCAAATTGCGGGGTAAGATCGTCCGTCGGCTGGAGCGGGAAGTGGGTGCGACGCTGCGAGGATAGCCGTTAGCCCTGCTAACTGCTAACCGCTTCTTACCGTCCGCCCAGCAACCTGGTGCGCAGACTGAACAGACCGCGCAGTGCCTTCTGGCTGATCGTCGGTTTCTGCAGCGCGCGTAGGCCAGCCTCGTAAGCGGCCAGACCACCGTTGCGGTCGCCCGTCTTCCACAACTGTACTCCCAGCGCCAGCAGCGTTTCCCCCTGGTATTGAGCGTCGCCTAACTCGGCGAAGATGTCGGCTGCCTGGCGCAAACATTCCTTCGCCTTGTCGCGCTCGTCCTTGCTGGCGTACAGCCCGCCCAGATTGCCTAGCGCCTGTGCCTCATGATTGCGGTCGCCCAGGCGTACAAACGTCGCCTTGGCTTCGTTCAGGGCTGCAATCGCCTCACCCCACTGACCTTGCCTCTGGTAGACCAGGCCCAGGTTGCCCAACATCTCAGCCGCTCCAACCTCGTTTCCAGCGGCGGTGAACATCTCCTGGGCTTGTTCGAACCTGGTGGCAGCCTCCTCGTACAGCCCTTCCTGGAACAGCCGCACCCCTTCCTCTTTCAACTCCTGTGCAGAAGCCGTATTCTCCATCGTTGTACCCCCATCTGCAGTCTGCGTCAGTAAGTAATATCCAGCAGCCCTTCGGCAATGGCACGCAGTCCCCCGACTGGCATCTGATCCAGTTTCATTGCCACTTCCAGATACTTGACGTTTATGGGCTGAGTGACAAACTCCTGCATATCTCTGGGAAGTTCGCGAAAACATCGCCAGGCTTCTTCCTGTCGGTGCCATTCTCCCACCGGCCCTTCCTGAGTGTCAAGGAAGTAGTCCAGAGGCAGACGCAGGTGTTGTGCCACTAACTCCAATTCTGCCAGTGGGATAGGCCGCGCTCCGTATTCATAGTCAGAAAGACGACTGGACGAGCGACCCATCGCTTCTGCCAATTCCTTCTGGGTCAGGCCAGCATCCAGCCGGGCCTGGCGCAAGAGCGCTCCTACAATACGATGGCGCAGAGCCAGCACCTCCTGTAGCGGCGGCGGCTCTTCTGCCGCGAGTTCCGGGTCAGGTTCCCAGAAATACACTACCCGAGTGTCTAGCACATAAGCCAGCACCTCCAGTTCCGGCAGGGAGAGGGTCTTGCGTCCCTCTTCGTACGCTGTGATGGTGCTGGTAGAGACTCCCAGTGCCGCCGCGCATTCCCGCTTGGTTTTCCCAGCCTGCTCCCGTGCATTGCGTAGCAGCAAGCCGATGATGCGGTTCCGCAGGACCAATTGTTCTTCAGTCATCTCAGTCATCAACTCCTCCTGCTATGACCTACATTCGGAATACCTTCCTACGCCAGAGTTCTCAAATACTAATTATAGCACAACCAGGAAAAATTGACAGTTGGTGAGATTCATCTTGCTGGCGCTTCTGGTCTGGCTGGTCGAGAGTCTGGCCAAGACACTGGAAGGGCTACGGCGACAGGTGCTCCTGGTACAGGGCTACTACAACTTCTGCCTGCCGCATTCATCACTGCGGATGCCCCTACCTCAGCCGATACCGACGAAAGGAATCGGCTCGCCCAGGAAGTGGCAACAGCGCACATCGGCGATGGCGGCTGGACTCACCGGCCATGTGGGGACAGTGAAGGAGTTGCTGTTGTTTCGAGTGCCTCCGTAGAGACAGGAGGTAGCGGCGTAAGAAAGGGGGGAACGTAGAATCCCAGATTGAGGCTGCCTGGTAGCGAAAAACTGCCTCGGACTGCCTGCAAAGGGAAACACGAACTTGTCGAATGCCCCATCTCCAGGCGAACCGAGGTTTCTGCCAGCCCCGTCTCGAGGCGGCCCAGGCAAAGTGGTGCTTGACATAAGACGCCCTCGGGGACGGTGGCTGTGAGCGATATTGGCCGAACGGCACCCAAAAGTTGAAAGTATTGCATCACCTGCATGTTGGGCACAAAAAGTTCATTTGCTTCGCCCCCCCCCGGGGGATATCACGATGTATCCCGGCCACCCTCACCGCGCTCTGCACCAGGCTGGTTGCCACGATATTCGCTTCGAGCGCCCAGTTGACAGTTTCCCGCCTTCCGGCTACAATACCGCCCATCCTGAAGAAGTGAGAGTAACCCATGAAATACATGACCAGCGCCGAAGTGCGCCAAAGTTTTCTCGATTTCTTCGCTGCCCGGGGGCACACCATCGTGCCTAGTGCCAGCCTGATACCGGTGGACGATCCCACGCTACTGTTCACCAACGCCGGGATGAACCAGTTCAAGGATATCTTTCTGGGGTTGGGTAGCCAGTCCTACAATCGCGCTGCCGACACTCAAAAGTGTATGCGCGTCTCCGGCAAGCACAACGACCTGGAGGAAGTGGGGCACGATGGCTACCACCACACCTTCTTCGAGATGCTGGGCAATTGGTCTTTTGGCGACTACTACAAGAAAGAGGCCATCGCCTGGGCCTGGGAACTTTTAACAGGGGTCTTGAAGTTGCCGAAGGAGCAATTGTGGTGTACTGTCTTCAAAGACGAATTGGGTAAACTGGAGACCGACGAGGAGGCGGCAAGATTTTGGCGGTCAGAGACTGATATTGACCCCGATCACATACTGTACTTCGGTCGCAAGGACAACTTCTGGGAGATGGCCAAGACTGGTCCCTGTGGCCCGTGCAGTGAGATTAGCTACGATGGTGGCCCTGAGGCCTGCAATTGCCAAGGGGAGCCCGGTCACGTCTGCCAGGTCAACGGTGACTGTGGCCGTTTCGTCGAGCTGTGGAACCTGGTTTTCATCCAGTACAACAAGGATGCCGACGGCGTCTTACACCCGCTGCCGGCCAAGCACGTGGACACAGGTCTGGGATTCGAGCGGCTGGTCACCATACTCCAGGGTGTGGGCTCCAACTACGAGACCGACCTGTTTACGCCGATCATCCAGCGCGTGCAGGAGATGATGGGCCACACTGATGCCAAAGTGGAGGAAAGCATCGTCGCCTACCGCGTCGTCGCCGACCACGGGCGGGCGGTCACCTTCCTCGTCGGCGACGGTGTCATTCCGGGCAACGAGGGGCGCAATTACGTACTGCGTATGATCCTGCGCCGGGCGGCCCGCTTCGGGCGCAAACTCGGCTTCACCCAGCCCTTCCTGGCGGAGGTCGCTAAAGCTGTGATAGAGACTATGGGGCCGCACTTCCCCGAACTCACAAACCGACGCCAGTTCATCCTCACCACGATCACTCAAGAAGAGGAACGCTTCCTGCGCACGCTCGACCTGGGCCTGGCACGGTTGGACGAGGTGCTGACCGAACTGGAGGTAGAGGGCGAAAAGATCGTGCCTGGCGACGCGGCATTCCGGCTCTACGATACCTTTGGCTTGCCGTTGGAGATCACGCGCGACGTGGCCGAAGAGCAGGGCTTGACTGTGGACGAGATCGGTTACCAGGAGGCGCTCGAGGCACAACGCCAGCGCGCCCGGCAGGCGGATACATTCGAGGCTCCTGACGAAGAGACGCTGGCGCGATACAAGAAGATCCTGACAGATCTGCAGGAGCAGGATCTCGTGGGCGAGGAAGGCGTTGAACACGATCCCCATTCTAAGACCGAACTTGAGACCACGGTTGTGGCGATCCTGCGCGATGGTGAACCGGTCAAGTCGGCCAAAGAAGGAGATCAGGTCGAGGTGATACTGCCGGTGGCCTGCTTCTACGTCGAGGCCGGCGGCCAGGTCTTCGACACTGGCTTCATTGCGGCCTACCCCCCCCCGCCCCCCTCTGGAGGAGGGGGAGAGGAGGGGGGGATAGATCCGATCTGGCAGATCGAGGTGCAGGATGCGCGTCGGCCAATCCCCGGCCTGGTCGTCCACATCGGCGTGGTCAAGCAGGGCCACCCGCGGGTTGGTGATGAGGTTTGGGCTGTCGTGAACTACGAGCGGCGAATGGACATAGCCCGCAACCACACCGCCACCCATCTCTTGCACAGCGAGTTGCGCTACGTCCTGGGCGAGCACGTGCAACAGGCCGGGTCGCTGGTCGCGCCTGATCGGCTGCGTTTCGATTTCACGCATCCGGCTATGCTGACCGAGGACGAGCTAGACGTGGTGACCCGTTCCATCAATGATGCCATCCTGATCAATTATCCGGTAGAGGTCGTCGAGGAGAGGTATCACCAGGCTGTGAAAGAGGGAGTCATCGCACTTTTTGGCGAGAAGTATGGCGACGTGGTGCGTGTCTTGCGTATCGGTTGGCCGGGCGAGCCCTTCAGCCAGGAACTGTGCGGCGGCACTCACGTGAAAGAGACAGGGGAGATTGGCCTGTTTCACATCGTCTCCGAGGAGGGAGTGGGGGCAGGGGTGCGCCGCATTGAGGCAGTGACCGGCCATGTGGCGATGGACCTGGTTGAGAGTCAACTGGGCATCCTCCGGCGCACAGCCGCTTACCTGGGCGTCTCACCGGATGAGGTAGATCGCAAGTCACTGGGGCTGCTGGATGAATTGCAGTCCGCCCGCAAGGAGATCGCGCGTCTCCAGGAGCAGTTGGCACGCCACGAGTTTGAAGCGTTGTTGGGGCAGGTTAAATCAGTGTCGGGGGTCTCGTTGCTGAGCGCACGGGTAACTGCGCCCAGCATGGAGGTTCTACGCGAGATGACCGATTGGTTCCGTGACCGGTTAGGCTCCGGCGTCGTTGTCCTTGGCACGGTGCTGGGCGAGCACCCTGCCCTCGTCGCTGCTGTCACCCCCGACTTGACGGAACGTGGCGTGGACGCGGCCAAGCTGGTGGATGGCATGGCGCGTATCGTGGGCGGAGGCGGAGGTGGCAGGCCTACCCTGGCCCAGGCGGGTGGCCGCGACCCGAGCCGACTCGACGAGGCACTGGCCCAGCCATCCCGTATGCTGGAGGAGATGCTGACTACATAGCAATTCGGGTTGTTGGCGGTTGTCAGTGGTAAGCGGTAACGCAGTTAGCAGTCAGCCGCCACCAGTCAGCAAAGGCCAACGGCTAACATGGGCTTTGGAACCTGCTCGGTCGTAGAACTGAAACCCCAGGATGACCTCGCCTCTGTTCGGCATCGGCTCAGTTGCTTGGGCAGAGGCCGCGTTGCGCTCGTCATCCCGTGGGACATGCGCTTCCTCTCTCGCGATCTGGATTTTGACCTTCTACGGCGCGAGGCCGAGCGCTACCAGTTAGAAGTCGCCATCGTCTCTGCTGACCCTGTGCGGCGGTGGCTGGCCCGGGGGTGCGGGTTCCCAGCTTTCGCTAGCCTCAAGCGAACGCAGGAGACCGAGGTGTGGCGTAGCCGTTTCCCGGAGCCGGTGGAACCACCGCCTCGCCATTGGTGGGAAGAGAGTATTGATCTCCGGCCACGCCCCGTTCGCCCCCATGGTCCATGGCTCGATTGGGTCAAACTCGGTGGGCGACTCTTGATCTTTGTGCTGGCGCTTCTGGTTATAGCTGGCAGTGCTTACGCCATCGTACCTAGCGGTGCAGTGACGCTGGTGCCGGCCGGTAGAGAGTTCATCACCATCGTTCCGGTATCCGTGGACCCCGAGGTAGAGATGGTGGATCACGCCGCCCGGGTCATTCCGGCGCGGCGGGTCGGCGTCGAGGTTGAGGGCTACGCCGAGGTCGAGACGACCGACACCATGAGATTTACTGTGGGGCGGGCGGCCGGCATGGTCTTGTTCACCAATCTGCTGGTGCAGGACTACATGGTGCCGGCCGGTACGGTTGTGCGTACCTCCTCCACCAGTTATCCCGTCCGTTTTCGTACCACAGTGGACGTCATCGTCCCCGCCAGCGGACAGACGACCGTACCTATCGAGGCACTGGAGGATGGGGTGGGAAACGTGGGGGCCTTTCAGATCAATCAGGTGGAGGGCGTAGCCGCTTCTGCCGTGCGGGTGATCAACCCAGAGGCAACCACTGGTGCAGAACCCAGAGAGGTGCGCGTCGTCACCCAGGCCGATCGGGACCGCGTGCGCAGACAGTTGATGCAGCAGTTGCTAGACCTGGCGTGCGAGGAGATGGGCTATTTGCTCAAGTCCACTGAGCTCCTCCTACGCCCATCGCTGCGCATTGAGGCGGTGCCCAAGCAGGCGTACACCCGCTTCGTCACCGAACAGGCGGATTCGGTAGGGCTTAACATGCGGCTACTGGTGAGTGGGCTGGCGGTGGATGTGGACAACGCTGAGGCGGTGGCGTACACCGTTCTCTCCCGGCGTCTGCCACCAGGGTACGTGTTGGTGGACGCCGGTTTTGAATTGGGCGAGGTGGCTGAGGAGGATATTGGCCCGGGCAGGTTCACCTTCTTCGTCACTGCTCGTGGCTATGCCGCTGCCGCGCTCAATACCGACGCGGCGGTCGCTCTCGTCCGTGGGCAGTACGTAGCCGATGCCCGTGGGCGACTGCTGGCGGAGTTCCCGCTGGCTGAAGCCCCCCAGATCGTGATCTGGCCGGAGTGGCCAGAACGGCTGAAGTGGCTAGAGCGGCTGCCACTGCTTCCGTTGCGTATCAGCATGGAGGTCGCGCCGCAGGGCCAGGCAGTGGGCCAGACTGCGTCAGCCGAGAGATAGAGTATGCGCGTTCTCGCGTTGGATGTGGGCGAGCGGCGCGTGGGGATCGCCATCAGCGATCCGACCGGCACCGTGGCACGCCCGTTACAGACACTGGTGCGAGGTTCGCGGGAGGAAGATTTCGCTGCCATTGCGACCCTCGTGACCGAGCACGACGTTGGCTTGGTCGTGGTTGGTCAGCCGCTCAGCCTGGATGGAACAGAGGGGCCGCAAGCGCGGCGGGTCGCCCGCTACGCGGAGGCGCTGGTCGCCCGTCTTCCCGTCCGCGTTGTCTCGTGGGACGAGCGTTTCACGACGGCGGCGGCCGATGAGATTTTGTGTCAGAGCCGCACGGAAAAAGAGAGACGACGGGCTCGCGCCGAGGGAGAGTTGGACGCAATAGCGGCCGCCGTAATTTTGCAGAATTATCTGGATAGCTGCTAGAAGTCAACTGCTAACGCTCATTCTTGGAGGGGAACGATTTTGAAGAACGTAGGTAGGATTATCGCTTTTTTCATAGCACTGATCGCAATTGTTGCTGCCATAGGCAGCGTCGTCTTATTCGTGAGAAACTCTGCCTCTGGTGGTAGAGGCATCTCCCTCGGCTTGGGCGATCTATCCTCGCCTGACGATTTCCTCATCAGCCTCTACCTCGATGCGAATGCGGCCGAGCTGGAGCAGCCGGCCGGGAGCGACGACACTCCGGTCACCTTCGTCGTCGAACCGGGGGAGATGGTAGCGGAGATCGCTGCCCGACTGGAGCAGGAGGGGTTGATCTCCGATGCCGAACTGTTCCGCCGCTACGTGCAGTATCACGGACTGGACGCCGGTATCGAGGCCGGGGAGTTCACCCTGCGACAGACGATGACCATCCCTGAGGTCGCGCAGGCGTTGCAGCGAGGACAGCGACCGGAACAAGTCATCACGATCCAGGAAGGGCTGCGGCTGGAGCAGGTTGCCGCTATGGTAGCAGAGCAAACGAGTATACCGCAGGACGAGTTTTTGATATTGACGACGACCGGATGGCGGGATTTGGGTTTCACCTTCGATTTCCTGGATGAGCTACTCCCGACAGCGACACTCGAGGGTTTCCTCTTCCTCGATACCTACCGCCTGCCTGAAGATGCTACCGCTGTTGACCTCTTGCGCCGCATGCTGGAGACCTTTGAAGCGCGTGTGACCCCTGCGATACGGGCGGCGGCAGCCAATCGTGGATTGAGCGTTTACGAATTGGTTACATTGGCCTCCATCGTCGAGCGGGAGGCGGTGTTAGACGAGGAACGCCCACTCATTGCCGGGGTCTATCACAACCGGTTGGAGGCGGACTGGCTTCTCGGTGCCTGTCCCACCGTGCAGTATGCGCTGGGCACGCAGGACGACTGGTGGCCCCAATTCACACTTGAGGCCACAGAGGTGGATTCGCCCTATAACACGTACCGTAACCTGGGTCTGCCGCCAGGCCCTATCTGCGGTCCAGGCCTGGCCTCGATTCAAGCGGCTGCATATCCTGCCGACACGGATTTCTTCTTCTTCCTCGCCGACTGCACGAAAGACGACGGCAGCCACCTCTTTGCTGCTATGCAGGAGGAGCACAACGCCAACTACCAGATGTGTGGTGGAGAGATTCCGTAGCCACGCGATACGTGTTGCGTGCTGCGTGCTTCTGCTGACTGCCTGCCAGTTCCCCGGGGTGGTGCGGCCGACGGTGAAGATCGGGCTGGTGGCTCCGTTCGAGGGGCGTTACCGCTACGTTGGTTACGACGTCATTTACGCTGTCAGACTGGCGCTGCGGGAAGCCAATACGGCCGGCGGAGTGGGAGAATACAGCGTCGAGTTGGTGGCCTACGACGATGGAGCCGATTCCGTAATGGCGGCCGAACAGGCCCGCAAGCTGTCTACCGACCCCGAAGTAATCGCCGCCATCGGCCACTTCCGCGAGGAGGCGACCGCCGCCGCTTTGAATGCCTACGCCGAGGCGGGCATCTCTCTCGTCGCCCCGGCGGTGCTCGACCCGGCGCTCACCCAGGGCGAGACGATGGTCTACCGCCTGGGGCCGGCCGCTGGGACAGTGGCGAGCGAATTGCTACAACATCTCAAGGAGTTGGGACTGGATCACGCGGCGCTTGTTACCGAGGGCGGCCCGCTAGGTGCTGCGCTCCAGCGGGGGGCGCAACAGTACGGGCTGGGAGTAACGTCGGTCTTGTCGCCGGAGAATGCGGATTGGCTGGACGAGGTGGTCTTCTGCGACGCCGACCCGGTGACAGCGGGCAAAGTAGCTTCGACGCTGTGGGCGGACGGCTGGGAGGGGGCCTTCCTGGGCGGGCCAGAGCTGGCCGCGACTGACTTCGCTGCCGTGGCAGGCCAGGCCGCTGAGGGGGCGGTCTTCGTCACGCCGTGGCTCTTCCCGGCCGATGTTCCGGGCAACGCGAATTTTGTGGCTGCCTATCGTGCCGTCTCTCATGATGTGCCACCGCCCGGCCCGCTGGCCCTTCCGGCCTACGAAGCCACCTGGGTGTTGCTGGAGGCGTTGGAGCGGGACATCGCCGCCCACGGCGAGCCGACGCGGGAGGGGGTCGGCGCGGCACTGATGGCGACTCGGCGCGAGGGGCTGCTGGGCGTCATCACCTTCAATGCTGACCGCAACTGGGACGACGCGCCGCTGTACTGGTATCAAATCGGTGAGGGAGGCGCAGTGCGACTTGCTGTAACTCAGCCATAGTGCTGTGGACACTTTTAAATCGGGAGAGTGTATGGACACCAAGAAACGTTACTGGGCTAAGTCCATTACGTGGCGACTGATCGGCATTGTGCTTCTGGGCTTGATTGCATACCTGATCACCGACGACTGGAAGGAAATGTCACTGATCACCGTTCCGTTCTACGGCATCCAGGTGATCCTGTACTATTACCACGAGCGTACATGGGAGCGCATATCCTGGGGCAGGCTGAAGCACCCGCTGGCTGACATACCGGTGAATCAGCAACTGACCCCCGAGGACAGGGAGATCGTAATCGAGCGTCTGAGGCAACTGGGATACGTGGATTGACGTAGATGAACGTTTATCTGCAAAGCCTGGGCTGTCGTCTGAATCAGAGCGAGTTGGAGAGCCTAGCGCACCAGTTTGCGGCGGTAGGTCACAAAGTCGTGGGCGACCCCACCCAGGCTGACGTCTGCATCCTCAACACCTGCGCTGTCACTGCCACAGCGGAGCGCAAGTCGCGCCACCGCGCCAAGGCGCTGGCCCGCGCTAACCCAGAGGCCCGCATCGCCGTCGTGGGCTGTTACGCCACGCTGGCACCCCAGCGTTGCGCCGACTTACCCGGCGTCGCCTGGGTCGTACCCAACGCCGAGAAGGGACGGACAGTGGAGATTGTAGCTCCCTCACCCCTTCCCCCCTGCGC
>CAZMOT010000033.1:0-28598 GCA_964568065.1 uncultured Anaerolineales bacterium
CCCCGTCGTTGATGCTGACGCCAAAGCTGTCGGGCTGCGGGGTGGGCGTGGGGCTGGGCGTCGGTGTGACGGTGGGCGTCAGTGTGGGAGGATCTGGCGGATCGGGTGGCCTGGCGGGAAGGGTGCCCGTGACGTTGGCCCAGAAGCCGCTGGAGAGCGTGTAGCTGGTGCTGGTGAAAGCGTTGGTCCCTGAGGCCGCTGGTTGCCCGGCGGTATCCCCCAGCCGGTAGGAGGTGCTGCCGCGCAGGTTGCCGCCGGAGGCGACCACCCATTGGGTCATGGTGAACTCGCTGGTGACGACGTAGCTGATGGGCAGGCAGCCGGTGATGCTAGCCAGGAACCCCGCCCGTTCGCTGAACTCGCCAGAAACCGGGTTTTTCGGAAAAAACCCGGTTTCTCCAGAGATAGCTCCCGTGGCCCAGGGCTGACCGATGGCGGAGACGAGCGAATAGTTGGTCGAGCTGATTCCGACTGAGCCACCGACGTCCACCACGTCGGCACAGATGCGGTAGTTGGCCGAGTGGGGCATCGGGGGGTAGAGGTCGAGCGTGACGGTGTCACTGACGACCTCGGACTGGTTGCCGGCGCGGTCGCGCACCTGGATGTAGACGGGCAGCGTACGGCGGTCGAGCGCGGGCAGGGTCCAGGGGACGGTGCGGGCGTAGGGCTGCCAGTCGGACCAGGTGATGCCGTTGTTCGAGATGCGGACATCGGCCACGCCGCTGCCGGTGTCACCGGCAGAGAGGTCAAGCAGGACGCTGGTCTGATTGGTGGTTTGAGCGCCGTCGTTGATCTGCATTGTGGCGGTGGGGACGCTGGCATCGTAGCGCAACGCAAACAGCGTCACTGCTTGCGACTCGTGACCCACGTTATCGCGCGTGGACAGACGCAGGTAACGCACGGCCACCGGGCCTGGGACAGCCGGGGGATCGAAACCGTTGTCAGAGGTATAGGTGACCGGCGGGCCGTCGGAAAGCTGGCCCCAGTAATAGCCATAGTCCTTGACGCCGCTGCCGCTGCCGCTGCCGTCGCTGGCTCCGCTCCAGGTAAAGTTGAAGTCGTTGCAGGTGTTCTGCCAGATATTGTTGGCGGCGGAACAGCCCGAATTGACCGAGGTAGGATTGGAAGGCGCTTGAACGTCAATCTTGAAGGAAACCTGCTTCTCACTCTCCCAGTTCCCGGCGTTGTCCTGGGCCTTGTAGTAGACGGTGTGGTTGCCATCGCCCGAGACGGTGAAAGGAGAGCCGCTGTAGGTGTGCCAATTCCCGGCGTCAATCTTGTATTGGATGAGCTTGACGCCGGAGCCACCGCTGCTGTCGCTGGCGGAGAGCGTCACTTGCACGGTGGAGACATACCAGCCGCCTGCACCGGAGGTCCCGGCCAGGGAATGGGAGGTGGTGGGCGGGGTGCCATCGCCGGTGGTATTTGCCACAACGCCGTCAATCACATTGCAGTCGATGTTCAGCGTGACGCCGCCCCAGGTCTCGTTGTGGCCGCCAGTGTACTGTCGAATGCGTTGATGGTTAGCCCAGAGGTCGTTTGACAGACTGTAAACGTTCCACACCGTGGCATTGGCGTTATACGAACTGTAGATCCAATGAGCGGGCCAAATAGCATCCGGCACGTTGCTGATGCTGGCAAAGCCGCTGAGGGGTGGGCCGTTCGAATAGACACCCGTCTGGTTGCCTTGCGCCCGAAGCTGGCCGGACCAACCCGAGACGAAGGCCTTGGCAGCATCGTGGCACGCGGTGTTACCTGTGTCGTAATACTCCAGATCGTAATAGATGATCGTGCCGGATTCGTCCGCCAACGTCAGGCCGAGGTTGGCGACGACGTCAATCGCGGCACTGGCTTCGCTGACGCCTTGGTTGTATGCAGTTGTCGGGTTATAGCTCATACGTGATCCATAGCCAGTGCACGCTGCCTGTGGACCTACCCAGGTGGGAATGAACTTCCAACCTTGCTGGCCCAGTTGCGACACGAAAGAGGCTGTAAGCGCCGAGTTAGCACAGGCACGACTCGAGCCGCCGATATAGAGATTCACGACCCTGTAGGGGCTATTGGTGATCCAGCTTTGCAGTTGGCTGAGGCTGGCTACCTCGCATTTATCGAAGCCTTGCCCCACAAAAGTCTGGGTGCGATCGCCAAGGCCTTGTTCTGTAGTAGTGACTTCAGTCGTTCCCAAGCGGCTAGAACGACTAGAGTCGTCACTACGAACCGAGGGCAAGTCAGTGCGGGGCAGACTTAGCGCCGTCCAGGTCTGCCCGCCGTCTTCGGTGCGGAGAAGCCTGACCTCCAGAGTGCAACGAGTGACAGTCGCGCGTGGTGACGAAGGACCACCGTCTGTCTGTGGCACAGGAACGCAACTTCCCGACATGTGCTTAGCCCAACCCACGCCTGGCGTCACCATGTCCAACTCATTGATTCCGGAGGTCATGCGATCCTGGCTGATCACTGTGGCAATCTCGCTACGGTCTGACGTGCTCAGTATGCGGTCGCTATTGGGCACAATCATCACCGAGCGGTTGGTATCGAACACGGTGAGCGGTACGTGGGTCCCCGGAGCTATCTCTCGATCAAGCGACACGCTCGCGCCAGGATTCCAGGATTGACCGCCGTCATCGGTGACGTAGAATTCAACCCGCGTCTGATCGCCATTGGCAATCACCACCGGCAACACACCTGCCTGCGCGTCCTCAAACGTGGGGAGCTGATAGAGCAGCCGTTGATTGTCATTGTTCATTGCCTCATTGTTCATTGTTTGCGGATACCAGGTCTGCCCGCCATCCTGCGTGCGGTATAGCTCGTCTCCGGCAGCGCCACCCGCGGTCCAACCAATCTCGCTCGTGGCGAAATAGACCGGCTCGCCGATGGGAATGGTGAGCTGCGTCCAGGTGTCGCCGCCATCGGTGGTCTTGAACAGCGCGCCCACGCTAAAGTTGCTGCTCGTGGCTCGCTTGAGGACCAGCCAGCCCGTCTGGGTATCAATGAAGTGCAAATAGACTGCGCCAGCAAGCGAGCTTACGTCGCCAGGCTGGAAGAGTGAAAGTGGTGTGATCTGCCAGGTGTTGCCGCAGTCGTCGGTTTGAGCCACGGCATAGGTGACGAACCCGGATGCATCAGCATTGGTCAGAATGAGCCAACCGTGCTGAGTATCCAGGAACGACACTGCACGGATGATGGACTGATCCGGGTCCGGCGGCGTGATGTCATCCCAACTCTGTCCACCAGTCCTCGTCCAGTAGAGGTGTTGGTCAACGAGCACCCAGCCTTCATCCGCTGAGAGCAGATCGAACTCTTGCAAATCGGTTACAGTCGGTTCAGCATAGATGCTGGCCTCATCGGGCACTTGTGCAGAGATTGAGGATGGCCCGTTAATCGTCGCTTCAGTAGCAGCATTGGTAGGGAGGTGAGAGGAAAAGCTGGTGAGAAGCATAAGGCTCGTAACGACAGTAAGTGGGACAACTTTCTTCTGCATAGCTACTCTCCTTGTTCAGTCTGAGAACACGGATTTCAGGACATTAACGGATTAATCCGCTCCCGTCCTAGGATTCACGTCCTAAATTTGCGCATCATTGCTTTCACCAGCCCATGCTCTCTGTCAAAATCATCCGGTAGTTAAGAGTCCTGTTCAGCACTTGACGAACCTGGCAGCCCGTGCTATAGTCGAGATACGAGTTATGAACCGTCGCAGTGTTGTAACGGTGCTTTATATCCGCTTACCCCAATAGCACTGCCAGAAGATGCCCACGTGCAAATTCGCGTAGAGCGCGTGGTGACATCCTCGGATAGCGTGAAACACCGCCACCAGGTGCGCGAGGTGCTAGTCGCGGCAGGGTTGAGTCTGCCGACTCCGCCTGTTCCTCCTGCCACCAGCCCGATTTCGGCGGAACGACGTGAGGAACTGGCTCACCTGTTCGCTGCTGGACGACCGCTTTCCGAGATCATCATCGAAGAACGGGAGGGCCGTTAATGGCCGATTACTATGCCGATAGCAGTGCATTGGTCAAGCGACACGTGCACGAGGCAGGCACAGCCTGGTTTCGAGCACTATGACCCCGCCGCCGGCAACGTAATAATCACGGCTCGAATCAGTATGGTCAAAGTTTATAGTGCGTTAAATCGCCGCCAGCGTGAAGCGAGCCTCAGCGCCGCAGATTACGCCGATATTGTAGCTGACCTCGCCGCAATCTGTGCGGCCGAGTACCAGTTCATCGAGTTAACAGTCCCCGTCGTTGAGCGGGCAAAGTCGTTGTTGAAACGTCATCCACTACGCGCTGTGGACAATCCCAACCACCACTCCTGAGAACGTGGATCTCAGGACATCAACTGAGCGACTGCTGCGGTCGCCCAACCCGTCCCCGTCCTGGACGGCCCCTTGCGTTGAGAACAACGGATTGGCAGGATTGTCGGACCAAGGCATCATCCCAATCCGACAATCCTGCGCATCTGTGTCCTAAAACTTGCGGATCATCGCCTTAATCAGCCCATGCTCTCCGTCAAAATCTTCCAACGCCTGGGAGATGACCACGCCCACCGGAATCACTGAGAATACTGATGTCCACTGAAGACACTGGATTTGCCCCTCAGTGACTTCAGTGCCTCCTATCAGCGCCTCAGTGGTTCTAATACTTGTGGATCATCGCTCGAACAAGACCGTGCTCTCTGTCAGAGTTCCCCAGTGTCTAGGAAGGTGACAGTGTCAGCGTAGGAGTGTTGTCCAGCACTATGTATCTCGGGTACCATTCTAGGGAGCTTGCGCAATTGGAATGATTATCGCGTGGGTCGCACTTCTCACTTCTTGTCCTACCGTGCCACCCACTGTTACTGCTGAGAGTTTTAGTGTATGCTGTCCAGCAGGTAGCTCAAAGAACATAGTCCTGGAAGTAGTATGTGTTAGATCACTGGCATGGGTTACGGCTCCCAGAAGATTATCGCCCTCGTCACGCAGATAGAGCGTGCTACGCCCACCGTGCCCATTAGCTTCAAACACAACAAACGCCAGATATGTAGCTGCGTACGATACATCGATTGTCTCTTGGGCTAGCAACTGCTCTGAACTGGTGAGTGTCAGTCGATCTTGCACACCATCTATTATATATCGTGTCAGGGCAAGGTTTTCATTGGTCACCGCTCCATCCGCAATCTTATCCGTCGTGATACTCCCATCCGCCACTGTTAGCGCCAGCCCCGCCTGCATCGCGTACGGCACCGCCGTCAGCTTCTCCCTCGGCGTCATCTCCGGGTCGGTGCCCACCTGGATGCCCAGCCAGCGATCGCCGGTCAGGTGGCTGGTATCTAGTGCGCTGATGCTGCCCAGCCGCACGCTGAACAGTCCCTCGGAGACGGGCACATTGGCGTGAGTTTCCGTCCACACCGCGCTGCCGCCGCTCTCCACGTCGTACAGCGCAAAGGTCATCCCCAGGCCGGGGTTGGGGTTGTCAATGGGCGTGCCGCTGCTATCGGCCAACCGGCCCTGGTAGTTGATGGTGGTGAAGCTGGTGTCGGCGGCTGGGGCGGCCAATGGGGCCAGCACGCTGTTCAGCGCCCCCACCCGCGCCGCGCCCAGCAAGAGCGCCGCCAGGACGATCACCGTGGTGGCCGAGTGGGTCAGTTGGGCCAGCAGGAAGCGGCCGGTCCGCTTGTCTGCAAGCGCCCCCTGCGCCCAGGTACGAATCCGTTGAGCTAAACTGGTCTTCATCTCGTCACCTCCATGACGTTGTTTGGGGTCGGGTTGCCCGACCGGTGGATGGAATCCTGTGGTTTGCTTTTGCGCGTTCATCTGGCTTGCTTCCTCCAAGTGTGATATAATCAGATTGACTGTGCCAAATCGTACCCTGGTTTGCGAGGTGTGTAATGAACTATCAAGTGCCCGTCACCGTCGAGCCGCTGGAAGAGGGCGGTTATTATGCCGAATGCCCGATTCTGCCGGGCTGTCACGTCGAAGGCGGCACCTACCTGGAGGCCCTGGCCAACCTGGAGGATGCCATCCGGTTGCACATTGAGGGCCGGTTGGAATATGGCGATCCTCTGCCGCCTGAACTGACCCCGATCCAACGTCCCGAACGATTCTCCCTGCAATTGCCAGTCACGGTCAGCGTATGAGTCCGCGCATTCCCGCTTTCAAGTACAGAGAAGTCGTTAAGCGGTTGCGCAAGCTGGGCTTTGTCTTTTACCGCCAGGGTAAGGGCAGCCACGAAATCTGGCGTCATCCCGATGGACGCTGGACGACGGTGCCTCGCCACGGGAGCAAGACAATCTCCCGACGCACCATGAAAGCGATCCTGGATGACGTTGGGATGGACGGCGACGAGTTTCGAGCTGTATAGTCCTTTCACTCCGCTTACTCCTGCCGGGCACGCGGCGGGGAGCCGCGTGCCCGGCGTGTGTCTAACCATTGCGCAGCACCCAGTCCTTCAATTCCTCAGGACAAGCGGCAGGCAGATGCGGTTCGGCTCATACTCGTCGCCGCTTGAGCTGTAAACAGGCGAGGTGTTGCCCGCCCGGTCGCGGAACTGGACGTAGACCGCGTCGCCGGTCAACACCCATTCTACCGTCTGTTCGTAGGGTTGCCAGGAAGCCGACGTCAAGCCGCCTGCCGGGGATGATAGCGTCATCGTGGGCACGTCGCTGATGCGCATCTCGGCCACGCCGCTGTTGTCGTCGTAGGCCTCCAGCCACAGCGTCACGGTGCTCGTCTCACCGCTCAGAATCATCACGCTCCCCTCCGGCGCTACCGGGTCGTACACAATGTCGTCCATGTACGTGCCGTAGACCGTGCTATAGGCATCTTTGAACTGGACATACACAAACCGGGGCATCACGTAGCTCCCATAGGTCGAGATCACCCACGTCGTGGTGACCTGATAGGTCCGCCAGTAAGAATCGGCGAAACCGCCGTAGTTGCTCAGCCGCACGTGGGTGACGTTGGGCGCCCAGGTGCGCACCATCACGACCGGATCGTTGGTGTAGAGGTCTCCATCGTTGATGCTGACGCCCAAGCCACTGGGCTGCGGTGTGGGCGTGGGGCTGGGCGTCGGTGTGACGGTGGGCGTCAGCGTGGGCACCGGCGTCGGCAGCGTGGTCGTCGGCGGGACTGTGCCGGTGATCTGCGCCCAGAAGCCGGAGGACAGAACGTAGCTGGTGCTGGTGAAGGCGTTGGTGCTGGAGGCAGCGGGCTGCCCTGCGGTATCGCCCAGTCGGTAGGAGGTGCTGCCCCGCAGGTTACCGCCAGAGGCCACCACCCACTGGGTCACGGTAAACTCGCTGGTGACGGCAAGGTGGTAGATAAGACTCTTTTGCTCGTTCATCTGTTGTACCTCCTCGTTTCTGGAAAATGGGTTCACATCGCCACAGACGTCAAAGCGCCCTGGCGGGTTTGTTGTACTTACCTGCCGGGGCGCTTGCACGTCTCGCAAAAGCACGGTATTCGTCGAGTCGAGAGACGACTGTCAATGGCGTTCTGCTTATCCTGCATACGTTCATTATACTGGAGGGGAAGACGCAAGACAACAGTACAGAGGTACCAACCTGACCAACGGAGCCGCGGCCAGCGGAACGGGCATCCCACGCAGCGTCACCTTGGGCATCAGGCGCGGAGGGGATGTGAGGTCGGGCACGGGGGCGATCAGCCGCCAGGGATGACGAGGAGGATGAGAATGCCTAGACACCCCAGTTGAAGGAGGGTCTTGGTCAGTTTGAGCACGTGCCTGAAGACAAGCAGCAGCACAAATAATACGACACCGATGCCAGCCAATAGCAGAAGCTGGCCTGTGGTCAGACCGAGAAATTCTTCCATCATACTCCCCCTTCCTACACACTACCGCGCGCCTGGCTTTAAGATGCTCCCACTCCTCAACCGCCCACGCCGACCAGCCGGGCGATCAGGTTGCGGTGCGGCGTGATGGCCCCCTGCGGGCAGACCTCGGCGCAGCAGAAGCAGCCGATGCAGTGGTCCAGGTCGAAGAGCGGGGGCTGCCCAGGTGTGATGGCCTCCGGCGGGCAGACTTCGGCACAGCGACCGCAGCCAATGCACTCAGATGGGTCCAGTCGAGGACGGAGCCGCACAGTTCGACGCAGCGGCGCGCCGGCCCACGCCGGGATGCGGAGGTACCAGCGGGCCTTCGGCAACCACACCGTTCCGAAATCCAGCACCTGCCGATCTCCCGTGACTTGCACCGCGTCGGGGTCGGATACCCCCAGCCCCCGCTCATCTGCCTGGGCCAGATGGAGAACCTCGCCAGGCCGGTAGCCCAGCGCCTGTGTGATCACCGCGTCCAGCGCTACCGGGTCCGCCGAGGCGGCCAGGCACTCGTACCAGTGCGGGGTGCCCCCCATCCCTGGCCCATTCCCTTCCTGGCCAAGCACTCCGTCCATCAACGTCAGCCCTGGCTGAACCAACTCCAATACATCCACCAGGACCAGGCTAAAGTCTTGCATGCCCGGGGCACGGAAGTGTACCTCGCGTTTGCGGGTGCCGGGGATGGTGCCGAAGAGGTTCTTCACCGCGCCTGTGTAGAGGGTGAGGTTGTGGGTCTTTAGCTTGGGCAGGTTGATCACCAGGTCGGCTTCGAGGACAGAGCGGGCGATAAAGTAATCGTGGCCGTTCAACCGCTTCCACGACACCTCATCGAAAGGGACCAGGCGGGCACCGGTGCGCTCTGCTAAGTCTAACATCCCGCTCCCGCGCCAGACCTGGGGGCCTTTCCCTACGGGACCGCTGGGTGAGTCGCCGATGAGGACGATTCCCCCGGCCTTCTGCACAAGTTCAACCACCGCCTGAACCACCGCCGGGTGGGTCGTTATCGCCCGCTCCAGATCGGCGGCGGTCAACAGATTAGGCTTGAGTAACACCCGCATTCCTGGGCGGACAAACCGGCCGATGCCGCCGAGTGGGTCGAGCACGGCGGTCACCGCCCGGCGGACTGAGTCGGGCTCATACGTCTTACAGGCCGCAATGGAAACCACCGACATACTCTCTCTCCTGTGGACTCATTCGAAGCGCGGTCAGCGCCAGAACAGCGTCTCTAAAGAAAAAGCGGCACTACTCTCTGTTTCACCACCAACTCCTTCATCTTCTCCTCAGACGGCGCTGCCTGGAAGCGGCTGGCGGCGTTCAACACCTTGGGCAGCAGATGTATGTCTCCCACGGTGTTCAAGAAAATGCCCGGCCGACCGAGCACCCAGTGTACCGTCATATCAATAGCGCCTTGCCCTTCCAGCGGCTCGTACCAGACAGAGCAAGTGCGGGTCTTATCACCCCAAGGGCCGCGGGCAATGGACTTGATGGTCTGCACCGCCACGTTGCGCTCCTGGCACAGGTCCATCAGGGCCTCGAAATCGGCGGCGTACTGGGGATTCTGCATCATCGCGTAGCTGTAGGGCAATAGCACGGAGTCAAAGTCAAAGCGTTCCAGGCTGCGCTTGTGCATTATGGGGGCTGTTACGCCGTGACCTGTCACGCCGATAAAGCGCGTCAGCCCCTGCTCGCGCGCCTCGATGGCTGCCTCCAGTGCGCCGCCTGTCCCCATCGCCAACTCCCATTCGGTTGGGGCCACCAGGTTGTGCAACTGGAATAGGTCAACCTGATCCACGCGCAGCCTTTCCAGCGAACGATGAAACTCGTCCCGGGCTTCCCGATAGGTGCGCTTTTCCGTCTTCGTGGCCAAGAAGAAATGGGAACGATGACGCTCCACCCACTGGCCAACGTGCAACTCCGCGTCGCCATACGAGGCTGCCGTGTCAATATGGTTGACCCCATAGTATATCAGCAGATCTAGCACGCGATCAGCCTGAGCCTGGGTGGCCGCACCGACAGCGACAGCCCCGAAGATGGTGCGCGTACTCAAGTGACCGGTACGACCAAACGGTTCTTTCTCGATCATTTCCTAACTCCTTCCATTATCAGGGATGGTCAAGCATCGGTAACCAAGGCGCACGGACGTCAGTGAGTTCAGCTTGAAATCCGCCCATAAATCTCTCACAAGGGTTCTGCCCCTCGAATGAAAACTTAAATACCACTTACGCCCGATCATCTGGGCATTGCCGGCCGTGGCAGTGTTTGAACTTGAGACCGCTGCCACGAGGGCAGGGATCGTTGCGGCTGGTGAAAGCGTCCGCCGGCATAGAGCCTCTCCTTAGAGAGGTAATAGCAGTAGACACAATCCAGATTGCAAATAGGGCCCCGAGGCTTGAGCATGACGTGGAAGGCGGGAGGAGCAGTGGCTCGTACATCAGTCGTAGATAGCGCCTCTTGGCTCATCTCTGATTCGGTTGATTCGCATTATGGGCTGAAGCGGAACAAACACACGTCGCCGTCCCGGACTTTGTAATCGCGGCCCTCGGTGCGCAAGATTCCCTGCTCCCGCGCCGCCCGCCAGCTCCCTGCCTCTACCAATTGCTCGAAACTCGTCATTTCGATCCGGATGAATCCGCGCTCCATCTGGCTGTGGACTTTGCCGGCCGCCTGGGGCGCTTGGGTGGATCGTCGTATTGGCCAGGCTCGCACTTCTTGACCGCCTGTGATGGTGAAGAAAGTGATCAGATCAAGCACCACGTAGCCCGCCTGGGCCAGCGCCTCCAATCCGGAACGCTCCAACCCCACTTCTGCACGGTAGGCGGCAGCCTCTTCAGGCGACCATTCGCTCAGGTCGGCCTCCAGTTGGGCGCAGAGGACGACACAGGGAGTTCTCTCTTTCTCCGCCAGGCGGCCAATCTCTTCGGCCAGCGGGCCGCCATCGGACAGATCCTCCTCGCCGACGTTGGCCACGTAGATACGCTTCTTGGCTGTCAGCAGAGATAGCTCCTGCGCCAACGCCGCTTCAGTCGCCCCACCTGCCGCCCAATCAGCAGCTCTCTCACCGGTCTGCAAACGTGCTCGTAATGTCTCCAGCGCCTCCAACTCTACAGCGTGGTCACGCGGCCTGGCCTTGGCCGCTGAACGTACCTTGCCCAGCCGTCGCTCTGTCACCTCCAAATCGGCCAGGATCAGTTCCAGATCGAGCACCTCCAGGTCGCGTAGTGGGTCCACCGTCCCCTCTACGTGGGCCACGTCGGGGGCTGCCGCTCGGGAAAAGCAACGGCAGACCACGGCGATAGCGTCCACGTTGCGGATGTGGCCCAGGAATTGATTGCCCAGTCCTTCGCCTCGATGGGCACCCCGCATCAGGCCCGCGATGTCCACAAACTCGACTGTAGCCGGGGTCACTCGTTCCGGTCCGACCATCCCCGCCAGCACCTCCAGCCGTGAGTCGGGGACTACCGCCACGCCCCGGTTGGGCTCAATCGTCGTGAAAGGGTAGACGGCCACAGCAGCCTTGGCCTGCGTGAGGGCGTTGAAAAGAGTAGACTTGCCCACATTAGGCAAGCCAGTTATTCCGATTGACAGACTCATAGTCCCTCCTCACGGCCCACCGTAGTGGCTGCCAATGACAATACGCACGATCTCCCGAGCTTCACACAACACCAGCACGCCAGCAGCCAACAACGCGGCCTGCACTCCCTCAAGTGAGATTTTTCCCTCAACGTCGGTGAGGGAGATGGTGAACCGGAAAGGGATGACGGTTCCCGGCCCAACGGAGTCACCCAGCGCGTTAATTAGTTCTCGGTACAAAACGCTCCAAGCCCCCGTCCCGGGGCGGCCACCGCGAGTACTCGTGGCGGGCCCATGCAGCGAAATGGCTCGTTTTAAGGCGGTTTTCTGGCCCAAGACGCCCCGAGACGGGGGCTGTGAGCCGTGGAAAATAGTTTTGTACCGGATACTAATTAGTGAAATTCGTGGCGGATTTGTGATGCTCCCAAGCTCGGTAGTGTCCCCGGACAATTGAGATAATTGAGGGTATACTATCGGCAAAAACTCATCACATCCTTAGAGGTGAAAGATAAAGCTGATAGCATGCCTAATCGTATAATCGTATTGTCGTTGATTTTCGCGTTTTGGTCAACTGGCCTCGCCAGCCGGGAGGCGAGCACAGTGCCAAGAGACCACGTAGTACTTGAATAACTTAAAGACCAGTCTTCAAAGCAAAAAGCCCCACCCTAAGAGTGGGGCATCTTACGCGTAGAGCCAGGCCGGCTGGGGCCTCAGCCCCACCGGCGATCCCCGGTCACAATGCAGGACTCCCAACAGCGGTCCCCATCTCCGGGCTGACGCATCCTTATGACGCCAACCACAGCGCCCTCCTCCGGTGTTACCTTCCCCCAGGATCGGAAGTTCATTGCTCCCAGTGCAGGACCTCGGCCAGCGCCTCTTGAAACTCGTAGAGGCTATCCTTCCCGATCAGCCAACCGTCACCATCACATACAGTCTCCACCACGCCGTCTTGAATCATCCAGTGGATAATCTCAAGACTATGCCCGCATATAGTTCCGACGACTCCCTCCTCGGGCGTCAGCCACTCCGGGGCCTCAAGCCAGACGATTGGCGTGATTATGCGCTGGGGTGCAGATCAGAACATCGTAACACCACCGTCGCCAGGAAAAGCGCCTTCAGGCTGGGGGCGAAGGATTCGAACCTCCACATACGGATTCAGAGTCCGCTGTCCTACCATTAGACGAGCCCCCAGAGATAGCAGCGAGGGTCTCATTTGATGCTCACCATTTTACCACGATTTCCTCACTTGACAAACTGCAGTAGCCCACTTGCGCCACAGCGCCACACCTACCCAGACCCCCAACCCTGTCCAGGTGATGGTGCTCGCCGCCAGGCCCACCTGCCAGGTCCACGGAGCGAACTCCATCCTGAGCGTGTGTTCGCCTGGCGGAAGCAGAACCGCGCGGAAGACGTAATCGGCCCGCAGTACCTCAGCCGGCATGTTATCCACCGTCGCTCGCCAACCTGGATAGTACACGTCGCTCAGCACCAGATATCCGCTCACCGGCGTGCGTACCGCCAATTCGACCCGGTTGAGGCCATAGCGGACGAAGGAGATGTGACGCTCTCCGTCGCCTGGGTCGGTTGCCAACGGCTCCCCCTGCTCCAGAATCACCGTCTGCGTGGGAGCGAATTCTGGCGCATGGATCGCCTCCCAAGCCGCTGTGTGATCGGCCACCACCTGCGAGCGGTAAACCAACAGTGCTCGGGGCAACGCTGCCGTGTTCAGGTAAACGTCAATTTCCGGGGCCGCTGTGTAGACCGACACCAGTCGCTCGTCGCCAGGCGGCTGGCCTTTGCCGGCCAGAATGTACTTGACACCCAGAAGGTTGTAGAGCGGCGCACCTCGCTCCCCCATCGCCCAACGGTAGGCCTGGTACGGGGCCAGCCCCAATGGATTGTAGACGCCGCCGATGTCGTAGAGACCGTGCACCATCGCCGCGTCCGGTTGCCAGACCCCGGCGGCCCCCTCGATGCGGAAGAGATCGGTGTCCTTTTGCAGGAAGGCGACGACCTCCCCGTGGCGAAAGCCAAGCGTGGGATCGTTGGGCTCGGCCTCCAGCGTGGAACCTAGCCCGATCAAATCGGCCGCCAGCAGGAGTGGAAGCAGCCAGGCCACCCGTCGGCGCCACCGAGCGAGCCAGACTAGCGCTCCGCTGAGCCCAAGCAGTCCAGCGGCTATGATGACGCTCGCCATGGCCTGCAAGACGCGGTCAGGTGGCGGCACTGTACGGGCCTGCGGCACTCCCACAGCTAAAAGCATCCCCCCGGCAAGCAGAGTGCCCAGCCCGACCCACATAGCGTAGCGATCTTTCTCTCCCAGCAGCAACCGGTCGAGGCCGTAGGCTGCCAGCGCTGCCAGACCCAGGTCAACCAGCAGGATTAGCCGCGCTGGTGCCCGCACCTGGTTAAAGGTAGGGGCGTAGCGATACAGCAGTTTGTAGAACGGCGTGTAGCACCCCAACGCCAGGAGCAGGGCCAGCGGTACCAGGAGCACGAAGAAGCTGGTGGGGCACGGAGAATGGAGAATAGAGAATGGAGAGGATAGAGTAGGAGACTTTGCAGATCGCAACCCGTACCCCACTCCCACCACGGCCAGCACCAGCGTCGCCACGCCTGCGTACCCTACCTCGACCCGATCCCAGGAGCCCCAGAAGCCGGCCGGACCGCGTCCATAGAACCCGGGAGCCAGCAGACCGATCAGCGCCTGCGGCGGCAGCGAGTAGCGGGTCGCCTCGTCGTAGGGTAGGTGACCTCGACCAGTGTGCCCGGCCATCTCCTGGGCCGGCAGCAGTGTCAGGGCTGCTCCTCCCACACCCACGGCGACGACAAGCGCCGCCAGCCCCAACGTGCGCAACCCGCACCGCCAGTCCTGAGCGAAGCCGAAGGACCGCCAGTCCGCCGCCAGTCGGTAGAGGAGGTAGAATACGAGCGTCAGGGCCAGGAAGAGCAGCATCTGACCATGCCCGGCCAGCGCCGCCACCGCTAGCACCACCCCGGCTCCGGCTGCCCAGCCAAGGCTTCCTCTGGTCAGAGCACGATGAGTCAGCAACAGAAGCAGCGGCAGCCAGGCTGCTGTCGCGTTGAGGTTCGGGTTGCCGATGTGAGTCACGAACAGGTCGGATAGGGCAAAGGCCACTCCACCCAACAGCGCGGCGGGCCGACACAGACCCATCCCCCGCGCCAGGGCGAACATATTCGCGCCAGCCAGCCACACGTGGAAAACGACCAGCGCTTCCATCATCCCGTAGGAGGGTTCGCCGAAGAGGGCAAAGGTCAGCAGGTTGATGGGGTAGAAGACGCCCGACTGGTTGTCGGCGACGAAGGGAGCGCCGCTGTACAGGTAAGGGTTCCAAAGTGGGATGACACCTGCCCGCAGGCTGCGAGCGGCGAAGCGATAGACAGGCCAGAGAAAGGAAACCAGGTCGCCGCCGCCACGTGGAATCCACTGGTCAGCGAAAATCAGCGGCCAGAAGAAGGCGAGTATGACCAGAAGCAAAACACCCAGAGCGGCTATGTCTGACCTCAAGGCTCAAATCCTCATTTCAAGCGGCATACAGGAGGTACTGGGGGAGCAATGGGCCGAGAGAGCATCGCCTTTGCCACAGATCTCCCTCTACCTCCAATGCACATTATAATCTATTGTCTATAACACGCCAGTACCGATCACTCCACTGGGTCTAACTCCCAAAAACTCGCCCACTGGGCTGCCATCCACATCCATCATCCGTTCGACTCACTGTTTCTTCGCATTTGAGTCGGACGTACAATTGTGGTACAATTAGGTAGCAGAGGCGGCCTTTGCAGGGAGTGGAATGACAGTCGAGCAAGCGGAGGCATGACTGAAAATGGCACGCAATCACGTCGAGGTCGAGCGGTTGCTGGGCACGGGATGGATCGTCTGCTGGCACACTTATGCCTGGCGCCCGCCTATAGACGTCTATGAGAACGATGATGGCATAGTGGTACGAGTCGAAGTGGCAGGGATGCGCAGTGAGGATTTCTCGATCTCGCTGACGGGGCGCACTTTGGTTATTGCTGGTACGCGCGTGGACTCAGAGCCTAAGCGAACGTACTATCAGATGGAGATCCACTTTGGCGAATTCCGCGCCGAGGTTTACCTCCCCTGGCTAGTGGAGCCAGAAGATGTGGAGGCCAGTTACGAAGAAGGGTTTCTGAAAATGTGCCTTCCGCATTCCCAGTCGCAATGCAGACCTGTCATTGAAGCGGAAGCGATGGAACAAGAGGAGGGTTAGAGAGCGAATGTCGGACAAGGGACTAGAGGAAATTGAGAGAGTGTTGGAGTTGTTAAGCCACCCGGTGATCAAAAAAGGGCATAGCACCTCGTCGGGTGATGAGGAAGACAGTGGGATAATCCACATTCCCTCGCACCTCCCGATTCTGCCATTGCGGGGTTTGGTCGTCTTTCCGCTGACGGCGATGCCCATCCGCGTCGGCCAGCCACGCTCCGTTCGGCTGATTAACGACGCGGTGGTCGGGAAGCGGCTCATCGGCCTCGTGGCCAGCCGTGATCCGAATCTGGAAGAGCCAGGGCCGGATGACGTTTACCGGGTTGGAACGGTCGCAGCAGTTCATCGGTTGTTCAAGTCACCGGATGGAACGATCACGCTGATTATGCAGGGGTTGTTACGTATGCGGATAGTGGAATTCGTCGGCAAGTCGCCCTATCTGACAGCGCGTGTATCTGTGGCCCCGGAGAGAGTCGGACCATCGCTGGAGGTCGAGGCTCTGCAGCGGAGCATTATAGAGGGCTTCAGTCGTCTGAACGAGCTGGCGTCCACGATCTCCGAAGAAATGAGCTCGGTGATCGTCAACATGGAGGACCCATTGCAACTTGTTTATGCCGTCGCCAACCAGATGAACAGGATTGATTTGGAGGACGCGCAGCGGTTGCTGGAATTGGATACCGCCGCTGAGAAGTTGCACTTGTTGTTGAGCCTGCTGACAAAGGAGCTAGAGGTTCTTGAACTGGGACGCAAGATCCAAAGCGAGGCTCAGTCGGAGATGGAGAAGACGCAGAGAGAGTACTTCCTGCGCGAACAACTCAAAGCCATTCGGCGACAGTTGGGCGAGGCAGACGAGCAGCAAATCGAAGTGGAGGAGTTCCGTGAAAAGATCGAGGTTGCGGGGATGCCGGAGGAGGCGGAGAAGGAGGCCCGCCGCGAATTGGACCGGCTAAGCAAACTGCCCACTGCCGCTGCTGAGTACAGCGTCATCCGCACGTACCTGGATTGGTTGACCAGCCTGCCGTGGAACGTCCAGACCGACGACAACCTGGACATCGCGCACGCCCGGGAGGTGCTTGACGAAGATCACTACGACCTGGACGAAATCAAGGAGCGCATTCTAGAGTACCTGGCCGTGCGTAAACTGCGGGAGGAGCGCAAGGAGGAGTTTGAACAAGATGAACCGACCGACCTCATCCGGCGCGAGCGGGAGGGAGTCATCCTGTGTTTTGTGGGGCCGCCTGGAACGGGCAAGACCAGCCTGGGACAGTCTATTGCGAGGGCGTTGGGACGCAAGTTCATTCGCCAATCTCTGGGCGGTGTGCGCGACGAAGCAGAGATCCGGGGGCATCGCCGCACTTACATCGGCGCGCTGCCCGGCCGTATCATCCAGGCGCTGCGGCGGGTGGAGTCAAAGAACCCGGTTTTTATGCTCGACGAGGTGGATAAACTGGGGACGGATTTTCGAGGTGACCCTGCATCCGCGCTGCTGGAAGTGCTGGACCCGGAGCAGAACCGCGAGTTTCGCGATCACTACCTGGACGTGCCTTTCGATCTCTCCCAGGTGATGTTTATCACCACGGGCAACTTGCTCGATCCCATCCCGCCACCACTGCGGGACCGGATGGAGATATTGAAACTGTCGGGCTACACCGAGACGGAGAAAGTGCACATTACCCAGGGATACCTCATCCCCCGCCAACTGCGGGAGAATGGCCTGCGGTCCAGTGAGCTAAGTTTCACCGACGGTGCGCTGCGTAAGATCAGTCGCGACTATACCCGTGAGGCCGGCGTGCGCAATCTGGAGCGCGAGGTTGGGCGGACCTGTCGGAAGATGGTGACCCGCATCGCCGAGGGGGATGCGAAGCCGGTACGGGTGACGATGCGCGACGTGCACAAGTTTCTGGGGAGGCCGCGCTACTTCCCGGAGACCGCGCTGCGCACTCAATTGCCTGGCGTCGCCACTGGCCTGGGTGTCACAATCGCTGGCGGCGATCTGATGTTCTTTGAGGTCACCAAGATGCCTGGCAACAAGGGGTTTACGATCACCGGCCAGTTGGGCGATGTGATGAAAGAGTCAGCACAGGCAGCGCTCAGTTACGTGCGCGCCAAGGCCGAGGAACTGGGCATTCCGGAGGACGTTTTTGACACAACCGACATCCACCTACACGTGCCGGCGGGCGCGGTGCCCAAGGACGGGCCTTCGGGCGGCGTCACCATCGCCACTGCGCTGGCCTCACTGTTGACCGGTCGTCAGGTGCGCGATGACGTGGGGATGACGGGAGAGATCACATTGCGCGGCCAGGTGTTACCCGTGGGAGGTATTAAGGAGAAGGTGCTGGCAGCACACAGGGCTGGCCTCAAGGTCGTCATCCTGCCCAAGCAGAACGAAAAGGACCTGGACGACGTGATTGGTGAGGTACGTAAGAGCCTCGAGTTCGTTCTAGCCGAGCAAGTAGATGACGTATTTGAGGCTGCACTAGTAGTTGCATAAGGAGGCAAGAATCGAGCAATGAGCACTATTCTAATAGTAGACGACGACCAGACCTTCAGAGGTCTGCTCAAAACAGTATTCGAGTTAGAAGGACACCAGGCGGTCATCGTTGCCTCCGAGGAGGCGGTGATGCCGACGATACACCAGGTCAAGCCAGCACTGGTGCTGATGGACGTACACGTCTCACATGGAGATACGCTGGACGTGTTGCGGGAACTGCGGGCAGACAAAGCGCTAAAGTCGCTACCAGTGGTGATGACCTCGGGTATGGACCGTTCTGCGGAATGCCTGGCCGCTGGGGCCACGGCCTTCATCCTCAAACCTTTCCGCCCATCTGAATTACTCGAAATGGTGGCGGACTTGATCCAGGAAAACGTGTGAAGAAGCACAGGATGGGTTGGATGAAGACGTGAATGTTGTGAATGACCACCGCCAGCCAGCAGGGAAGGGAAGGGCGGAAATAAGGGACGTCGGTAGCACCATTATGGTGGTGGATGACGATGAGGATATCAGCCGGCTCCTGAGGACCCTGTTTGAGTTGGAGGGGCATCGGGTCGTCGTGACTTCCACTTACGATGAGGTTCTGCCGCTCTTTCGCCGATCTCTCCCGGACGCGGTGCTGATGGACGTGTTGGTTCAAGGCCGGGAGACTATCGAATTGATCCGCCAGATGCGGCAAGAGGAGGGCAGGGCGGCTCAAATTCCTTTAGTAATGACCTCGGCGATGGACCGCAGTTGGGAGTGCCTGGAGGCAGGGGCCGATCTCTTTGTCCTCAAGCCTTTTCTGCCCGACGAATTGGTCCAGATGGTTTCGAGCTTGTCGAAGTAGTGATTCAGAATTAGATTCGAAAGACTGGGGATAACAATGGCAAAGCGGAAGAATAAACGCGCTCAATCCGAGTGGAGGCGGGTGGATCTGCATCTGCACACCCCCGCTTCTGCCGATTACCTGGAGCACGGTGTCTCTTATCTGGACATTGTGCACCAGGCGGAGAGCAGAGGGCTGGATATCATCGCTTTCACCGACCACAACACGGTGGCCGGCTACCGGGCGATGATGGAAGAGATTCACCAACTGGAGTTGCTGGAGCAGCTTGGGCGGCTGCGTGAGGAGGAGAAACAACGGCTCAACGAATACTGCCGCCTGCAGGAAAAGGTGCTGGTGCTGCCGGGGTTTGAGTTCACTGCGACGCTGGGTTTTCACATCCTTGGTATTTTCTCCCCTGATACCGACGTGCGAGAATTGGAGTTCATCTTACGCCGGCTCAATGTCCCGCCGGATAAACTTGACGATGGCAGCACCGAGGTGGGAGCGACGACCGACGTATTGACAGCCTACCGGGTCATTGACGAGGAGAGGGGCATCGTCATCGCAGCCCACGCTAACTCCACCCACGGCGTGGCGATGCGAGGATTGGGATTCAGCGGTCAAACGCGCATCGCTTACACCCAGGATCCCCATCTCCACGCGCTGGAGGTGACCGATCTTGAGAAGAGGGGGCGGCGTACTACGGCACGCTTCTTCGATGGCTCACGCCCAGAGTACCCACGCCGCATGCATTGCATCCAGGCCTCCGATACCCACCGGCTCACCAGAGATCCCAGTGATGCCAAGCACCTGGGTATTGGCGATCGGGTGACGGAGGTGCTTCTGCCCGAGGTCAGCTTCGCCGCGCTGCGGGAGGTGTTTGTGGGCAATGACTTTGCCCGCACGCGCCCCTACCACGCGGCAAAAGCCCCCCTGGATTACATCCGGGCAGCACAGGAGGAAGGGCCTACAATTGTGCAGGACTTTCACGCTGACTACACTCACCGTGGCGGGCGTCTCTATGCGATTCTGGCCGACGTCTGCGCCTTCGCCAATACCAACGGCGGCACCGTTTACGTCGGTATCAGCGCCGATCCCAAGGAGCGGCCTCCTGGGGTGAGCAACCCCTCACGGGTGGTCAGGACGCTGCAGGAGGAAATCGAACGCCGCATCACACCGCCACTCGATGTCACAGTGGACGTGCAGAACACGCAGGGAGTGAAGCTGGTGCGATTGGTGGTACCCCGGGGTGAAGATCCTCCTTATGCCATTGACGACAGTAAAATCTATGTGCGCAGCGAAGCGGAGACCAATCTGGCAGTGCGAGATGAGATCGTGAATCTGGTCAGGCGGGCACAAACAGGCGCGGCGGTCGTGTTGGTTGAGGAGCCTGTAGGCCGCGTTGAGCCACCCCGGACAGGCGTGGAGATTGTGGAGACCCAGGAGCGCAGGGGCACGATCTATCACACGATGCGTGACCTGCGCAACAGCAATGTGGTCAAGAACGTCACGCGGAAATCCGCACGACGACTATGGCACTATGCTATCACCCAGGCTGAGGAGCACCCGGTGAACGCGAGCAAGGTAGAGTGGCATGGCGACATTGGTCTGCTTAAGCGACGGGAGCACAGCGGCCGGGCGCGCTACGATCTGGTCCAGCGAGAGGATGGCAAACTGCGCGTCTATTATGGGGTGACGGAGGATGGCATCCATGGGGAGTGGGCGCGGTTGGTTGGGTTGGAGGCGGATTTATCGACGGATGAGAACGCATAGGCAGAACGCAACGGGCAACACAACATTGTAAGGGGGCTCTATGAAATCTCGCTATCGCTGGTTCGTCGTGTTTGTGTTCTTCATGTTCATACTCCTCCACCAGTCCGACAAATTGCTGATCGGATCGCTCACCACTCCGATCATGGCGGCGTTCGACATCAACGAGGAGCAAATGGGTCGTGTGCTCACCGGCGCGCTTATCGTTGGGGCGGTGTTCTATCCGGTGTGGGGCTACCTGTACGACCGGTACGCGCGGTCGAAATACCTGGCGCTGGCCTCGTTCATCTGGGGTTCGACCACCTGGCTCAGCGCCATCGCGCCCACCTATCCAGCTTTCCTCGCTTCGCGTGCCTCGACGGGGATTGACGACGCCAGTTATCCCGGCCTCTACAGCCTGCTCTCCGACTATTTTGGGCCACGGGTGCGTGGAAAGATCTACGGGCTACTGCAACTTGCGATGCCTCTGGGCTACATGCTGGGAATGATCCTGGCCTTACAACTCGGCACCGTGATTGGCTGGCGCAGCGTGTTCTACATCACCGGGTCACTCGGCGTGCTGCTGTCCATCGTGATCTTTCTCGGCGTGCGCGAGCCCCCGCGCGGCAAGAGCGAGCCAGAACTGGCGGGCCTGGAGCAGATCGGCATCTATCGTTTCGATTGGAAGATCGCCAAGGGATTGTTCCGCAAGCGCAGCCTGCGCCTCTTGTTCGTCCAGGGGTTCTTTGGCGTCTTCCCCTGGAATGTGATTACCTATTGGTTCATCCGCTATCTACAAACGGAGCGCAACTATTCGGATGACGCCGTACAGACGACGATGATCGTGGCGGTTTCGGTGCTGGCTGTCGGCTATTTTGTCGGTGGGACGGTGGGGGATTTCCTATTCAAACGCACCCCGCGTGGCCGGTTGATTGTCTGCACGGTGGCCGTGCTTCTCGGCGCTATCCTGTTGGTGCCCACACTCAACATTCCGGTGGCAAACCAGGGTCTTTTTCTGACAATGCTCAGCCTCACCGCCTTGTTCATCCCCTTCGCTGCGCCCAATGTGGTCTCCACAGTCTGTGACGTCACCTTGCCAGAGGTGCGCAGCACGGCACTGGCCGTCCAGTACTTTATTGAATCGGCTGGCGCGGCACTGGCACCCTGGCTGGCCGGCTTGATCGCCGTGCGGTCGTCTCTGGAAAACGCCATGCTGCTCATCTGCATCTCTGCCTGGGTGCTCTGCGCGATCTTTTTCGCCTTCGCCGCCTACCTGGCGCCGCACGACATTGAGGCGCTGCGCCAGGCGCTGCGTGAGCGGGCGGAACGGGAGCGAGCGAGATCTGGAGCAGGCGGGGTTCCATCTGAGAGTGATTGAACCTCTTGAGGTCTTGAGTGGTTTTATGAAGCACGTCAGATGTCAGCAGGATCATTCTCCTCCCGTCAGGTGGGGTGACTGAATGGCTCCGGTCAGTTGCAAGTCTCAGTAGATCCAGATTTGATGTAGCTTAGCCCCTTGTGGGCGTCATTTGAGCGCAAGAGACGGGCACAAGGCCCTAGGCTACCCTCGAATTTCGTGAAACTTGGATCTACTGAGTCTTGACATTTGGCGATTCTACCGTATACTTACGTCGTAGATGCAGGCGATCTGATATGCTGTGTGAGATCGCTTGTTGGGGCAGTGCTTCTTCCTCGAAAAGCCTGTTAACGTGCGAAAGGAGGTGATGGCGCGGGACACCACTCTTTTGTCTGCTCGTATACCAACCCCAGTGTGTACAACCATCTCAACTAAGAAAAATGATTAAGGAGAAGAAAAATGAAAACCTTGCGTGTTGTGAGTGCCATAATGGCACTGATCCTGATCGTCGGCCTGGTGGCTTCGTGCGCGCCGAAGCCCGAGACCGCGGAGGAGCTGCCCACATTCGTCTTTGGGCGTGGCGGTGACTCGGTGCAGCTCGACCCGGCCGTGGTCACCGATGGCGAATCGTTCCGCGTCACCGGCCAGATCCTGGAGCCCTTGTTCCAGTATGAGGACGGTGGCACAGGGCCCATCCCGGCGCTGGCCACCGGCTGGGAAGTGTCTGACGACAATCTGACCTGGACCATCGCCCTGCGCGAAGGCGTCAAGTTCCACGACGGCACCGACTTTAACGCCGACGCCGTGGTTCTCAACTACGAGCGTCAGTGGAAGACGGATCACCCGCTGCACTTTGAGAGCCAGGTGTACGAGTACTGGGAGTACATGTTCAACGGCTTCGACGATGATTGCTTCATCACCAGTGTCGAGGCAGTGGATGACTTGACCGTCAAGATCACCCTCAAGGAACCTCTGGCTCCCCTACTGGCCAACCTGGCCATGGACATCTTTGCCATCTCCAGCCCTGCGGCTCTCGAGGAGCACGGCGCCGACTATGGTATGCCGACCGTGGGAGCAGTGGGCACCGGCCCCTTCAAGTTCGTGGAGTGGGTAGAGGACGACCACATCACGGCAGAAGCCAACATGGACTACTGGGGCGGTGCGCCGACCATCGGGAAGATTATCTGGCGCGTGATCCCCGACGACTCGGCTCGCTTCCTGGCCCTCAAGGCCGGCGACATCCACGCTCTGGAGCAGGCCAACGTCGAGGACCTCAAGGATGCTCAAGCAGATCCCAACCTGTACGTGGAGGCCATAGGCCTGAACACCGGCTACCTGGCCTTCAACTACCACATCGTAGAGTTCCAGGATCCAAAGGTGCGCGAGGCCGTGTTCCACGCCATTGACCGCGAGGCTTTGAGAGGAGCCTTCTACGGCGACTATGGCCAGGTGGCGAGCACCTTCCTGCACCCAACCATGTGGGGCTGCCCCGACATCGAGGATTGGACCTACGACCCCGAGCTGTCCAAGCAACTGCTGGCCGAGGCTGGCTTCCCCGATGGTTTGAAGGAAGTGACCAACGAGGACACCGGAGAAGTCGGGACACTCAAGTTCTACTACATGCCGGTGACCCGCTTCTACTACCCCAGCCCCAAGGAAATCGGTGAGGCCATGGCCGCCGATCTGGCCAAGGTCGGCATCGAGACCGAACTGTACCTGGAAGGCGACTGGGCGGCCTTCCTCGGCTCCCGGCGTGAGGGCAAGCTCTACGGCCTCTACCAGCTCGGCTGGGGCGGCGACAACGGCGACCCTGACAACTTTCTCAACTACTTCTTCGGCGGGCTGAGCGCGCCTGGGCAGGTCAAAGAGCCCGATCCGCGCGAAGGCTACTATGCCAACCAGGAAGTGGCCGATCTGCTCTACCAGGCTGCCATCGAGCCTGATCAGGCCAAGCGCGCCCCACTCTACGAGGAGGTCGAGCGGTTGCTGCACGAGGACCGCGCTCGCCTGTGGGTGATACACAACGACACCCCACGCGTCCTCTCTTCAAAGATCAGCGGCTTCGTGGTGCAGCCGGTGGGCGCCGACAAGTACGAGGGAGTGGTGATCGAGGAATAGACCTGGTGCAGCTTCAAGGTGCACCGGGCTGGGGTGCAATCACCAGCCCCGTATGACACGACAGGGGGAGGTGTGGGGGCAACCTTCGCACCTCCCTCTTTGCGGTGGATTTCTCCACAAGAAAACCAACCTGCTCAGGGAGGGTCTGCGACCCGGCTGCCAGTCACAGACCGGCTGAGAGCAAGGTTAGCGGCTCTCCGAAAGTTGCAGGGGGCGACTCTTATGACCAGACACATTATTAACCACCTGCTCTCTCTCATCCTCACCATGCTGGGAGTAACCATCCTCGTTTTCTTGTTCATTCACCTTATCCCCGGCGATCCGGCTATCGTTATGCTGGGCGAGCACGCCGCCGTGGAAAACGTGGAACGCATCCGCGAACAATTAGGTTTGAACAAGCCACTTATTCTGAATCTCGATGCCATGGGCCAGGTCTTTCGTGGTGAGATCAGCATCGGTGAAGGGTTCAAGGGTTTCTTTGACTCGCAATACTTTGGCTTCCTCGGCCGTCTGCTGCAAGGCGACCTGGGCAGGTCCGTCCATGAACATACGCCGATCGCTGATTTGCTAAAACTGAAATTCCCGGCCACTGTGGAACTGTCGCTTATGGCGATGGTATTTGCCATCGCGGTGGGCATGCCGGCCGGCATTATCTCCGCCACGCGGCGCAACTCTGTTTTTGATAACGTGAGCATGATCGGTGCACTGATGGGCGTTTCCATGCCCATCTTTTGGCTGGGATTGATGCTCATTTACTTTTTCGGCGTCAAATTGGGTTTGATGCCCACCTATGGCCGGTTTCCGGTTTACCTATCACTGGAAACCGTCACCGGCCTCTACATCCTCGACAGCATCATCACAGGTAACCTTGAGGCCCTGGGTCTCGCGCTCAAACATCTGGCGATGCCATCTGTTGCCCTGGGTACTATTCCTATGGCCACTATTGCCCGCATGACCCGTTCCAGCGTGCTCGAAGTGCTCCAGCAGGACTATATTCGCACGGCTTATGCCAAAGGGTTAAGAGAGAGGGTAGTCATAATCCGCCACGCCCTCAAGAATGCCTTCTTGCCCATAATCACGGTCATTGGCCTGCAGGTCGGCGGCCTTCTGGCCGGAGCCATCATGACTGAGACGATCTTCTCCTGGCCTGGAGTGGGTAAATGGGTGTACGATGCCATCCTGGCGCGGGATTATCCCGTCGTGCAGGTGGCCGTCCTGATCATCACTCTAGTCGTGGCCATAGTCAATCTGGCAGTTGATATTTCTTATGTCTATCTCAATCCCAGGATCCGATATGAGTGAGGACGCAATATGGCTGAGACGACTGCTCGTAAAGTGGAACTACCGGTGGATTTCGCGGTGCGCGAACATCGCTCTCTGTGGGGCGATGCCTGGCGACGATTGATTTCCCTCAATACCGCGCGTCTGGGTATGGTCATCGTCGGTGTCTTGCTGCTGGTGAGCATATTGGCGCCCATTGTACATGACTACAACCCGAAAATAGACTCCAATCTCGAGGAACGGCTCAAGCCTCCTTCACGCGAACACGTCCTGGGAACAGATAACCTGGGGCGAGACGTGCTGGTGCGCTTGATCCACGGGGCCCGGTATTCGTTGGTGGTAGGCGTCATTTCTGTGAGTATTGGTTTGATCATTGGCGGGACATTGGGTATGCTGGCCGGCTTTATTGGAGGGGCGACGGACAGAATCATCATGCGCTGTATGGACGTCATCCTGGCCTTCCCAGCCATGCTTCTGGCCATCGCCATCGTCGCCGTGCGCGGACCAGGGTTGAACAATACGATGGTGGCCGTTGGGGTAGTGTTTATCCCCATCTTCGCCCGCTTGGCCCGCTCGATGGTGCTTTCGGTCAAGGAAAGTGAATATATTACTGCTGCCATTTGTGCTGGAGCGACGGGGCGACGCATTCTGTGGCGGCATGTACTGCCCAACATCCTTTCGCCTATCATTGTGCAAACTACTCTGGGGTTGGCGAGCGCCATCCTCTGGGCGGCAGGACTGGGTTTCCTGGGACTGGGACAACAGCCTCCTAAACCAGAGTGGGGAGCCATGCTCAGCGATAGCTACAAGTTCCTGGCCAAGGGGGCCTGGTGGGTCATTGTCTCTCCTGGTGTAGCCATCATGCTGGCGGTCTTTGGCTTAAACCTCATGGGCGATGGGCTGCGAGATGCGTTGGACCCAAAGCTTCAAGTCTAGATGAGATGGTCAACGACATTGCATAAAAGAGAAACACTATGAGCAACCTGATGGAACTCAAGAACCTGACGACCCGCTTCTACACCGAGGACGGGGTCGTGCACGCCGTCAACGGGATCTCCTACACCCTTGAAAAAGGGGGAACCCTGGGGATCGTCGGCGAGAGTGGCTGTGGCAAGAGTGTTCACGCTCTCTCCATCATGCGCCTGATCCCCAGCCCCCCAGGGCGGATCGAGGCCGGGGAGGTCTGGTTTGACGGGCGTGACCTGTTAAAGTTGAGCGAGGCGGAGATACGACGGGTCCGTGGCGCGGAAATCGCCATGGTCTTCCAGAACCCAATGACCTCGCTCAACCCGGCGCACACGGTGGGCTTCCAGATTATGGAGGCACTCGAACTCCACCAGGGAATGGATAGCGCGCAGGCGCGGGAGCGTGCCGAGGAACTGCTGACGATGGTCGGTATCCCGGAGGCCCGCCAGCGGGTGGACGATTACCCCCACCAGTTCTCCGGCGGCATGTGCCAGCGGGCGATGATCGCTATGGCCCTCTCCTGCAATCCCGAACTCCTGATCGCCGATGAGCCTACCACCGCCCTGGATGTCACTATCCAGGCCCAGATCGTGGCCCTGGTGAAGCGGCTTCAGGAGCAATTCGGGATGGCGGTGATGTGGATCACCCACGACCTTGGGATCGTAGCAGGATTGGCTCGGAGGGTCAACGTGATGTACGCCGGCTACATCGTCGAGCAGGGCAAAGTGCGGGACATCTACAAAAGATCGCAGCACCCCTATACGCTGGGGCTGCTGGGATCGCTGCCCCGCCTCGATGAAGCCCCGGGCACCGCATTGGTCTCCATCCCGGGTCTCCCGCCCGACTTGATTGACCTGCCACCCAGTTGCCCCTTCGCCGCCCGGTGCGCCTACGTGGTAGACCAATGCCTGGAGGAGATGCCGCCGCTGGAGAAAACGGACGGGGAGGAGCACGCCGTGGCCTGCTGGCGGTGGGAATACGTCGCGGGGAGGAAAAACAATGCCCGCTGAGAGCGCAGTACCTCTGGTCCAAGTTCGCCACCTCAAAAAGTACTTTCCCATTACACGGGGTATCATTCTCCAGCGTCACATCGGTGACATCAGGGCAGTGGATGGTGTCAGTTTCGACATCTATAAGGGAGAGACGCTGGGGCTAGTCGGCGAAACCGGCTGTGGCAAGACCACCGTGGGCCGGACGATACTCTGGCTGTACGAGCCGACGGATGGGCAGATTATCTTTGACGAGAAGGACCTGCTGAGCCTCGAGAGCCGTGCACTACGCCAGATGCGACTGCGGATGCAGATGATCTTTCAGGACCCTTACGCCTCGTTGAACCCGCGTATGACGATTGGCTCCAGCATCGCCGAGCCGCTGGAGGTGCACAGGGTGGGCCACAGGAAAGAGAGGCGGGAGCGGGTGCAGGAGTTGCTGCAAATGGTGGGCCTCAACCCCTACTTTGTCAATCGTTACCCCCACGAGTTCTCCGGCGGACAGCGGCAACGCATCGGCATCGCCCGCGCCCTGGCCCTCAATCCCGACCTGATCGTCTGCGACGAGCCCATCTCCTCGCTGGACGTGTCCATCCAGGCCCAGGTGGTCAACCTGTTGGAAGAACTGCAGGGCCGCTTGGGGCTGACCTATCTGTTCATCGCCCACGACCTGAGCATGGTGCGCCACATCAGCGATCGCGTGGCGGTGATGTACCTGGGTAAGATCGTGGAGTTGACCGACCGGGATGAAATCTACCTGAACCCCCTTCACCCCTACACTCAGGCGCTGATGTCGGCAGTGCCAGTGCCGGACCCAGACGTCGAGGATACGCGACAGCGAACCATCCTCAAAGGGGACATCCCCAGTCCGGCCCACCCGCCCGAGGGCTGCAATTTCAATACCCGCTGTCCGGTGGCAAGGGACGTCTGCTTTGCAGAGGAGCCGGCTTACTTAGAGGTAACACCAGGCCACTGGGTAGCATGTCATCTTGCACCATCAAGCAGTGCCTGATCGAGAGCGACCCTGCCGACCCACCGCACGAGCGAGGACAGACCGTGATCTCGATCGATACTGCTACGCTGGACATCGTAGAGCCGTGAATTCGCGTAGACCCACACAAATCTAACCCAGAGGAGGCACAGTGATGCGACCCAAGCTGAATATCCTCAGCGACGAACTGGTCAACCAGATCATCGCTGAGGGGATGGAACTGCTGA
>CAZMOT010000034.1:0-27610 GCA_964568065.1 uncultured Anaerolineales bacterium
TCTTGTGCAGTTGCCTTTGACATTTGTCCGTCCTCCTTTGGGGTTGTCCCCCTATCTACTCTGGAGGGCATACCGGACAAGTGTCCTAATTTCCAGTTCTCTCGTTATCCATGTCAGTCTTGGGAAGAGGAGCTCTTGAAAATTGTGGCGGGTGGCATCAATATCGTCTCCTCTTACGTGTTCTGGATTCATCACGAAGAGACTCAGGGGGACTTTGACTGGTCGGGGAACCGGGATCTCAGAAAGTTCGTTGAACTCTGTGCGCGACTTGTGCTCCACGTCCTGCTCCGCCCCGGGCCTTTCGTGCACGGAGAATGCCGCAATGGTGGGTTGTCAGGATTCTGTTGAAAAATATCCTTTCGCAGGGACGGTGCCCCACTCAGGGGCTCTGGAAGCCCAAACTTGTTCGGGTGTGCCCCATTCGGCAGCCAGAAACCACCTCAACAAGTTGAGGCTTCCCCACCGATTCCTATTTTTCAACAAAGTCTGCCAGAGGTGCGCGACGATGTGAAGCGCAGCATCGACGCCCTCGCTCCCGGTGGCGGCTTCATCTTTGCCACGGTGCACAACCCCCAGGCCAACGCCCCACCTGAGAACTTTATGGCTATGTGGGAAACACTGCAGGCGCACGGCGTCTGTTAGAAGGCAGACGGAGCGTTGATGAGAAGCATGTGTATGTTGACAACTATAGCATGCGCGGTAAAATGATTGGGGAAAACCAATGCCCATCACTGAAAGCGAGTTTATGGAGTTGAACGACTTTTTGCGAAAACATCTGACGCATAGGGATGCGTCGGCCACAGGGTTTTCCGACAAGAACTAACCAAGGGTGATCCAATGATAGGTAAACAGAAAACGCCACGTGTGGTTTTTCAACCCGCCACTTATCAGAGCATGCAGAGAGGCATCAACCAGATGGTGGAGGCGGTCCGTCCGACCTTGGGACCGCTTCCGCGCATTATCGCGATTGAACGGGTGATGCGTGACAAAACGCCGGAACTCCTCGACAGTGGCGGCGTGATTGCCCGGCGCATCATCCAACTGCCTGACCGCGACGAAGATGTGGGCGCGATGTTCGTCCGCCATATGTTATGGCGTCTGCACGAAAAGGTCGGTGATGGGACCGCGACCGCGGCTGTGTCGTTCCAGTCGATCTATAATCAGGGTGTGCGTTACAACGTCGCCGGTGGCAACGCGATGCAGTTGCGCCGCTACCTGGAAGCCGGTCTGCAGGTGATCCTCGACGAGCTGACTCGCATGGCGATACACCTGGAAGGCAAAGAGAACCTCGCCCAGATCGCCGAAACGATCTGTTACGATCCGCCCCTGGCCAAAATGCTGGGCGAGATCTTCGACATCATCGGCGAGTACGGCCAGCTTGAAGTCCGATCTGGTCGCAGCCGGGAATTGGAGCGAGAATACGTGGAGGGGATGTACTGGAAAGGAGGCGTCCATTCGCGTCAGATGATTACCGGCCATACCAACCTCAGAACGGAGATGGAGAACGCTGCGATTTTGATCAGCGACATTGAGATTGAAGATCCGCGCCGATTGATATCCATTGTGGACATAGCTATGCAGGCGGAAATCCGCTCGTTGCTGATCATAGCGAGCAAGCTTTCCGAGAGCGCGACATCCCTGCTGTTAAGGGCAAGTCGGGAGCCCGACAAATTCAAGGCCATCGCTGTGAAAGCTCCGGAGATGACGATTAGTGATCGAGCGGCGGCGCTGGAAGACCTGGCCATTTTAACCGGTGGGCGTGCTTTTGCCAGGACAGCGGGTTATACGCTGGGCGGGGTAAAGCTCCAGGATCTGGGACGTGCGCGCCGGGCTTGGGCCGACCGGACCTATTTTGGCATCATTGGGGGCAAAGGTGACCCACGCCTGTTGCGCAAGCACATCGCGGACTTGCGCACCGCCTTGAGACAGTCCGACGATCCGGACGTGCGCAAGAAGCTCCGTGAACGCATCGGCAAACTGATGGGCGGGTCGGCGACGCTGTGGGTAGGTGGCGCGACGGAACTGGAGATCAATACACGCCAGGAACTGGCCCAGCGGACCTCCGATGCGCTGCGGGGCGCTATCACCGATGGCGTGCTGCCCGGCGGTGGTGTGTCATTGTTGGCCTGCCGTCCGGCGTTGCAGAGAATGCTAGACCAAAGCACAGATCCGGACGAGCACGCTGCTTGTCGCATTCTGATTAAGGCGCTGGAAGAGCCGATCCGCACCATTCTCACCAATGCGGGATATGACGCCAGTGAAGTCATGGCCGAAATCAAACGAGTTGATGCAGGGCATGGGTTCGATGTGCGATCCGGGCAGATCGTTGATATGGCAAAGGCAGGCATCTTCGATGCAGCCGGTGTGCAGAAAGCGGCTGTACACAGCGCAATCGCCAGCGCTGCCCTGGCATTGACGGTTGATGTGTTGGTCCACCGCAAGACCCCCAAAGAATCTTTGACAACAGCCTAGCCGAGCAGGAGACAACGGATGGTAGACGACACGGGTGCAGAGCCCCAAATTCAGGATCTTGTTTATGCCCTGGCTACGTCGCCTAGCTTTGCCCAGGATGGCATTTGTTTCGCTGCCCGTACTTCGGGACTGTACCGCTCTGATGATGGAGGCATCACCTGGCGCACCACGTACGATTCGTTGGACATTGAGTCACCCCTGGCGACGACGGCGGTTGTTGTTTCACACGATTTTGAGTCCGATCGAAGCGTGTTTGCTGGTGTGCAGGGGGGCATCCTGCGCTCAGTTGATGGCGGCAAGAACTGGAATGTGGCCGTTTTGCCCTCGCCGCCGCCGCTTATTTCAACTTTGGCCGTGTCGCCGAATTTTGCCCACGATGGTACGTTGTTTGCTGGAACGATGGAAGACGGCGTTTTTCGTTCGGCCGACCGGGGTAGCCATTGGTCCGCCTGGAACTTTGGCCTGTTGGACTTGAGCGTCCTCTGCATGGCCATCTCTCCAGACTTTGCCCATGATGAGACGCTTTTCGTGGGCACGGAAAGTGGGGTTTTTCGCAGCACGAACGGCGGTCGCGCCTGGCGAGAGGTGAACTTTCCCACCGAGTTCGCGCCGGTGCTCAGCCTTGCCCTGTCTCCAGACTATGCTAATGACGGCGTCTTGTTCGCTGGCACGGAATCCTGTGGCCTCTTCTGTTCCGGCGACAGGGGACACACCTGGGCGTGCCTGGGCAAAGACGTTGTTACTGATGCCGTGAATGGAATCGTGCTCTCACCAGAGTTCCCCGCCAAGCCGGATGTTCTGGTGATGCTTAGCGTAGCGTTGCTCGTCTCGCGCGATAGAGGCCAATCCTGGTCGGATTGGAAAGCCGGCCTGGTCGTTGAACAAGGCCTGGCTTCCGTAGTGGCCCCGCAGGGGCTTGACCCGGGGGCACCGCTGCTGGTCGGCCTTGTAGAAGGCGGCGTGCTGCGGGTCTGACTTGAAGGGTGCTGATGATTTCTTCTCCTGCTTTCCACGTTATGCTCAAGCCTAATGGCCCCATCTGCAACCTGAACTGTGCCTACTGCTATTATCTCTCCAAGGAACGGCTCTACCCCAACAGCGACTTCCGCATGAGCGACGAGTTGCTGGAGGAATTCACCCGCCAGTACATCAGTACCATTTCCGATGAACTGATGGATGCGGCACGTATAGACGGCCGCAGCGAGTTCTCTACCTTCTGGCGGGTCATCTTCCCTATTCATGGGCTCTTGGAACGCTTTCCTGAGCCCCAGGATATATCTAAAGACACCGGCAAAGTGGACCCTGCCGCTGATGATGACGTTGATGACGGGCCCTCAGGGATTCACTCGTTATCGCGAGCAGATGGGCGTGGCGATCACCTGCTGGGACCCGGCCTGGATGCCGCGTGCGCTCTTCGAACGGGCCGGCTTCGTGGAGGTCGGCCCCGCCGGCAGTGGCGGAGCCGTGCTCTTCAAGCCCTTCGCCGACATGGAGCCACCCCGCTGGGTGGGGCACAGGCCGGAGATGGAACTGGTCCGAGGCCGGGTCGTGGTGGACGTCTACCATACCGACCGCTGGCCCATCCCCTGTGCGCGTTTATGACCGACACATACTCACCCGGCGGGGGCAGCACAACCCGGCCTCCTTCGGCACCTTCCCCCGGGTGCTGGGCCGCTACAGCCGCGATCTGGGGCTCTTTACCCTGGAGAAGGCGGTGCGGCGGATGACCTCGTTCCCGGCCGAGCGGATCGGCCTGGCGGGCGTGGGCTGCATTGCCGGGGGAGTGTGGAGCGATCTGGTACTCTTCGACCCGGCGACGGTGGCCGACAACACCACCCCCGACCGGCCCGATGCTCCGCCGACGGGCATCCGGGCGGTGTTGATCTCGGGGCAAGTCGTGGCCCAGGATGGCCAGATCGTAGGCCAGCAGCGGTGGGGCCGGGTCTTGCGCAGGTAATGGATTCGAAGCAAGTGTTAGAGAGAGCATACAGGAGGTAAAGAGCTATGACAACGAACGACCGAACGGTATGGGATCTGGCCCGCAAGTCTTGGGCCACGCTTGGCCCTCACTTCATGCCAATCTTCGAACGCCTGAGCGCCGAGAGCGGATTGGATCTCCCCACCTGGGGACTGCTCCTGGCGGCCCTCACCTTTGAGCCAGAGACGATAACCCCAGGGCGCCTGCAGGTGCGCGGCCCCTACACCGCTGCCGACGACTACCTGGCCCGGTTAGCCACCGCTGCCGAAACGGGCCACCTGGGGGAGGTAGCGCCGGGCGAGTACAGCCTGACCAAGGCCGGCCGGACCGAGGCGCAGCGCTCCATTGAGGAGGTGCGCACAGCCATGGCCGAGGCCGATCCACTGCCCCCGGCCGATTCGGAACGGCTGGCCCGCCTGCTCGACCGGCTGGTGCAGGCCAGCCTCAACACGCCGCCCCCACCAGAGACCTGGTCCATCCGCCTCAGCCACAAACTGATGCCGTCGCCCAGCCCGCCGCTGCCCTACGTCGAGCAGGCCTTCTCCTGCCTGGGCGCCTACCGTGACGACGCCCACCTGGCCGCCTGGCAGCCCTCGGGGTTGAGCGGTACAGTATTGGAAACGCTGACCCTGCTCTGGCGCGGCGAGGCCGACTCGCTTGAAGCGGTCTGCAAACAACTGGCTCATCGCGGCCACCCGCCCCAGGTCTACACCGAGGCGCTGAGCCAACTGCGGGAGCGCGGGTTCGTCGAGGGGCCAGACACCGCCCCGCGCCTGACCGAGGCCGGCCAGCGATTCCGTGACCAGGTCGAGGCCGACACCGATAGCTACTTCTTCGCCCCCTGGGGCTGTCTGGACGACGCAGAGAGAGCCGTGCTAGCCGACTTGTTGACCCGCCTGCGAGATGGCTTGAAAGGGGCTGTTCCATGACCCGCTACCCCGTCTACCTGGAGATGGCTGACGATGGCCGGTGCATGGCCCACGTGCTCGACCTGCCCGGCTGCATCGCCCGTGCGCCGAGCCGAGAAGAAGCCCTGAGCCGAGTAGGCGCGGCCATCCGCGAAACCCACGCCTGGCTGCGCCGCCACGGTGAGCCAGCACTGCCCGCAGATGAACCCATCGAGATCGAGGTCGCTGGCGAGAGCACTGGCTTCGGTCCCTTCGATCCGAGGAGTGCCGCCGCGCTTTTTCCTCCTGACCGGGAGCCCATCACTCTTGAGGAGATGGAGCAAACCTTCTCCCTCATGACCCACGCCCGCGCTGACCTGCTGGCGCTGGTCCGCGATCTACCGGATGACGTGCTGGACTGGCAGCCCGATTCCCAGTCCTTCAACATCAGCCGTCTGCTGCGCCACGTCGGCAATGCCGAGGAATGGTACGTCTCGCGCCTCGTGCCTCCCGAGACTCTGCCTCCGGAGTGGGAGCACGACGAGAACCTGCCCATCTTCGAGTTCCTGGAGATGGAGCGGTACACCGCCATAGCACGGCTGCGGCAGCTTACTGAGAGAGAACGATCGGATGTGTTCTATCCCGTCGGCTGGACCGACCATCCCGAGGAGCCGTGGACGGCGCGCAAGGCGCTGCGCCGCTTCCTGGAGCACGAACGGGAGCATACTGCGCAAGTGCGCGAGATTCTGGCTGCCCGGCGTTTGCACCTGTTGGCTCGCCTGGCCGCCGAACGAGCCGGGTTGTTGTGGCAGATCATCGGCCTGGACGAGAAGACACTCACCGAGTCGCCGGTCTTTGATGATTGGACAGCCAAAGACCTGCTGGCTCACGTTGCTTGGTGGGACCGTTGGGAACATCGGACAATGAAGTGCATGCTGGCGGGGGCTGCCCCAGATCTCTCGGCTATACCGAATATGGATGCCTGCAACGCAGCCATCGTGGCCGAATGGCGCGACCGAACCTTGGCCGAGGTGCTGGCAGAATTGCAGGCTGCGCGGGCAGATTGGGTGGCTTGGCTGCGAATCATGTCGGGAGAGGAGTTCTTCGAGCGACGTTTCGTTCAGAGTTGGGACTGGTCTTTTCCTGGTTGCCTGAAGGTCCAGTGGGAGCACGACGCGGTCCACGCCGCCGACCTGAATGCCTGGCGGGAAGCGCAGGGGCTGGAGGGCAAAGTTGGTCCCAGGCAAGTTCTGCTGGCCGGGCTGGCCGCTGCGCGCGAGGAGTTGCTGGCTGCCATCGCTTTGATTCCTCCGGTGGAGCGCGAGTTACGTCTCGTTTGTGGCGAGTGGACGCTCAAAGACGTGCTGGGCCACGTGGCCGACTGGGAAGGGGTGGGCGTGGGGGGGCTGCGCCAGATGGCTGCTGGGCAGCCGCCCCAGGTTGAACACGTCCAGGACATTGACGCCTGGAATCGAGCACACGCCGAGGCTCGCCGAGATCAGCCCTGGGAGGAGATTGGGGCCGACTTCCACGCCGCGCGCCAGGCGCTGTTGGAGATCCTAGAGGGGATGAGCCAGGCCGACCTGGCCCAATCCTTCCCCTTCCCCTGGGGGCCAGAGGGCACGGCCTACCAGTGGGTTAGCGTCTACCCGGCCCACGACCGCGAGCACGCCAAAGGCCTGAGGGAGGAAAAGGACGTATGAGTTCACTACCTGGAACGCGGAATACATCTACGGCTGTTGTGATCACTGTGATCGTCGTTCTGGCTATGCTGTGCTTATGTCTCTGTTGCTGTGGGATCGGCACCGCGTTGGGCACGTATTGGCTCGTCGAGCAGACTGACGTCACGCCGGAGCCTGCACCTTCTCCGTCCGACTTCCGGCCCGTGTTTCCTTCCGGGACGGCCGAGGCCAGGCAGGTCCAGGAGCTTGAGCGGCGGATCGCCGGGACGCTTACCACCGACACCGACTATTGGCTGCTCTATGGGCAGTTGGAAAGCGAGACCGGCGAACCGGCGACTCGTGATCCAGTACAAGAGCCGCCAGAGTACCAGGTTGGCGACGTACACACTTTCTGGATGGGAGACGAGGAACAGCAGCGTTATTGGCAGCTCGACGCCGAACTGCAGATCAAGACCGAGCACACCTACGTGTACGTGAGCCAAGAGACCGCGTTTGACGTGGACAAATTGCGCCAGGCCGCCGATCTCTTTGAATCCCAGATTTACCCCACCAATCGCCAGTACTTTGGCTCAGAAAGGATGCCCGGCATTGACAACGATCCACGGATGACGATTCTGGTCACCGATCAGATGCCTCCCTTCATTGCCGGTTACTTTAGCACTGCCGACGAGTATCCCAGCACAATGAAACCGCGCAGCAATGAGCGGGAGATGATCTACGTCACGTCGAGCTATCTGAACGACGCGGAGTTGTTCGGCCAGTTGCTCAGCCACGAGTTCCAGCACATGATCCATTGGAACCAGGACCTGAGCGAGGCGACGTGGGTCAACGAGGGGCTTTCGTTGCTGGCGGAAGAGATCAATGGCTACGAGGGCGTGCTTGGCGATTGGCAATTCTGGCGCGACCCCGACATCCAGTTGACCAACTGGGCCGAGGACTCGGAGGATCGCGCTCGGAATTACGCTGCCAGCAAGCTCTTTCTCAGCTATCTGAGTGAGCACTATGGCGGGTACGAAATCCTGGCCCAACTGGCTGGCGACGACGCCGATGGCATCGTCAGCGTCAACCGGTTGCTTCAGGCGAGCGGGTATGACGTTGACTTTGCGACCGTGTTTTCCGATTGGACGGTCGCCAACCTGCTCGACGATGAGGACGTCGGCGACGGGCGGTACAGCTATGCGCTTCACGATGGCGAAGAGCCCGAGGTGTGTGGGTCGTTGAAGCAGGATGCCGAGTACGTGGGTTGGGTTCACCAGTTCGGCGCGGACTATGTCGAGATTGATCCGCAGGCGGGACGCAGGGTGACGTTTGAGGGAGCGGGGCTTGTACGGCTGGCGGCAACCGATCCGCACGCCGGCGAGTTTTCCTGGTGGTCGAACCGGCGCAACATGTTGAGCAGCAGCCTGACGCGCCAGGTGGATCTCGGAGAAGTGGAGACGGCCACGCTCCACTTCTGGACGTGGTACGATATCGAAGACGACTTTGACTATGGCTACGTGGCGGTATCCACTGACAGCGGACGCACGTGGGAGACACTGCCGGGGACGCATACGACCTCTGAGGATCCGAACAAAGCCAACTATGGACACGGATATACTGGCAAAAGCCACACCTGGCTGGAAGAGCGGATAGACCTGAGTGCCTACGCGGGGCAACAGATCTTGCTCCGCCTCTGGTACATCAGCGACCCTGGCCTAAACCAGCCTGGCTGGCTGATTGACGACATTTCTATTCCAGAGATCGGGTTCTCGAACGACGTAGAACAGGGGGACGGTGAGTGGACGGTGGATGGCTTTGTCCGCTCCTCGAACGATATTTCCCAGTCGTATGTCGTGCAACTGGTGGAATACGGTCCGCAGGTCACAGTTCGTCGCTTGAGCCTGGATGCTGAGAGTAAGGCCCAAGTCGAATTGGGGGACGAAACCGATCGCGCCGTGTTGATCGTGTCTGGAGTGACGCGCTGGACGTCGGAACCTGCGCCATACCGCGTCACGATCAAGCCCTGATTTGAACCACGAAGACACGGAGATCACAGCGGGATAGCCCGACGCCAGGCCATTCGTGGGACAGGTTGGCAACTTATCTCACTGCCGCCCCCCTACAGGCCGACGGCCCGGCGAGGATGACCGTGCCAAGGCCGGCCCCCAGGGCGGCCCCTTGCGCCAGAGCCCCCGGAAGATCATGCGGACACTGCGTGTCCGTGGGCTGGTGACCGAGGATGTGCTCCAGTCGCTGGGGCCGGAGATCCCCTTGCTGGTGCACCAACCGAGTCTGTCTGTCCGACGCCTTCCGGCACCAGGTTGAGCGGACGGTGGTTGCCCCTGTCGCGGTCGGCGTGCTGGTGGCATTGGTTGCAACCTTAAATCGCTGTGGCCCTCAGCACGTTAGCAACGCCGGAGTGGCATCACTCCCGCAGCAGGCGCAGCGCCACCTCGGCCAGGATGGCCACCCCCACCGGTAGACACCGCTCGTCTACGTCGAAGCGCGGGTTGTGATGCTTCCGTTCGTCCCCCTCGATCCGGCACCCCAGCATGAACATCACGCCTGGCGCCACCTCGGAGAAAGCTCCGAAATCCTCAGCTCCCATCTCTTGCCTGTGAGGCTGGATATGGTCTGTCCCCAGCAAATCGGTGGCAACCTCCCGGATAAGGTCTACTACCTCCTCGGCGTTAATCATTGGCAAGTTACCGTGCTCAATCCGGAATGTATAATCACCGCCCAGCGTTCGGGCCACTTCCAGCGCCCGCTCAATCTCGACGTGGATCTGCTTCCGCACCTCTGGCTCCATGAAGCGGATGGTGCCGGACATCTCCACGCGCTCAGGGATAACATTGGCTGCTTGCCCGCCGTGGATGGAGCCGATGCTGACCACCGCTGGCTCGACCGGGTGCAGACGGCGGGAGACGATGCCGTGGAGGGCCAGGATCACGTGCCCGGCGATGTAGATGGGATCCACCACCTCGTGGGGGTACGCCCCGTGCCCTCCCTGACCGGTGATAGTAGCGTAGAAGCTATCCACCCCGGCCGAGGCCGGGCCAGCTCCCAGCATCACGTCACCGACGGCGGTATCTGCGTCTACGTGCAGGGCCAGTACCGCGTCTACTCCCTCCATCGCCCCATCCTCCACCATGCGGGGCGCACCGCTAATTCCCTCCTCATCCCCCACCTCCTCGGCCGGTTGGAAGAGAAAACGGATCGTGCCGGGGAAGGTCTCCCGCGCCAGCAACGTCGCCACGCCCAGCGCGATGGCGGTGTGGGCATCGTGGCCGCAGGCGTGCATCACGCCGGGGATCTGCGATGCGTAGTCCACGTCGTTGGCCTCCTGGATGGGCAGGGCGTCCATATCTGCGCGGATGGCGACGATGGGGTGGCCTTCGCCCCGTTCCGCCACCACCCCGGTGCGACCCACACCGGTGCGGACGTGGTAGCCCAGAGGCTCCAGCACCTCCGCGACGCGGGCGGCGGTGCGCGTCTCCTGAAAGCCCAGTTCGGGATGCATGTGGAACTCCTGCCGCCAGGCGACCAGTTGTTGCTCGATCTCTCGGGTAAGTTGTAGCATAGTCTTCTACCTCCCATGCTGTGGGTGGGCGCGGTCGGAAACCGACCACGGCCTGGTCAACGGACTTTTAGTTTCCAATCGTAGATGGCCAGTTCCGGTGCGCGTTTGCGCACCTACACCGCCATTTGATAGATGCGGTAGGTCCGATAGACACGGACGCCATATCCCTGGCCCAGGCTCGCGATGAGGCGATTCACCATATCGTTGTTCTCCAGTATCCACGAGAACTCGAGGTCGTGATATCCACTCAAGACGGCTGCTTTGATCGTTTCAAAGATCAAGAGCGCTTCGATCCCTTGTCCGCGGTATTTTTCTACCACACCAAAGATGGTCATACGGGCCCGGGTAATGGAGCGGGCCAGCAACAGCGCTTTGATCCATCCGATGGGAAGCAACCGGCCGTCCAGACGTCTGAGCACCTGGTTGTAGTCGGGGATGGTGATGGACATACCGGCCGGTTCGCTATCTGCTTCGGCTACGATAGCCAGGTCCAGATCGAGAATCCGCCGGAGATCGGCGGCCAACTCGTTGAACTCGGCGTCGGTCATCGGCACGAACCCCCAATTCTCTTTCCAGGCCTGGTTGTAGATCACCTTGACTTTCTGAACATCCTCCGCCCAGGTTTTCTTGGTGCTGGAACGGATCGTCGCGCGGGTGCGTTTCTTCACTTTTTCTGCCACGCGAAGGAGCTTGGGGAGCGGGGCGTTCGGATATCCCTCGAATTGCGTCAGATCCAAAAGATAGGCATACAGGTCCATCGCTTTAGCCAAGCCAAAGCACTCGTAGAACTCGACATAGTAGCGCGGGTTATAAGGCATCATCAGCGTGGGCGGCCCGTCCCCCTCGATCAGAGCACCGCACTCGTGATTCTGCGAAAAGTTGAGCGGCCCGCGCAGCGCCGTCATCCCCCGCTGGCGCACCCAATCCCGCGCCGTCGCCAGCAGAGGTTTCGCCACGGCGTAATCGTCCACCGTTTCGAAGAAGCCAAACATGCCGATGGACTCGCCGTGGATTTGGTTGTGCAGGTGGTCAATGTGACTGGAGATGGTGCCGACGACCTGCCCACCCCGGCGGGCCAGCCACAGCGCCACCTCGGCGTGGTCGTAAAAAGGATTGTGTCGGGAATCCAGAAACTTGCGCCGGTCGCTCAGCAGGGGCGGCACCCAGTGGGGGTCCCGGCGGTACAGCCTGAATGGGAAGCGGACAAAGTCCTCAATATTCCGGCGGGTCTGGACAGGCAGAATCTCTACGTTCATAAGGTGATCTCCTAGCTGGCCGTACGACGTAGATTCCAGAGGATGGTCGCCGTGGCAGCGACCAATCCAGCCACGGTATACAGGTGCACCCAACTGATTGGCCCGACGACCAGCCTGTTGTCGTCTCGCAGGCACTCCACGACGAAGCGCTTCAGGCAGTAGAGGTCCACGTAGAGCAGGAAAAGGAAACCGTCGAAGGGCCAGCCCTGCGCCCCCTCCGGTTTGTCCTGGCGGCGCTTCCCGTACCGCTCCACGACCAGAAGGGCGATAAAGATAGTCAAGTTCACGGCAGCGCTCATCAATTGGGTGGGATAGCGCACCATCCAGACGCCATCCGAGTCCGGTAGATACATCCCCAACCAGGAGTCGGTGGCCCTGCCACAACAGCAACCGGCGGCAAAACAGCCCAGCCGGCCAATAGCCTGTGCCAGGGGGATGGCTATACCCCCCAGGTCGAAGGGACGACCCAAGGGGATTTTGTGCCGCCGGCAGTAGAACACCGCCGCGCTGCTGCCGCCAACCAGCGCCCCGATGAAGGTGCTGCCTCCCGGCCAGGTGAGGGTTCCGGTGAGGATGAAGGTCTGAAGCAGAAAGACGAGGCCACGCACCAGGAAAGCTCCGGCGATGCTGCTCCATATTGTCAGCAGCAGGCCGTTGGTGACGAGCCGCACCGGAAAACCGCCCTGAATCAGACGGTGAAAACCGAGCATGCCGCACACCAGAATCGCCAGGCCATACATGGCAGAGTAGGTATTGAGATGCAAAGAGCCGATTTCGATAATTGGGAACATCTACTGATCTCTTCCGAGTCAGGGAAGCGTAGAAGCAGAGGGGCAAGGAAGGGGGATATGGGAGCGTTCCCCTGTCCCTCTGCTTTCTAGCTCTCTTGCTTCCCACTGGGCTATGGATAGCTCCTTAGCACCAGCGGCAGGTAGACCTTGCGCCATCCCCCCGGCGGTGGTACCCATTCGCCGGCCCACATTGGAATTTCGTCCCACGTATATAGAGACGGCGACGTGACCGAGGTGGCAGTGATGACCAGGGAGTGGGAACCGCCCTGTGTATCCGTGGGCACGCCATCGTTGATCAGCCAGATGTTGTGGCTCTGCCAGTTGTTTAACACGATCTGCGTCGCTTCCGTGATGGGATCGCTGAGGTTGGGATCGGTCCAGGTTCCTCCATAGAGTTGCCAGTCTCCACCCACCGTGGACGTATAATCCACGGTCAAAGTCACCACTCCGCCCGTCTGATTGTCAACGTGCTCGTGAAGAGTGATCGGATGGGTCGGCGTGATGGGGGCGAATTCCGTCCCGGCCAGGTGCAACCCAGAATCCCAGGTGACTAAATGGTGGACTCTCGGCCCCAGGCAGGTAATGCCCTCGCCCTGGTAGGAATTGAGTCCCCACGACCGGGCCAGCGCGGCGGCCGCGGCCTGCTGTGCGACAAATTCCAGCGGCGACTCCTGGCCTTCGTAGCAGTAGTAGTAGCGCACCACGCACCCCTCGCAGGTGTCCGGCTGGTCGTGCAGGTCGAGCAAGAGCTCGGCCCTGAACCCCCACTCATTCATGGCCACGTTCAACCCCTCAGGGCAAGTGATCGGCACGGTGGAAGAGATACCCAACGCGGCCCAGTGCTCCCCCTCGGCCGAGGGTAGTTCGTTCGCCAGAAAGTTGAGCCGCTCCGGCCGGTACTCCAACGTGGCGGTGAGGAGTGACTGGTAAGTGGGGTAATACTCTTGCAGATGAAGCGTCTGCGAGTAGGGTCCTCCAAAGACGAAGGGCATCCGATACGACCCGGTGATGGCCGTGGTCGTCATCGGCATGCGGGCGGCGAGGAAGAATTCGTCGCCCTGCAGGCGCGTGAGCCACTCCTGGCACAACTCGGTGGTCAGGGTGATGCCTTTCGAGTCAACCCACTTGGTGCTCTCCCACATATCGACGTCCGCCTGAGGACCCGCCGGCACCATAGGAAGTGGCGCCACCGTGCGGGCGCCAGACGCAGATGCGCTCCCCATCCCGTTTGTGACCTGTGTATTTATTGAGGCAGCGGCTGCGCTTCCGTCACTATACCAAGTCTCGAAATTGTCAACGAGGGTCGTTTCCTCGGACGGCGCGGTGTAGCTCACCCCCACTCCACTCAACTCCGAGACATCACTGAACGTAAAAGGCGGACCGCCCGGCAATGGCTGTCTGCTGAAGCTAAAATCGGTAGCTCCCGGGGGAGGCTCCCAGATTATGCTGCGACTACCGGCACCTGGGGCGGGCGCAACATTGAGGTTCACCCTCGCCCCAGGCTGCACGGTGCCGGGACCGGAGACCGTCGGTGAGTGGGTCTCGGCCGTGGTTGTTGTGTAGGTCGTGTTAGACTCATCACAATCATCACACCCACTGGTCCACAGCGCGCCGACGAACATCACCATTGTAAGGAGCAGTAGCATCAGGAAACGCACGTAGGGATGCTGCGACCATTGGGATACTTTTCTTTGAATGGGTTGGAGCATTTTTACTTACCTCCTTGTCTCTGCGTTCAGCCTATTTCACCACACGCGCGGTGTCTAAGGTTGATATTTCCATTCACACCTCCTATCCAAAAGATGTAGGGCGGATTTGTTATCCGACCGTGATGGCAGCTAGCAAAACCACCTTCCTCTTCCAAAAGAGTTCCAAAAGGACGCTCACCGAAGTGATCTGAACACCAGAGTAACGTTGTGCCCCCCGAAGCCAAAGGAATTGGACAGCGCCACGTCCAGTTCTGCCCGGCGAGCCTGCCCGGGCACGTAATCCAGGTCACAGGCCGGGTCGGGCGTGTGAAGGTTGATGGTCGGCGGAATGACGCCGGTTCGCAGCGCCTGTATGCAGACGACCGCCTCCAATGCCCCGGTTCCCCCCAGCAGATGACCGGTCATGGATTTGGTGGAACTGACCGGCACGCGGTAGGCGCGCTCGCCCAGCGCCCGCTTGATGGACCAGGTCTCGGCCGGATCGCCTGTGGGGGTACCGGTGCCGTGGGCGTTGATGTAGGATACCTCATCGGAATTCACACCGGCGCGCTGTAGGGCCAGCGTCATACAATGGGCGGCGCCCGTGCCCTCGGCGTCGGGTGCGGTGAGGTGAACCGCGTCGGAGGTGGCCGCATAGCCAATCAACTCGGCCAACGGCTCCGCGCCCCGCTCCAGGGCAAACGATAGCTCCTCCAGGACGAGCAGCGCCCCGCCTTCAGACATCACAAAGCCGTCCCGGTCGGCGTCGAAGGGACGGCTGGCGCCGGCGGGGTCGTCGTTGCGGTGGGAGAGGGCGCGCATACGGTCGAAGGCGGCTATGCCGATAGGCGTGACGGCCGCTTCGAAGCCGCCGGCGAACATGGCCTGGGCGTGGCCCCGGCGGATCGTCTCGTAGGCCTGGCCGATGGCGTCCGCGCCGGTGGCGCAGGCCGAGGAAACGCCCAGGTTTGGGCCCCGGGCACCGGTGCGCAGGGCGATCTGCACGGCGGGCACATCCACGGTGATCATCGGGATGAGAAAAGGGCTCACCCGACGGGGGCCTTTCTCGCGCAGCACGTCGAGTTCCCGGCTGTAGGTGCGGATGCCGCCCATGCCCACCCCGACGATGACGCCCACATCGCGGGCGTTGTGCTCGTCCACCACCAGGCCCGATTGAGCCCAGGCTTCTCCCAGCGCGGCGATGGCGAATTGCGCTACGCGGTCGCTCCGGCGGCCCTCTTTGGCCGACATATAATCTGTGGGGTCGAACTCCCGGACCTCTCCCGCGATGCGTACCTCCAGGTCGCTGGCATCAAACAGGGTGACAGGCGCGATCCCAGACCGGCCAGCGGTGAGGTTCTGCCACATCGTGGGCACATCCGGGCCGACGGGAGAGATGACTCCCATGCCGGTTACAACAACGGGTTTGCTTTCCACAGCCCACTCTCCAGTGCTATCTATAGAGATAGGGAAGCCGTTGGGGCTATGTTATGATACACTCGATTGGCTTGACTGACAAATGACAGCCCCCGGGTGGACCAGAGGACAGGGAGTTCCAGGAAGGCGTAAAACGTGACGCTAGCCCAACGAGGTTGGGCTAGCACCGTGCAGGCCTTACTTTCACGTTCCACTGTGCTTGCGACACCCGGAAATTTGAGAAGCTTCGAATCAGGTTCTGGAACCCCTCGACAGTCAACCCAATCAACGCATCAGCCGGTAGCGGTAGGCCGAGATGGCTGCCTTGGCCCCCTCGCCGATGTGCACCAGCGCCTGTTCCGAAACGTGGGTCACGTCGCCGGCGGCGAACACCCCCGGCCAACTGGTGGCGCAATATACGTCCACGATGATATGCCCGCGCTCGTCGCAGTCCACCCACTCCCGCACCAGGTCGGAATTGGGAGTACGAGGCAATTTGACGAACACGCCCTTGACCGCTATCTCGCGCTCCTCGCCCTCCGCCGTCGCGGCGACGACGGACTCGACGAAACGCTCGCCGCACACCTCCATCATCGCCACACCCTCTACGACCTCGACGTTCTGCATCTGACGGAGCCTGCGCGCCAGGGGAGTGTCCGGCAGAGATTCGGGAGCCAGCAGATAGATCCGGTGCGCCTTGCGGGCCAGATCAGCAGCAGCCCATTGAGCGCGCCGCCCCTGTCCCACCACGGCCACGTCTTTGCCGATGAATAGGCCAGCATGGGTGGTTGCCGAGTAGCTCAGCCCATAGCCTGCCAGCCGGGTCTCGCCTGGAATGTCCAGGCGCTGCGGCTTAGCGCCTGTCGCCACAATCAGGGCCTGCCCTTCGAAGCGGTCGCCTCGAGCGGTGTCCACGACGAAGCTCTGTTCTCTGGGCATCACCTTGGTTGCGGTGTCGAAGCGACGCACAAAGTCCAGATAGTCGAGTTGGCGGCGGAAGGCGTCCAGCAGCGTCTCACCAGTGATGATCTCCCGCCCCTCCATTTCCTCCAGTTGCATAGCGTAGCTGGTCTGGCCGCCCCAGCGTTCGGCGACGATCAGCGTCTCCAGCCGCTGGTTGATGGCTGTGGCAGCGGCGGTGATGCCTGCTGGCCCACCACCGATGATGATTAGATCGTACATTGTCTTTCCTCCTCTAGGACCACTCCGCCGGTACGGGCGGGATGAGTTCTTTCTCCATCAGGAAGCGGGTCATATCCTGCGCCTGGCGGATGATGGCCTTTGCCTTGCTGAGCAGTTCCTCGTGGGAAACGCTGAGACGGGCCACTCCCTGCTCCTGCGCCTTCATGCCGACGGCTGCCGCTTCGCGGGGGAAGACCTCCCAGTCGTCCATCGTCGGCACGATGTGCTCCTCATCAAGCCCCCGTTCCTCCGCACGGCAGGCAAGTTCCTCTGCGGCGGCGATGGCCATCCCGTCGGTGATGGTCGTGGCCCGCACGTCCAGCACGCCCCGGAAGATACCGGGAAAGCCCAGCGAGTTGTTGATCTGGTTGGGGAAATCGCTGCGGCCCGTGCCCACGATGCGCGCCCCGGCCTCCTTCGCCTCCCAGGGCCAGATCTCAGGAATGGGGTTGGCGCAGGCGAAGAGGATCGCGTCCTTGGCCATCCCCTTTACCCACTCTGGCAGGATCGTGCCCGGGCCAGGCTTGCTGGCCGCAATACAGACGTCGGCATCACGCATCGCCTCTTGTGAGCCACCACGCCGTCCCTCGGCGTTGCTATTTTGGCAGATGCGCCACTTATCTACAAACTCGATCTTGCGCTGCGCGATGTCCTCCCGCTCTGGATGCAGGATGCCCTTGCTGTCGCAGGCGATGACGTGGCCGAACGGGACGCCGCTGGCCAGCAGCAAGCGCAGCGTGGCGACGTTCGCCGCGCCGGTGCCGATCACCGCGACTTTGGCGTCCTCCCTACGCTTGCCCACCACCTTCAGCGCGCTGATTACTCCTGCCAGGATGACCGTGGCTGTCCCCTGCTGGTCGTCGTGCCAGACAGGGATGTTGACCTCGGGGTCAGTGCGCAGCATGTCGAGCACGCGGAAGCACTTGGGCTGCGAGATGTCCTCCAGATTGATCCCGCCGAAGGAGGGCTGAATCAATTTGACGGCCTGGATGATTGCGTAGGGGTCCTTGGTGTCCAGGCAGATCGGGACCGCATCCACGCCGCCCAGGTACTTGAAGAGCAGCGCTTTCCCCTCCATTACGGGCAGTCCAGCGGTGGGGCCAATGTCGCCCAGGCCCAGCACCCGCGTGCCGTCGGAGACGACAGCGACGGTGTTGCCTTTGTTGGTGTATTCGTAGGCCAGTTCCTCGTTCTCGTGGATGGCGCGGCAGGGAGCAGCCACGCCGGGCGTGTACCAGATGGCGAAATCATCAATCCCGCGGATGATACACTTGGGCGCGATCTGCACCTTGCCACGGTAGAAGGGGTGCAGACGCATGGCGTCTTCCGCCGGCTTCTTGGCTTTGGCAAGCAATTCCTCTTTGGTAAGTTTAGCAGACATTTGACCTCCCATGTTGCACACTTGTAACCCTACAAATTATTTCCAGCAGCCTCGATAAGCTGGTCAACCGAGACGATCGGACCGTATTCCGCTTTCAACGCTTCCAGGCCCTTCCTCTGTTCTGCATAGATTTCAAACAACTTGGCCGGAGTGTTTTTCTTCTTCCTGTAGGCATCTTCCTGCAGATCAATTCTGGCGATGATATTGTCCACGTAGAATGCAAACTGCTTGTCATAGAGTTCCTGCGTATACTCTTTACCGATCTCGGCAAACAACTCCTCGAGATCTTTATACTTTGGAATGAACCCGATTGGCGTTTCAATCGCAGCGACGTCCCCGTGTGCTCTTCGCTCAAGCCAGCCCAGCCACACCTTCACATCAGGCTTCTCGCCAAGCAGTTCGTCCCCTTCCCCGCCACGGGCGCCATGCGTCAGGAAGTAGTTCAATCCGGCCATAATGGGTTTGCTCTTCAGTTTGTCAGAATTAAAGAACACAAACTGCGCATCCATATAGTCGGCCAGCGGACCAGGGATAAACGGCTCATTGGCCCAGGGCTGGCGCCTGACGCCCTTGGCCCCAACCTCCGTCGCGGTTGCCGCCGACAGAATTGAGGCCCCGATGACGACACCGTGATCGGGATTCCTGGCGACCCAGACTGGGGGCATCGTATCGCTGTCTCGTCCGCTGTACGTGATCACCTTGATTTCCACCCCGCGTGGATCTTGGGCTGCGACCATATTGTAGTTTCGGATAAATTTATTGTCAACTGTACATCGGGCATTCGGATTAGAAAGTGGAATGGGTTTGCCATTTTCATCCGTCTTGCCTTCCCACCATTCGCCCTGGAAGTTAACACCTTTCCTGGGGTGCTCCTCTTCATTCCCGACCCAGTGCGGCACCTTGTTATCGTCAATCAGTACGTTTGTCCAGATCACTTCCGCACCTGCTTCCCTCAGAGCCTTCATCAAATGCGGATCGCTGGCGCGGTTCACATCCCGAACGATCCCAAAGATCCCCTTCTCAGGGTTGATGGCTCGCAACGTCCCGTCTCCAGCGATCCACAACTGGGCCAGGTCATCGCCGATGAAATCCGTGCCGACCATGGCCGTCGTGGTTTTCCCGCATCCAGAGGGCGCCGCCCCGGCACAGAATGTCTTCCTTCCGCCAGGGCCGGTCAAGCCCGTGATATACATGTGCTCCGATAGTTCCTGTTCTTTGCGGTAATAGGTTGCCAGGTCAACCGCAAACCGGTGATTCCCTTTCTTCAGCAGCAGCGTATTACCGGCGTACGTACAGAACATTGAGAACGTCGTCAGCCAACTTCTATCCATAAACACCCTGGCATTCGGCAGATCCTCCGATCTGTTTGGCCCTTCACTATGAGCATTGGTGAAGAACAGTCCCAGGCGTTGCGCTTCCTCATCAAACCGATCATAGACGTGCCTGTACAGGATGTTTGCTGAGTGCATGACGTACGTTGACGTCGTGATCTCCAGAGCCGGAATTGTGGCCTGAGCGCCGATGGGTCCCCTGCTGAAGAAACCTACCAGCAGAGTTTTCCCTTTCGCAATTCCGGTCATGTGGGTTTTGACGTACTCGTGCGCTTCATCCCTGAGAATTTCCTTCGCCATCACACTGACTTCCTCGCCCTCGTTCACAATGTAGAACGTTCTATCAATGATCCGCGCCTGTTCCTGGGCCAGGTCGAAGTGAATCGTATGGTCCTTCATAGCCAGGGGCTGCTCCTCGCCTTTTTCAAGACTCATTTCCCTGACTTTTTGAACATCCGCATCTGATCCGGTATTCACAAAAACCGCGTCAGGATCAGTCATTGAAATCGCGTTTGCAATTTTCAGAAGCGCTTCTTCATTGGTAATCCTGCTCAGCTTTGCTACGTTCTCCTGGTCGCACCTGGCCTCGAACAGAGCTTTGGCTTCACCCAGGGTATTGATCCCGCCGATTTCAGCCAGGATATCAAGGCCTTTTTTCAGTTCTAACATGCTTTTTCTCCTTTACCCACTGAGGGTCTCTTTGTTGTCCACTGCAGCCCGGATCAGGCTCCTTCGATTCGGGTTGTTCACTACATTGGGACGTCGTTCTAGAACCTGGGACAGGTTCTCTCTATGAGCAGTCTCTCACTTACAGCCTCCTTAAATGAAAAGTTTGTTATGGACGTTCACCAAGCTGTTCTGGAATGGGAAGAGAAAGCCAGTCTGTGTTCACGAAACCACCGCTTTCTTCCAATTGATACATTGCAATCCGTGCCGCGATAGGAAAAGTGTCTGGTGGAACGGTCAGAGCGTAATCGTCTCGTACCACTTCCCCCGTCGCCCAAAGGCTGGTGGGATACAGGCCTCCGACGGGATTGAGAGAATCAGCCTGCGCTAGAACATCCTGGCCGCTCTCCGGCGGGTCCTTGGACACAAGATGAACCGCTACTCGGTAGTCCGAGTGTATCTGCTGTGTTGCTTCCCAGTAGATCGTCAACTGTAATCCATCTTCCCCCACCCAGGACAAATCAGCGTCTCGGACACGCACACCGTTTCCCAGATCAAAACCTATCTGCACGGGAATGTCTTCATACAACACCTCCTGGCTGATCATCGTAATATCTGGCGTAGCCGAAGAGAAGTGCACCTTCCCCAGGAACTCGGTCCACCAGTATAGCGGCCCATTGCCCAGGTTGAAAGCCAGGGTAAGGATTTTGCCTTCTTGCTGCACGATAGATCGGGGGTTCGCCCTGTGATCTACAAGCTCAAATCCGTCCAGTTCATCCGTCACATACAGCCCATAAGCAGCAGCGAAATAGACTCCTCCCCAGGGCAATGCAACCACGTTGCGACCACCCGGAAGCTCCGCGTCTTTGAGCGGCTGCAACATTTGGATAGTCTCCCGACCTAGAGGATCGTTCACCAAGCCGTAGACGAACGGCAAATTGGTGCGAAACAGCCACAGGGCAAGCAGCAGCAGACCTCCCCCCCCTATCATCCCCCCCAATGGGGAGGAAAGAGAGGGGGTACGTATGGTTGGCACCCTCCGCGCTAGATGGTGTATCAGATACACCAGTCCCGTGACCAGAAACAAGATGCTCGGCATCAACACAGCGGGCGTCCACACGGCCGAGGGAAATATCGCTATGAACACCAGGAACCCCAGAGTTCCCGATAAGAGCGCCAAGCCTATCCAAAGCGAACGACGCCAAGCCAGCCAGACTAAGCCGACGGCTCCAACCAGCAGCACGACGACGGGCAGTTGGTGCTGGAGTTGACTCGCGAGGGAGTGGAAATTCGCTAACCAGTCTGCGAGATTGCGGGGCCATCCCAGCACGTAGGGAGTTATCTCCCGTCCAAAGAACTGAGCCCCAAGGCCGTTCCACGTATCCGGCTGGCCATACACCCAGGCAGAGTCCCGTAGAGCGCGGAGGGGGAGGTAGAGATAGGCGAGGAACGGGAGAGCGAACAAAAGTGCAGACTTGACGCCAAACGCTAACCAGTTATGGTTTCTCTCCCGCAGAGTGGGTAAGGCCAGGAGGAACACGGTAGGCATAAGTAAGATCAGCAGACGGTGATGCTCAGCGCCTATTCCCAAAAGAATCATCGCCAGCCACCAATGCCCCTCCTTCCAACGATCGGTCAACCCAAGCCCTGCCAGCAAAATCGCGCTGATCAGGAACAGACTGAAACTATACACCTCGGCCACGACGCTGTGAATCCAGAAGGTCTCCGTCAGGCCCAACGCCAGCACAGCGAGGGCCGCCAGCCCATACGCACCTTCTGTGACGCGGACGATCAGCCCATAAGCGCCGGCAAGTCCCAGCAACGACCACACCGTGGCCATAGCAGATGCAGCGGCAGCCGGTGGAAGGCCCACCAACCGCAGCAAGTGGGTCACCAGAGCTCCGAGGATGCTAAACAAGGGATAGCCTGTGTAGTGAATCGTTCCCCAGAGATTCAATGCGACTTGGATTTCTCCCACGTCGAGCATATATCCGTGATCACTGCCATTCACATCGCGCTGTAGCGTGCCGCTGTAGATAAGCAGCAGCACTCCCAAAGCAACCAGGCCGGGGAGCCAGGCCCGCCAGATCCTGTGCGCTATTTCGTGCATGGCTCTACTACCACCCAATCGTAAGCTGCACCAAGAGCACGCTGATCGGGGCTCTCTCCCTGAGTTCGATCATGCGGTGAGAGCAGGGATGCATGGTTGAACTGGATGTGCGTCGGTTCTCCTGACTCAATGGCTGCGGCTGGAATAGTGGCGGTGTAGACTGTCCACGTCTCCAGCATAGGGAGCACAGCGATTGCTTTCTCGTTGACCTCAAGGGTCACGACTTGGCCGGGAGGATATGCCCATGCGTTGAAACTCAGGCGATATGTCTGTGGACTCAGATCAAAGCGGAGCGTAGCCGTTTGGATACCGCCTGCCCAACGCCCCGTTACCCCACCTATATTCTCTGGCAGGTACCAGCCGGCACCGACATAAGCCGCGTCCTCCGGCGAGCCAAAGTTTACTCGAACGGTTCTCTCCATCGGGGGACAACCTTCCAGTGGGCGTGTCCTATAAGCCAGCAGATCCCCCTCTGCCTGCCAGAAACACAGGGAAGGATGTGTGGCAAAAAACGGCGGAAGCTGTTGTAGCTCCTCTTGGCTTAACATGTCACGGTGTACAAGAACGTAGCTAATATTCCACCGCTCAATCAATTGCGTCAGCTCATCCGTGGCAGCAGCGGGGTTGAGGTCCGCTCTTCCGGCTATTGCGTTGAGCAAGTTAAATGGGCGAAAATAGTCTATGATTGTCAGGGACATGCGAGAGAGTGCACCGCTGGGAGTGCGTTTCTTGTGAATAGGTTGGTAGTAGATCAATTCCTTACCATGTCCGAAAATGGTGTGACCCGTGTCCACCCCCAAAGGGACCTCCAACAAGGTGACGTCTCTGGAATTCTCTGCCACCTCTTCGTACACACCATATTCTTTGGGGAAGGAGATCGGAAACGGACGCAGCAAGCCATAATCTGCGATTATAAGTAACAACATTCCACCAACCAGGCCGAAGCGAAGAGGCTGTGCCGCTCTGAGACGGTCAAGGACAGCCCGGCCCTCCAAAGCGATGAAGATGCTCAAGCTGAAGACCGCAGGAACGGCGAACCTCACAGGAGTACGGTATTGGCCTCGAAGCAATTTGTGGAGCACGAGGTGCGGTAGGGGAATGCGGAAGGTCTCTGGGTACAGTTCCAGGGATAGGTAGGGGCCCAAGGCGAGAAGAAGCAAAGCGGCTGCCACCGCCAGCCATAAACCACCTCCCTCTCGCGCTCCCCCCAGAACCCACACCACTATTGTTACGGGGACAATGAGAAGGCCGATGGTGAAATTGTCCTTCCAGTATCGGAAAAAAGACAAGATGGACAAGGAATAATAATGGGCGGTTTCTAGGGAGGCCTGAGGGTAGCCGCTTGTATCCAAGTGAAGCAGTTGAGAGACAGGGTACAGCAGCACCAGACAGGCGAATACCAAGACGGCCAAGCTAAGGCGAGCCAGGAGGCTGTGCCGATGGCCTTGGCTGGAGTGAAATCCAGGGGACAGGAATTGACCAAAGGCGTAAGGGACTAGGACCATTGGGATCCACATCATGTACTGGAAATCCGTCAACAGGGCGGCGTACAAGCAGGCAACCAGAGGGAGAGCAGAACTAGGGCGCCGTGAGTGGCAAACCAAGTCAAATGCCAGCAAGGAAAGAGGAATCCACCACATTGGTAGCATGTTGAGATGCCCGTGCGCAGCCCGATGAATCATGAGGGGAGTAAACGCCGTAAAGGCTCCCGCCAGTAAAGAAAGAGGCCACGAACTGCTGTGACGACGGGCAAACAGAAAAGTGAAATACGCGGTGAGAAGGAAGGAAATGACAATGAATGTATTTAGAATCACGTTTATCTTCAGGAATGATTGAAGAGGAATAGAAAGAAGGCCCCAAAACGGCGCCAAGGTGTGCAGGACCAGGCTATGAGTGAATGGGTAAATGATAAAGTCTGTTTTCAAGGGATCTGTCCGCATCTCGATCAGAGCGTGACGCATCCACCACATGTCCCAGCAGAATATCGCATAGTCGTGATGCACCCCATCGTCCGGCACTGCGTCACCGAAATGGAGCAGCAGGCAATTCAAAGCCAGCCCTGTCATCAGCACATAGATGATCAGCGTAACTATATGCGGCATAAGTTGCCTGTGCCATGATAACCGCAGCTTGGTCATGGTGGTTCGTTACAGTGAGTTTATGGCCGCTCTCTGGACTTTTTGCCTCCTGGCGTTCTTCAGACCTGCTCTTAGGGCTCGGGCAGCACTTTCCCCGGGTTCAGGATGTTCTGCGGGTCCAGTGCCTGCTTGATGCGCCACTGGATGTTGATGGAGGCGGGCCCCAGTGCCTCGCGTATGTAGGGCAGCTTGAGGGTGCCGATACCATGCTCACCGCTCAAGGTGCCCCCCAGATTCAATGCCACCTGGAATACCTCCCCCACCATCTACTCTACCTTTTCCCACTGGACCGGGTCGCGCCGGTCGGATTGATGTAATATGCAGGGATCAAGTCGGCGGGAAGATCTTGCCTGGATTTAGTATGTTGTTCGGATCCCATGCCTGTTTGATGCGCTTTTGCATCTCGACGGCCAGCGGCCCCATGGCCATTTCCAGATAGGGGCGTTTGAGCACCCCTACCCCGTGCTCGCCGGAGAGAGAACCTCCTACCTCGACCGCCGCGCGGAAGAGATCGCCCACCACCCCTTCTACCCGTTCCATTTCCTCTGGGGCGCGCTTGTCAAAGAGAATGTTGGGGTGCAGGTTGCCATCGCCGGCGTGGCCGAAGATGACGATGGACAAGTCCCATTTGGCCGAGATCTCTTTGATCCTGGCGATCATCTCCGGAACGGCGCTGTGGGGCACGGTGACATCTTCGCCCAGTTTGTTGGGTCGGATGCGCCCCAGGGACCCGGATATGGAACTCCGCGCTTTCCACATCTCCTCACCTTTCTCCGGCGTGGCAGCCACGTGCACTTCGCGGGCCCCGTTCTGGCGACAAATCTCGGCGGCGGTTTCAATACCGCGCACCGCGTCCGCTTCATCGCCGTCGGTTTGGATGAGCAGGATAGCCTCGACATCGAGGGGCAACCCTATGTGGAGATACTCCTCCACGCTCTTGATGGCTGTTTCATCCATGATCTCTACCATGGAAGGATTGGCGCCGCTGGCCAGCACGGCGTTGATGGCCCGGCCGGCATCGGTCAATTTGGGAAAAATCGCTTGGGCTATGCGTTCAGTCTCGGGTGCGGCGATGAACCTGACCGTCACCTCGGTGATGACGGCCAGCGTGCCTTCGGAGCCGACCAACAAACGCACCAGGTCGTAGCCGGTGACGTTCTTGGTTGCCTTGCCGCCCACGCGCATGACCCGTCCATCGGCCAACACCACCTCCAGGGCCATCACGTAATGGCCGGTGATGCCGTACTTGAGACAACGTGCGCCGCCGGCGTCACAGGCTACGTTGCCGCCGAGAGTAGAGTAGTGGTCGCTGGTGGGGTCCGGCGGATAGAAGTAGCCCTCTCGGGCCACGGCATCCGCCAACTCCGAGGTGATGATCCCGGCCTCGGCTGTGGCCATCATGTTGTCGTGATCAATATCCAGCAAACGATCCATGCGAGTCAGGGGCAGGACTATTCCCCCGCCGAAAGGGATCGAGCCCGCTGCCAGGCCGGTCCCCATTCCACGAGGCACCACGGGGATCACCTCTCGATTAGCCACCTTGAGCACCTCCGAGACCTCTTGTGTGCTATCCGGCAGCACGACCAGGTTGGGCCTGGCGGAGGTAAACGTGGCGTCGTAGGAATAGGCCACCAGATCCTCGGGCGAGGTCAGCACGTACTGCTCGCCGACGATAGATTTCAGTTCGTCAATAATTTGAGACACTGGATCAAGCATCAATCTCTCCTTCAGCCTGTCTCGCCACCACCTCGGCCAGGTCCATCGTGCGGATACGAGTTCTCTCGCGGCGGGCGGCCCCGAACAGGGTGCGCTTGCACTGTTGGCAAGAGACGACGATGTACTTTGCTCCCGCATCCTGGGCTTGCTCCAACCGCCGGCGAGGCAGCGCCTGGGCCAGGTCTCGATTGTAGGTCTCCAGGTTGCCGCCGCCTCCGCAGCACAGCGAGTTCTCGTGGTGGTCGGCCATCTCCACTAACTCTAGTTCGGGGATGGCTTGCAGCACATCGCGCGGGGCCTCAAAGATGCTGCTCTTGCGGCCCAGGTCGCACGAATCGTGGTAGGTCACGGTGACCGGCCAGGGCTTGAAACGCAGCCGTCCCTCGCGGGCCATCTCTGCTAGAATCTCGGTTTCGTGCAGTATCTCAAGCCCGTCCAACTCCCCGTCGTCGAGCAGTTCCGGGTAGATGTACTTCCACATGTGATAGCAAGACGGACAGGCCATCACGACCTGGGTCGCGCCGGTGGCTCTCACCACCTCGACGTTGTGCCGCGCCATCTCCAGGGCGCGCTCGACCTCTCCGTTGAGGAGCAGGGGATAGCCGCAGCAGCGCTCGTCGCTGCCCATGAGGGCGTAATTCACGTCAGCTTTTTCAAGGATCTCGATCAGCGACTGGGGAATTCGGTAACTGGCCGGGAACAGCGACGACACACAGCCGACGAAGTAGGCCACCTCGGCCTGCCCGCCGTGGTCGAGGCCGGCGGGCCTTGACTCTAGATTGGCGGTCCAACCCAGGCGTTGGAGGTTGTCCTCGTTGGAGATGTTGCCTGCAGCGACGATGGTCTCGCTCAATCGTCGCAGCGAGTCCGGCATTAGGCCGCTGTGAGCCAGGTCGGCACGGGACCGGTTCAGGATCGCGTCCAACTTTACGCCGCTGGGGCAGACTTCCCGGCAGGCCTCGCACATCAGGCAGGTATAGAATTTGTCAGCATAGATTTTGCTAATTGTCAGATCGCCTTCGTCGGCGGCGCGATAGAGGGCCACTTTGCCGCGCGGCGATAGTGTCTCAATGCGCATCTCTCGATAGACCGGGCAGACCGACAGGCACTTGCCACAGAGAACGCAGTGGAGTGCCTCGTCTTCGGCGGAGCGTTGTGGTTCGGTGGTTGGTTCGTTCACGGTTACACAATCCTCCAGGTCAGATAAGTTGGTGGCTGATAGATTCAGGGTGTTGCATAAGTGAATGCCCGAACTTGTTCGGGAAGCTCTGAATGGCCAAGAGAGCGCCTATCCAGGCGATCCCGCAACAAGTTGCGGCTTCCGGAACCTTTCAGGCAAGCGGAAAAAGCCCCGTAA
>CAZMOT010000035.1:0-27574 GCA_964568065.1 uncultured Anaerolineales bacterium
GGATTCCGCGCCGTGACCCAGCCGCTCCTGCAAGCGCTGCGATGGTCAGCGCTTGCAGGAGCGGCTGGGTCACGGCGCGGAATCCATAGCGGCTGAGGATGAGGTGACAGAAGGAGGAGGCGAGGAAGGCAGCGGTGAGAAGCGCTATCCAGTTCGCGTCGCGCTGCCCGTGCAACAACTCGCGGACTGCCCAGACGGTCGCCACGACGGTCGCCAGTCCTGCCAGAGCCGCGCTCAGTCGCAGTGCCAGCGGCGTCACGCCCAGCAGTTTCATCCACAGGGCGGCCCAGTAGAAGAACAGGACCTCTTTGCCGGTGTAGGAGGGGATGAAGACGGGGAACTTTGTGCCGTGGGCGATCTCGCTGGCCAGGATGCCGTTGGCGGCCTCGTCGTAGTGGAGGCCGAGGGGCAGTTCGGGCAGGCGGTACAGGCGCAGCCCCGCCGCGATGAGTAAGGTGAGTAGCAATGCCACGGCGAAAGGCCAGCGTGGGGCGGGGTAGGAGGCAGCCAGCCTCATTGCAATTTCACCTGCTAGGCGAATCAGAGATTGACCACCGGGAACTAGAGCAGATCCAGAAACTCTTCCCGCGTGAGGTCAGCCTGGCGGATAATCTCTGCCAGCGTCCCTCGTTTCAAGTCCCTGTTGTGCCAGGGTACAGACACAGGGTTAGGTCGTCCCTCCTTGTAAAGAATGACGTGACTGCCCGACCTATGGTCCTCGGAAAAACCCGCTTTCCTAAGCACCCGAAGCACCTGCCGTGGCCTGAGTGCTGGCATCCTGGGATTCACACTGGTACTCCCACTGTACTCAGTTTCACCTGGTCGGGCGCAGGGACGTACAGCCCGTGTTTCCGTGCGACGGTCAGCCAGCCTGCTATGGCATCTTTGATGTTCTCTAGTGCCTCTTTCTCTGTATCCCCTTCCGAAACGCAACCAGGCAAGGCAGGCACAATCACTGTGTACCCTCCTTCTTCAGCCGGTATCAGGACAACGTGATACTCTGTCATCGCCGTACCTCCTCGATTGCCAGTTTACCGTAAATCCTGGAGATGTCAACCACCCTCAACGCCTATTCTACTGTGAAGACCGGCCCCGCCCCCGGCGTGGCAGGCGAAGCTGGTTGGCTCCCGGCCAGTCTGCTCCCGGTAGCGACGAGGGACCTCGGCCTCGAAGTCGGGCACGACTTTCTGGCACACCAGCGCGACAGGGCATTGAAAAGGGGCATGGGCTACGCGAGTGTGTCGGAGACAGGGATGTCGAGCGGGCCAACTTCCTGGACGACGACGTGGATGGCGAGTTCGTGGGGGCCGGGCTCGAGTGTCTTGCCGGTGACGCGCAGCGTTATGGTCGCGCCGATGGGAAAGAGCAGCGGTGCCTGGGTGGAGATATCGCTCGTCGTCCGCGGATCGCCGTCAGGTGGGATGAGAGTGACTTGCGCGGTGCCCACCGCTTGTCCGTCCACGTCGAGGCCGGCAAAAGCGACGATGGTGCCAGGAGCGATAGAGTTCTTGATCTCGAGGGCGAAGCCATCGTCCTCGGCGCGCAGGGATCCCTTGACGTAGAGTTTCTTCAGCACAAAAGGTGGAATAGCTGGCATGACCGGCTCCTTATTCTGTGGTGTGAAGTGTTGTAGCACAAAGAGTAAGTTGGCAAGTGTGCAGGTGGACGTGTTATGCCAGCAACAACATCATGGCCGCCGTCGCTGCCATCAGGAGGGCGGACGGAGCGATGCGGCGGTAGATCGGACCCCACTGGGCCTGGAAGTAGACGCGGGTCAGCGCCAGACAGAGGTGAACAGGGGAGAACATCGTTCCCAGGAAACCTCCTGTCAGCAGCCAGGCCGCCCACCCTGGCGCGACGGTTCCGCTATCCACGACCACCAGTGGCAGTATCACCGGGAAGCTGATGCCGAAGGCCGCCGTCATCAGCCCGGTCAGCAGCCCGGCGATGAAAGGCACCGCAAAGGCAATCACCGCCAGCGGGATGCGCAGGTCGGTCAGGGCATCCGAAGTGGCCAAGACAGCGCCGCTGGTGTCCAGCACGCGCCGGAAGATCAGTGCGCCGAAGATGACTGCCACTGACTTCCAGGGGACACGCTCGCAAAGTATTGTCCCCAGGTCACGCAGCGGGATGTGCTTGACTGTCATCATCAGCGCGATGGTTACCAGTAGACTGAGGATCAGGGTGAACCGCTCGCCAACCAGGAGAGTCAGCGAGAGGATGATGACGAGCGCGATGGGCCAGATACTCGCCGCCAATATCCGCAGGCTTTGCTGGCGTGACATCGGAGATGGAGCGGTGTTGCCAATCCGGGGCAATCCCAGCAGCCCAAAGATCAAACCGCCCGCCACTGCCGCCACCATTAGCGACCACGTTGTCCCTGCTAGTTGGGTGGTCGTCAGGCCCAACAACTCCGTCGCCAACACCATAGAGGGATAGACCGGGAGAATAGGCTCCCAGATGTGGCGGAACCAGTAGTTGACGAAGGTCTTGCGTTCCCTTTCCGCCCCCAGCCGGTCGCCCACCTCGTCCACCATCGGTGCCGATAATATGGCCCCGCCGACCATCGGCAGGAGCCCCACCAGCGCCGGGAGCGCCGCGATGACGATACGCCCGTTGGGGATCAGTGCCTGGAGTGCCTCGACTATCCCTTTCAGGCCGGCGGTCTGGCGTAGCAGTTCCCCCAGGGTCATGATCAGCACGACGATCAGCGCCAGCCGTAGCGTCAACGGATCAATGGTAGCCAGGAGGACGTCGCGCCCGATCTCCGCGAGGGGGTGGGCGAAGAGAAGACCGATCGCCACGGAGGCGAGCAGGAGCACCAGTCCGAGGTTCCACTTGCGGTTTAGCAGCAGCACGATGCCGGCGAAGACGAGGGTCAGTTTGAGTAAAGCGGTCACGGTGATCCTTCCTTAGAAAGTGAACGTTTTGGGTGTTTCTGCATAGGGTGACAAAGGCGATAGACGGGAACTCATCCAGATCCAGACCGATGCTCTACTCCATAATGGGCAACGTCATTATGAATGTGCTCCCCTTACCCACCTCGCTTTCCACCCAAATCCATCCCCCGTGCGCCTCGACGGTCAGCTTGCAAAAGGGAAGACCCAAACCGGTACCGGCGCGGCGGCCTTCTACAGAGGACACCTGCTGGAACTTTTCGAACAGCCGCGGCTGTTCCTCCGGGGGGATGCCAGGGCCGGTGTCGCTTACGCCAACGCGCAAGCGATCTGAGGCTGATTCGGGGTCGGGTCGGGCCCACAGCCGGATGTGGCCGCCGTCGGGGGTGAACTTGATGGCGTTGTCGAGCAGGTTGTGCAGGACACGACCGATGAGTTGGGTGTCCACATGCAGTGGCGGCAGGTTCGAGGCGACCGAAATCTCGAGCGTAATCTGGGCCGAGGTCGCCAGCGGGGCAAACCGGGCGACGACGTCTTCTATCAACGATCTAGCATCTATCGCTTCGGGATGCAGGATCAACTCGCCGCTTTCGAGCTTGCTGATGTCAAGCAACTCGTTGACCATGCCCAACATGCGCTTGCTGCTTCGCTGTGCCATCTCCAGCAGCATGGCAAAGTTCTCCGAATCCTGCTTGGCAAATGCGCCTTGCATGAAATCCATGCTGCCCATCAGCACCGTCAGCGGTGAGCGCAGGTCGTGGATCAGCATGTGCGTCATGTCGTCTCTCAAGCGCGCAAGTTCGATTTCCTCGGTGATGTCGCGGAAGACGAGCAGCCAACCGGCGATCGCCCCCTCCCGGTCGCGTACCGGGGTCAACGTGCGCTCGGTGTGTCGCTCCGATGGGCCGAGAGCGACGACTGCCTGCTTGCGGGTTTGCTCCCCTCTAGCCAGGACCTCACAGTCAGCCCTCAAGTCCGCTGGTGTGTATCCGATCAGCGTAGTGAGTGGCTGGCCCTCGTCTGGTCGAGGGGTGTCCTGGAACTGCCCAGTCAGTTCTAATTGGGCGACACCCACAAAGTCGGCCAGCGCGCGGTTGGCGGCCAGCACGCGCCAATCCGGGTCCAGTAACAAGATTCCTTCGCGTGTGGTTCTGAGGATCGAACCGAGCTCTTGCACGCGGTGGGCCAGCGCCTCGTCAGTGCGTGCGTACAGGCGGGCGTTCTGGATCGCCGCGGCGGCCTGAGCGGCGATCGTGACGAGCACTTCCTGGTGAGAAGCGTCATAAGCCTCGGCAGAGGAGTAGGATTGGACAGCGATGACGCCGAGTGGTTCGTCCCCGGCCAGGATGGGCACTCCCAGCCAACAGTCGGCCGATCGCCCAATGTGATCCAGCCCCAGCTCCTTCATAGTGGCTTCAACTTCTCCTCGAATGAGCAGGGGCGTGTGTGTCTGCAGGATGTGCTCGGTCAGACCGTTGCCCGTCCGGCGGGACCGCCATTGAGCGTGCTCTCCGTCCTCGACGGCCAGTGGGAACGAGACTTCGTCCGCTTCTGGATTGTACAGGGCGACGTAAAAGTTGCGGGCTGGCATGAGTCCTGCCACCTGATCGTAGATCGCCGATACGACCGTCTCGATGTGCAGGCTGGCGCTGAGTGCCTGTCCGACCGCCTGAAGGCTACCCAGCTCTTTTACCCTCCGTTCGAGCCGCCGGCTGGTGCGGGCCAGGTTGCGCGTGATGAGCGACGAGACGACCATCAGAATGGCAAAGAGGCTGAACTGCACCAGGCCCAACCGTGTGTAGATCAATGCCATGAGTGGCGCAAAGACCAGCGGGGCGCCTTCGTAGAAGATCAGGTTGGGCAGCGAGCGAAGGTAGGATCGGAGTGGAGCCCGACCGCGCGCAGCGATGTAAGCTCCTGCGACCAGGTAGTTGATGCTCAGATAGGTCAAGCCGAGGAGCAACAGCGGCAAGAAGTGAGAGACGCCAACCTCGGTCAACGGCGTGCCGGCACCTAACGCATGGAAGATCGCACCGCCGGCAAGGATGCTGGCCGTTTGCATCGTGCAGTTTGCACCGGTCAGGCCTATGAGCCCCAGGCGACTCGGCTCTTGCGGTGCCCCTGCTCGCTCAGCCTGCCAGTAGCGGATGACCCCGCAGACGAGCGCCCCCATAAAGGCTGTCCAGCCAGCCGGCACCAGGTCCATCACCAGGTAAGCCGTGACCGTCGTCATCGGCAGCAGCGACACCACCCCCCCGGCGAGCAGCACTCCGAAGGTCGTCGTGAAGATGATCAACGAGCCGAAGAGAACCCCCGGCAGCAAGTCGGCCAGGCCTGGTGGTGTGACGGTGGTTAGCCAGATCAAAACGGCCAATGCGATCAGCCCCACGATTATGGAGATGACATAGCGATGCTCACGTCTCATCGGAGTATCTTCTCGGCGAATATATGTTCCACTACAGCGAGATGCCCTTCCCAAACGGATCCGCCCATGCCTCCAGCGATGCTGCCAGTTCGGGGTGTTCCTTGGCCGCTTCCTTGAGGGGGATGCCCTTCATCGTGGCGTCAATCGCCTGGCGGAAGGCTTTGCCGCCCGCCACCGGTCCCTGTGGGTGGGCGTGAATGCCGCCGCCAGAGCCGATGACGATGTTGCTCCCCAGGTCCTTCATCACCTTCGGCACCATCGAGGGGGTGATGCCGCCGGAGGCCATGGGGAAGGTCGGCTTGATGTCGTAGAACGGGAACGAGAGATTGCGAGCCACGATCACGAACTTGTCTTTGATCACCGGGGCCTTGCCGTAGGGGGCCGGGAAGACGACGATGTCGGCGCCGGCCAGGCGGGGCAGCTTGCCCAGGACGAGTTGTGAGTTGACGCCGTGGTATGGCGACATGTAGTACGCCCCCGCCACGTCCATGTGGGCCAGGATGGGCACGTTGATGGCGGGATCCTCCGCCAGCGCCCGCAGCACCGGGAAGCCGGTCGCCAGGTAGTTGACCATGATGGCGTTGCAGCCCAGTTCCACAGCACGGCGGGCGTTCTCGAAGACCTGCGGTATCTCGTCGCTCACGTTGACGGTGTAGAGGGTGTGCTCGCCGGTCTCCTCGTAGACACGGCCCTCCGCCTCCATGTAGAGCTTTACCCGCGCCTGGACCTCGTTGAAGGAGGCGTTGGCGAGCAGTTCGTCGTCCTTGATAATGTCGCAGCCGCCCAATGCTGCCTTGCGGAACAGCTCGACCCCCACCTCCGGCGTGTAGCCGGTGCAGGGTTTGATCATGTTGTTGAGGAGTGGACGGTCGGGCACGTCCAGGAGTTCCCGCACGCCGGAGATGCCAAACTTGGGGCCCTGAAATCCCTCAACAAACTTTCTGGGGAACCGGATGTCGAGCACCTTGATGCGGCCGCCCATCGAGATGTTGCCCACCACCGTGGTCAGCAGCATGGGGATCTGCGAGCCGATGTTGACCTGGGGGAAGGCGATTTGGATGATATAGTTGCGTGTCTCTATCCCCGGCGGGACAGTGAACTCAAAGTCGGGTACCTCGTAGACGCCGATGACCTTGGCCACGTGCTGGCAGCGCACCTCGGGGGTCTCCCCCGGCACGGGCACCCAGGTGCCGGTGGACTGCTCGATGGCCAGCGCCGGGGCCAGGCGGGGGATGGGCACGCTGGCCGGGAACGAGGCCAGGTACGTTCCGATGAGGTACTCGTCGTAGTCCACCCCGTCGGGCAGAGCCAACGGCAGGGATTCCAGATCTTGCTTTTCCATGTTAGACCTCCTGGGTTAGTTTAAGCTCTTAGGTTTCAGGTTAGCAGTGCCTCATACAGTGTCTGCTGGACCCGCTCCCGTGTCACCGGCGGTCCGGCGGCGACGGGCTCGCCGTTGACGTATATGCCATAAGCAGTCCCGTAATGTAGCATGTCCTCCCGCTCGTCGGTCCAGTGCTCGCGCCAGAGGATCGCGTCGCCGAATTCCCGGGCCACCTCCTGCACCAACGTCGTGTTGCGCCAGTGGATGGGGCAGCGGTCGGTGTGGTAGGCGTCTACGGTGATCTTGCCTGCCACCAACTCCATCTCCGGCTTGCGACCTACCCAATGGGGCGGCTCAACTTTGGCAAAGTCGGCGAAGGGCTTGAAGAGCACGGTTCCGCCTCGCCCGGCGGGACCGACCTCTACAAAGCCAAACCGCTCAAAGATCGCCCGCCCCATCCAGACCGGGTCCCAGCAGGTGACCGCCACCCCCTTGCGGCCCATGGCCTGGGCGTCGTTCAGGCAGGCTTGCAGGAGCGCGCTGCCAACGCCTCGCCGTTCGTCGCGCACGAGCATGCACCACACGGCGACGATGTCCTGGCCTGCCAGTTCCAGGTTAGTGACCTCGACCGGATGGTACTCGATAAAGCCAGCGACGGTCTCGTCAACATAGGCCACCTGTAACCGAACTCCCTCCCCCATTTTGCGGGCCAGGAAGCCGACGCGACGGTGCTGTCCCTGGCGGTACCGCTCGGCATCCCCCGGCTCCCAGGTCTCCTCCTGGTCCGCGCGCAGCGGGCACAGGTTCAGGATGTCCCACAGGCGGTCAGGGGACAGTAACTGGACTCGCAACATCTACTCCTCGCGGCACTCCCGAAACCGCACCTCGTTCACCTCCCGGTACAGGCTCCGCAGGCAGGTGTAGATGCGGTGGTAGGCCCGGTAGAGGACGTCGTAGACCTCGGCGTTGCACGCCTGGGGCTCGAACTCCCGCTCCACGCGGACGATGTCCCTGAGCGACTCGAAATCGGGATACAGCCCCAGGCCAATCGCGGCCGTAAGCGCAGCGCCCACCGCCCCCGCCTCCTGTGGTTGTGCCACCGTCTCGACACGGCGGCCGGTCACGTCGGCGATGATCTGCATCCACGGCGCGCCCCGCGCCCCGCCACCGATGACGCGCAGCACCGGCAGTGGGAAGCCGAAATGCTTCTCCACGCTCTCGATCATCCAGCGCAGGTTGTAGGCCACCCCTTCGTAGGCCGCCCGCAGGAGATGCTCGCGGGTGTGGTCGGCGCTCAGGTTGAAGAAGGTGGAGCGCACCCAGGTGTCGGCGACGGGGCAGCGCTCGCCGTACATCCACGGTGTGCAGACCAGGAAGTCAGAGCCAGGCGGTATGGTCTCCACCTTTTCGTCCATCAGTGCGTAGACGTTGGGCACGTCCGGGTCGGCCTGCTCGTGGCGGTAGAACTGGTCGGCGATCCATTTGAGACACGCCCCGGCCGTCTCCATCTCCGCGAAAAGCAACGCCTTGTCCGGGTCGGCGGACTGGATGCAGGCGACGCCGTGGCGGCCCGTGGGGGTCTTGCAGGTGACGACGCCCACCCAGCCGGAGGTGCCCAGGTATATGTGGCCCTCCCCTTCGCCGAGTGCGCCGGAGCCGACCGCCGCCCCTGGAGCATCCCCTCCGCCGAAGACAGGAGTTCCCTCCAACAGTCCGCACGCCCGCGCTGCCTCCGCCGTCAGTCCTCCCACCTGATCAACGGAGCGCACCAGTGGGGGGAACTTGTCTATGTCCAGCCCCATGTAGCGGATGAGCGTGCGCATCCAGTCCTTCTTCTTCAGGTCGAACCCGAAGGCTATGGCGCACGACCACTCGAAGACCATCTCGCCGGTGGCTCGGTAGGTAAGGTATCCATTGACGTCCAGGAAGCAGGCCATCCCGTCGTAAACCTCCGGCTCGTTCTCCTTGAGCCAGAGCAACTTGGGCGGGCCGTCCTTGCCGGAGATTTCATTGCCGGCGACGGTGGCGAAGACCCGTCGGCCCAGGAACTTGCGCATAATTCGCTCTGCTTGCTCGGGCGCGCGTCCATCCAGCCAGATGATGGCCGGGCGCAGCGGGTGGCCGCCGGCTCCCATCGGAACGATGCCCACCATCTGGGTGGTGTAGACCATCGCCAGCACGTCCTGGGGCGCGATGCCCGATTGCTCCATCACCTGCCGCGTGGTGACGGTGACGGCGTGCCACCAATCCTCCGGCTCCTGCTCGGCCCAGTCGGGGCGGGGGTAATGGACTGGGTAGGACTGAAAGGCACTGGCGTGGATGTTTCCCTCCGTATCCACCAGCACGGCCTTGTTGCCGCTTGTACCCACGTCGTGGGCGATGATATACTGCGGACTCATCTTGACGCCTTCATTGGACAGTGTCATGCTTTATGCAGGTTCGTCATCAGCGCTAGGCAGACGGCCCCAAAGCCATAGCACAGCCTCTATACTCCCGCCGCTTCCAACATCCTCCGCATAATCTCCTGTTTCATCTCCTCCGGAATGTTGGCGACTTGCTCCACGCAGAACTTGAACGTCTCCAGCACCCGGTCCAGTTGCTCCTCGGTGATGGTCAGCGGCGGCTTGATCTTGATGACGTTGCGCATCGTCGGTCGCCCGTTGACGATGTCGGGCATGCTCACGTCGAAGATGACGCCGAACTTTTTCGCCAGCTCGACGAAGGCGGTCGCTCGCTCCGTTGCTGGCGTCTTGCTCTCACGGTCCTCTACCAGTTCGACGCCGATGAACAGGCCCGGGCCGCGCACGTCGCCGATGATTTCGACCTCCTCCTGTAGTTGACGCAGGTAGGCAGTGGCCCTCTTGCCCAGGACGCGCGCCCGCTTGCACAATCCCATGCGCTCGATGACCTCGATGTTTGCCAGCGCCGCTGCGAAAGACAGTGGTGCAGAGCCGAAGGTGGTGTGCTCTTCGACCACGGTGAATGTCTCAAGATCGGATCGCGCCACCAGCGCGCCGATGGGGAAACCCCCACCCAGCCCCTTGGAGAGCACGATCATATCAGGTTCCACATTATAGTATTCGGCCGCACTCATTGCGCCGATGCGTCCGAAGGCGGTCTGGCACTCGTCAAAGATCAAGAACATATTGTGCTCGCGGCAGATTTCCTTCAGACCGGCCAGGTAGCCGGGTGGGGTGGGCACCTGGCCTCCTGCTCCCTGCATCGGCTCAATGATCAGTCCGGCGACGGCTCCGCTGGCGTGACGGATCGCCTGCTCCACCAGGTCGAGGCAGGCCAGCTCGCACGTACGTGGGGCCTTATCCTGGCCCAGGGGGCAGCGGTAGCAGAAGGGATAGGCAAAGCGGACAAAGTGGTCGCGTCCGAAACAAGGGAAGCGGGTGACAAGGGGGAAATACTGGCTGGCGGTGAGCGTCGCCAGCGATGCGCCGTGGTAACCATGGGAGGAGACCAGGAAGATATCGGCGCCAGGCTTGTTGATCATCGCCAGTTTCATCGCCGCCTCAATCGCCGCGCCGCCACCCTGAATGTTCAGGCAGACTTTGTGGGGCTCACCGGGGAAGAGAGTCGAAAGGCGGTTGATCAGTTTGATGCGCGGGATGGTGGGGTAGCCGTAGCGCACGTGGGTCAGGTACTTCATCTGCTCGACCGCTGTTGCCAACACGTCGGGGTTGCAGTAGCCAACGTTGAGCGTCCACGCCTGGGAGGTGCAGTCAATGTAGGTGTTACCCGCGTAATCGTGCACAGTGGCGCCGCCTGGCTCGCCACGATAGAGGATGGCGCTCTTGAGAGGCGTGAGCGAGAACTGACGGGCTTGAGCAATCTCCTCGTCGCCGACCTGGCTCAGCAAGAACTCGATTTCCTCATCACTGAGCACCTGTGGGGTAAATGGCTTACTCATCTTGTTGATATCTCCTGAAATTCAGATCTTGTTTGAGCAGATAATCACGCCTCCTTGCGTGCTCCAGCGATGACCTTGTCCATGTACCAGTGGACGAAGCCAAAGGCCGGGTTGGTGAGCCAGAAGAAGAATGTGCTCTCGGAACCAGGGGTAATGATGTAGCGGTTCTTCTCGATACCCTTGATCACTGCCTGCGCCACCTGCTCCGGCTTCATCAGCCCGGCGCTGCTGGCTAGGCGTCTGGTCTCCAGCGGCTTAAACTGGTCCTCGTAGTGGAGGGACGGCGTGTCGGTGTCGGGGGGAAAGACGACGGAGACGCGCACGCCGCGGGGCTTGAGTTCCGCCCGCAGCGCGTCGGAGAAGCCGCGGATGGCGAATTTGGCCGCACCGTAGGCGGTGTAGCCGAAGACACCCAGGAAGCCGGCCACCGAGGAGAAGTTGACGATGTGCCCGCTGTGTTGCTCAATCATCAGCGGGGCGACCAGTTTGCAGGGGTAGAGCGTGCCGAAGAAATCTACCTCCATTGTCTGACGGAAAATCTCGATGGGCAGTTCCTCAAAGTAACCGGGGTGGATGAAACCTGCCGCATTGATCAGGACAGCGGGCGTGCGCCCGTCCGCAGTGACGACATTGATGGCAGCCCGCGCTTGCTCCAGATCGGAGAGGTCAGCGGAGAAAGCCTGGAAGACCTGAGCCTGATCCACCCGCATGGCTTCCAACTCCTGCATCGTGGCGTCGAGTAACGTTTGACGGCGGGCGACGATGGTCACGTTGGCCCCGCGCTGCGCCAGCAGCCTGGCTATCGCTTTGCCGATGCCGCTCGATCCACCGGTAACGATAACGTGCTTGCTGTGAAAGTTCATTGTTGTTGTCTCCTTCAAATCACAATGGCTCGTCTCACTTGCCGCGCCGCGCAGGACATAGATCGCTGCCATACCCGTCAGCGCCGTCACGACCCCGGCTGCTACAAAGACGGCCTGTACACCGATCAGAGAGCCTAACACGGCGGAGATACCTTTGGCCACGGCGGTGGCGGAGACGACGAGCAAGTTGACCGCCGATTGCACTCGCCCCCGCACTGTGTCGGGCGAGAGCGCCTGTGAGATCGTATCAAGTGCCCCACGGGCTATCACGACGCACAGGCCGATAACGGCGATGCTAACCAGCACGACGGTGTAGTTCGGTGCACACGCAAAGGCGACGATGAATACCCCAGCCACGATCAGCATTCATCCTGCGCTCCCGCATCCAGTCGCAGGCGATCTCCAGCAGCGCCTCCGCCGCTTCTTGATCCCGCAGCACCTCGAAGAGGCCAAAGAAGCCCACCTGTTCCTCCTGAAACTCGTTGTGCCGGTTGTTCAGGATGGCGGCGATGGTACGTACTCACGGGCTTGCCGCCGCGGCGGGCCATGAACAGTTCCACCTCTGAGTGCTGGTGGAAAGGGTGGCGCTCTTTGTCGAGGAACTCCACCCGCTCGGAGATGAGGGGCGGCACCCAGTTTCGACTTGGGACAAGTCACCAGGCCCTCCCGCAGGTCGGGTGGCAGCCTGCGGGAGGGTATAGAACTCTAACCGGGAGACTCGCTGTCTCCTAGTCGGGCTGAGCTGCGCCGAAGATGGCCCCGCCGATGGCACCTAGCGCCGCGCCTGCGGCCAGGCCCGTCAGACAGCATATGCCGCCAACGATAGCCACCCCGCCTGTGCCGGTGAACATGGCAGGCGCTTGTGGATCAATGCCAAGTTAGGGTCACGGCGCAGGCGGGCCAGCTTGACGCTGCAGCAACATTGCTGTGGTGCGCGTGTTTTCTTCCAGCGCGAGCAAGAGATACACGCCTTCGCCAGCGGCATAGAGCGTGACAGCAAATCCCCCACCATAGATGAGCGCAACTACGCTGAAGATCAACGCCCCAATGACGCTACCGAAGAAGCCGGCAATACCCGTGTCGTCGCCAAGACTGCCCAATGCCGCGCCCCCTAAGATACTGGTGATGCAGAAGCCGAGGATAGACAGGATCGTGATGACAGCCATTATGGCTCCTAACACTCTGTAGACTGTGCCGATAATCCGAAGTGCCCCGTATCGTTTCTCCATGATTTCCTCCTATTGCTAACTTGTTTTTGTGCATGAACGTAGCCCATCACTGGGCGGAGAAGACAACGCATGGTCCGTGGACTGACTTTACACAGCAGAATCTTGGGATCGTTCGCTGCGACCACCTCCTTTGCCTCGGCAATCACTCAGGCGGATACTCCCCCACGACGCACGACTGGCTTGCTATTGTACACCAGAGCGGCACCAATGCAAAATTGCAGCGCAACCTTCAGGCTGTCGTAGACCAAGGCAAATCGGCCGCTGGGTAACAGGGCCAGCACTTCTTCCGGGGTGCTTCGGGTGGTGGCCGATGTGGGTGAAGATGACCCTCTGGGCACCCGCCTGCTCTGCCCACTGAACTTCCTCGACGATGGGTAGGTGATGTCCCTGACCCTCCTCCAACAACGGCGTGTAGCGAGCGTCCATCTGCTCGCGGGTGAGGAAGGCGCCATCTAGAATCACTAGATCCACAGGGTGCACGAGGTCAGGGTCGGCTTGGTGAAAATCGGGGGCGTAGAGCATGCGCTTGCCATCTCGCGCGATCAGCAGGCCGGCGGTGGTGAAGGGCTGGGTGTGGTGGGTGTCGAGGGGGGTGACGGTGAGTCCCTCAGGGAGATGGAGGGACTCGTTGAGGCGGATTTCGCGACGAGCGAAGGGCCGCCGGTCGTACTCGCTGACCTCGGCGGCGATGAGGTAACGGAAACCCTCTTGAATGCGGTCCCAGCCGTCAGAGAGGGCATAGATGGGCAGGATGGAGAGTCTGGAGATACGACGGAGTGCTGCCAGGTCATCCAGTCCCAGGTAGTGGTCGGCATGGGGGTGGGTGATGAAGATATGGCCAATGCGGACCAGGTCTTCGTGGGAAAGCGTGTGCAGTTGGGCGTAGATGTCCGGGCCGGCATCCACCAGCAATGTGCCGTTGACCAGGACAGTGGAGCGTGTGCGCCGGGCACGCGGGTCTGTCTGGGCAGCGGCGCACTGGGGGCAGGTGCAACCCCAGCGGGGGATGGGACGGGCGGCGGAGGTGCCGAGGAAGTGAACAGTCAGGGCGGTCATCGCTGTCTCGGACAGTGTGGGTCGGAGTCGCCGAACTCGCCACCGCAGGCCATCACTACGGCCGGGCAGCCCCGGCATAGGCTGAGGTAGTCGCAGGCGCGACATTGCCCCCGCATCACGTCCTCCAGTGCCCGAAAGCGGGCAAAGATGGCCGACTCGCGCCAGGCGTCCATCACGTCGCCATCGCCCACGTCCGACCAGCGCACGTGGCTGCACGGGAGCACGTCTCCGTTCTGCGTCACGGTGACGAACCTGCGGGCGGCCGAGCAGCCCCACACGCCGGCGCGGTAGAGGGCGCGAACGTGGCGTTCGTCGGGTGAGCGGTCGGTGAGGAGGAAGGTGAGCGAGGCATCTATGGTGATTCTCGTTGCTGGATGCTCGTCGTCGGTCCGGAGATGGTGCAGGAGTTGGGACACTTTCCGGTAGTCGGTGGCGGTGGGGGACTCGTGCTGCAACCAGTCGTCCTCGGTGGTGGGGGGCTTGGGACGCAGGAGGTTGACGGTGGCCGCGCCCTTATGCTGTCCCAGGCGGATGACTGCTTCCAGGTCAGGAAGGTTGGAGCGAGTGAGCAGAAAGTTGATCCCGAAGCGCAGATGCGCCGTCCGACAGGCTTCCATAGCCGCCATCGCTGGGGCAAAGTTAGGGCGAGTGGCGCTGTTTGTTTCCTCTGATACGCCGTTGAGGGAGATTTGGGCTTGACCCAGCCCGGCCTCCTTCAGCGCAACTGCCACCTCAACCGTCAACAGGTTGCCGTTGGTCGTGAGGTTGGGGACGATGTGGCTCTGACGGGCCAGGCGCACCATGTCGAGGAGACGGGGGTGCAGCAGCGGCTCACCGCCTCCAAGTGCCATCTGGAAAATACGAGCTTCCGCTGCCTGGTGGACGACCCGCTCGAACAGTTCAAAAGGCGCATCGGTCGGTGTGACGGTCGAGCCGGGCCGGGCGGAGTAGAAGCAGCCAGCGCACGCCTGGTCGCAGCGGCCGGTGACGGAGAAGTGGATGGTCTCCGGGGCGGCCAGCGCGCGGGGCGGGGACGTCGTCGTGGGGGCCGCTTCGCGCACCTCTGCCACACGCTCCAGGGAGCCGTCGGGAGGGCCTTCCACCACAAAGTGGTGCTCGCGCAGGTAAGCGACGAAGAAGGGTGGGTAGTGGCGCAGTTCTCCTCTGAGCAGAAAGTGCAGCGCGTCTAATCCCTCCAGGTCCAGCAGGGCTGTCTCGGCGGCCTCCTGTTGGAAAAGCAAAGCCCCGCCTGGTTCGGGCCGGATGACGGTATGAGGCGAGAGGGTGGGCACGGTTATGTCCCCGCCGTGGCTCCTAACTCATCCACGCCGTGAGTTGACGGTGCTCACGCCAGTCCAGGAACTCTTTGTAGTCCTGATACGGCAAGATGGCAGCCACCAGCTGCTCGTCTCGCTCCAGCACAACTGGTTGGCTTAGGTCGACGGTGTGCGTCAGGTAGGCCGTTTTGGTCTCGCGGACCTGCTTCTCGTCATCCATCGTTCCCCTCCTACAGGCAGTATGTCCCAAGCCTTACCTCAGCCTTCTTCGCTGCCAGCCCCAGCAGGTAGTCATAGTAGGGGAAGATGAACTGACCATCGTCCATCCAGCGGCCGGTGATAGTGAAGGTGACGTCGGGGTTGAGACGTATCCGCAGCGTGATGTTGTGGCGGTGGTTGATGTCCTCCTGCACGTGGTCGCGCGGGGAGCCCCAGTCCCACCCGGCCATCTCGTCCAGCAGCCCGACCTGCTTGTAGTGGTCACGCACGAGCTTGTAGGCCCGCCTCTGCTCGCCGGGAGCGAGTTTGCCGGCCGGCACCAGGGAGCAGCCCAGGAAGAGGGCGACGCCATCAAGGGGGATCTCTTTCTCAGAGTAATAGATCTCTTCCTCCACCAGGCTACCGGGCTCGAATGGCTCGTCGTAGTCATAGTCTTCCCTCATCTCTTTCTGGTACTCGGTCAATTCAAAGTGGAAGGTCTCGGCCTTCAGGAGTTCCTGTCGGTGGACGCCGACGTAGTTGAGGATGGTCTCGATGGCCCGCACACCGATGCGGTTGGCTTTCCAGCTATCAGGGTCGAACTTGGTGATCTGTTTATCCAGGTGCTCCAACGTCTTGGCCGTCAGTTTGTCCTCCAGATCGCCGTGGGTGCGGATGGAGTCGCGCAGCCGAGTCAGCGGCTTCTCGAAGGCCAGGTAGTAGGAGCGGACAAAGTAGCCAGAGGTGAGCAACCCCCGCAGCAGCGTGCCCAGTTGTTCGGGCTGGGGCACCTGGACCTCGTAAGCAGCCTCTGATGAATCAATCTCGTAACCGTGCCAATGTGCTTTTAGCATGTCAATTTCCTTTCGCGTCTATAGCATCAACGCCGCCGCCTGCGCCAGCAACGCCAGCACGCCCAGGGCCAGGATGGCGTAGTTGACTAACTCACCCAGCGGGTAGACGTAGGTCTTGACGACCTGCCCGTCCTCCAACTCCAACTCGCGCAACTCAAAGATCGGGCGCGGGGTACGTCGGAACCAGCCTCGGGCTGCCCCTCTCACCCCGATCAGGCTATCAACCCGCAGCAATCCGAACAGCGTCTCCCACAGTCGCGCTGGCTGCCGGTAGTCGAGCACGATGTAGCCGGACTGGTCTTGCAAGACCAGGTCCTCGCTCCAATAGAGGCCAGGAATGCCCTTGCCGATGATGCGGCCCTCCAGAGTCGCGGGTATGGCGCGCACGCGGCTGACCTTGACCTCGCTCACCAGTTCGCTCACCGTACGCGATTGGCTCAGGTCGCGGGGGTAGACGAAGCGCCGCTTGAGCCACCAGGCAGCCCCCCAGGTCAGGAGACCCACTCCCACGCCAGCCTGCGGCAAACCGGTCAAAATGCCTGCCGCCGCGACCCCCGCGCCTACCAGGAAGCCAAGTCCCGACAGGCTGTTCAATGTAAAGTCCACCAGGAACTCATCCCAGTAACTCTCCGGCTGCTCGGCACGGAAACTAAAACTGGGCACCCGGCCGTAGGCCTCGGTCTGCTTCTCGAGGGCGCGGATGCGCTTGGCCGCCAGGGGATGGGAGGAGAAAAGCTCGTACCACATAGCCCACGGGTTCCACAGGTCCCACTTCATGGCGTCGGTCATCGCGGCGGTCGAGACCACGCCCGTGCCAGCGCCGGACAGGGCTAGTGCCTGGGCTGCCTGCGGATCGAAGATGCCGAAAGCGCGCCCGGCGATCATACGGGTGTCGTCTTTCTTTCCACCTTCCTGTGGTGCCCGGGCCAGCCCGTAGGCGATTTTGACCAATGCCCGAGCCAGCGAGTCAGGCTGCCCGGTCGTCTCGCCTGAGAAGCGGTCGGCGTAGTACTCGCGCACCCGCGAGAGAAGCAGCACGATGTACTGGCTGACAAAGTAGGCCACGTAGGCAATCAGGCCGGCCAGTGCGATGTACCCTCCGCCGCCTTTGCCGCGCCGCCTGCCGCGACCCCGTCCTGCACCCCAGGCGAAGCGGGCGAAGATGTACAGCAACAGCGGCACGGCAGCCGCCACCGTCATCACCACAAAGTCCCAGTGGGCAATATGGCCCAGTTCATGGCCCACGACGGCATTCGCTTCAGTGGGGTCTAACATTTCGAGGAGCCCACGGGTGACGACCAGCCGAGCGTCGCCGGGGTAATGGCCGAAGGTGAAGGCGTTGGGATTGCCATCGTCAATAACACCGAAGCGGGGGGCAGGAAGGTTCCGACGGGCACATGTCTCTTCGATGAAGCGGGCCAATTCTGGACTCACCCGTTCCGGCTCAATCCAGCTAATCTTGTAGATCCATTCGATGATGTAGGGACCGACGAGGTATTGGAGGGCCAGTATGCCGAGGGCGAAACCGATTGCTACCCAGATCGGTAGGTCGAAGTAAGCAACCGCCATCATCCCGACGGCAAACAACAGGCCGAACAACAGGGCGAGCACGAGAGTTGAGCGTAGAAAAAGGTTCACCATGACACACCTCCTGGTATGATGTTGCAAGGCAGAGCTAGGGATATGATAGCACAAAGATCGTGGGGGGTCAATAGGAGAAAGACCCCCTGAGACGGCTGGAAGCACTCAGGGCTGAACTAGGGTGTTGCTTTCTGCGAGTGCAGAGAGGAACTCCACCGCACACCGGGTATCATTTCCGCGGCCAGAGAGTGGGAAGCAAAGCCAGTCTGTGTGGTAGAGGACGCCAGCAGAGAGCCATCTTCTGCGACCAGCCACACGTTCACCCGACACTCCATGCCCTGCTCGTCCACGAAGGTGATAGCAGTGACATGGGGAGGGACACCAACTGGCATAGTGGGGATGTCGGCCTGGCCCCAGGGCCGTTCGGTGTAGCGAGCCAGCGGGCGTTGTGGTCCGAGCACGATAACAGTCTTACGACCAGGTACTCCTTCGACGGCGAAGAGAGCAATCCACTCGCCGTCTTCGGGCAATCCATACCGCACGGCGATAGCGCGGGCGTAATAATCCAGCACAGAGGTCGCATAACCACGGGTGACGCGCAGGTGAATCTGCTCCCATCCGCCGTTGTAGGCGGCCAGCGAGTAATACAGGTCACCGCTTCCATCGCCAACGATGGTAGCGAGCGCCCGCGTTCCCCAGAACACGTTTATCCAAGGATTTTCCAGTTCCTCAGGGCTGGGTCGCCCGGGGAATGGCATCACCATCATCAACCCAACGGCCCCGGCCGGACCATAGACCCCCGGTTGCCCCCTGGACTCTTTCCAGATCAAGGCTGCGATGAGGTCTGGGTCCAGCCTTCGTCTCTGAGCCTCCTGGAGGATGATGGGCTCCCAGCGACTGACCGCATAGTTCCAGTAGAGAGAAAGGGAAGGTTCCTCAGGGGAACTCCCGCTCTCTGCAAGGATAGGACCAGGGAATGCAAGAACCGTCATCGCCGCCAAAAGAAGAATAATGGCGCGAGTCAGTTGCCGGGGATGCATTGGGATATGGTTACTCCTCTCCTCCGTCTTGGCTTGGGGGAATTGTTGCTACTATATCGGAAAGTGTGCTATTTGTCAAGCCGATGTGTCTGCAACACACTGTGGGTAACTGGCCCCAGGCCGCAAATAACCGTGTGCCAGGTACCAGGCGTAAGCCTGCTCCACGGCGGTGCGGAACGGCGTACAGGGTAGTTCCAGTTCCTGCTGGGCCTTACGGCAGTCGCAGTAGATTTCCACCCTGCTTAAGCGTACCTGCTCACCGCTGAAGAGTGGCGTGCCGGGCCAGAGGGTGTTGAACCCATCGGTCAGGAGCACAATGACGCTCATCAACAGGCGCGGCAGGGTCGCTAGCGGCCGCCGGCCTCCCACCACCTCGACCACGATCTCCATCGCGGCCCAATGGCTGACGTTTTCACCGCCCAGGATATACCGCTCGCCGGTGCGCCCTCGTTCCGCTGCCAGGACGTGGCCCAGGCCGAGTGTCTCGGCGTCCACCCAGTTCAGCCCGCCGGGGGGTGCGAACCAGGAAAGCCCGCGCTGCACCTCGCGTAGCACGCTGCCGCCGATGAAGTGCACGTCGCGGGCACCGATGACACCGGTGGGGTTGACGATGACCGCATCCAGCCCTTGTGCGATCGCTTCCTGCACCGCCTGCTCGGCCAGGTGCTTGGAGTGACCGTAGGGGAAGCGGCGCGGGGGGAGGTTGAAGGCGGCCGATTCGTCGAGGAAGCGGCCTGGTGGGGGCATCCCCAGCGCCCCGATGGAGCTGGTGTAGACCAGGCGCTCGACGCCGGTCTCCAACGCAGCCGCCAACACGTTGCGCGTGCCCTCGACGTTGACCTGGTAGATGCGCTCAGCCGGGGTACGCCAGTAGTCGGAGACGGCGGCGATGTGGAAGACGAATGCACAGTCGCGCATTGCTGTAACAAGCGAGACTGGGTTCAGCACATCGCCGACGACAAGTGCAGGGTCAAGGCCATCCAGTGCGTCCAGGGATGATGTTGTGCGGCGCATCGCCCGCACGTCGTAGCCTCGCGCCAGCAGTGCTGCTACGACGTTCGCGCCGACGCAGCCCGTGGCTCCAGTGACGAGCGCTTGGGGTGGCATCGTGGCCTCTCCCTTACGAATGGCTTATAAGCAGTATACCACCGGCCTCCTGCCTGTCAATCGCATTCCTACCCAGGACTCTACAATGTCCAGGTTATGCAAATCCCAGATGTGATGGATGGCCACGCTTTGCCTCCGGGTGTGGGGATGACCTCGGTCAAGGCGAGTCTGCCAAGCGATTCGCCAGAGCTGAGTCCCGGTCCTGGATGGCCACGTTAGCGCCGCAGCCAACCAGGGCATAGGCCATCTCGCCGCCCAATGTCCCTGCACCACCGGTAATCGCCACCGTGCGGCCGGAGAAGTCATACCATTGCGTAACTGTTTGATAGTGTCAGGTAGTTTTGACACTATCAGCCCTTGGTTTCTCGCGGCTCCGGTAGCCCCGTTGCAAACACGTATCCGACCAGGCAGAGTCCCAGCGATACAACAAACAGACCGGCAAAGTCCAAGAAATCCACCACTAACCCGCCCAGCCCGGAGATCAGGACGACGACGCCCATCAGGGTGTTGGAAAACCCTAGATAGAGCGCTCGCTCAGACTCGGGGACAAGTTCTAGCAGGAAATTGCTGCCCGTCAGCACCTGGGCAGGCTGCATCGCGCCGCTCAGGAAGAAGATGGGAAGAGCCAGGTAAGGGAGCCAGGCCCCTTGAGGTTGGAAGAGAACCGTAAAGCCCACCAGCGCCAGTGCCAGCAGCGACGTCAACCCGCTGCCCAAGGTCAGCAACCGCATCACCAGCTGGTTCCCCCGCCGGTCGCTCAGCCTTCCCCAGGACAGGTTGAAAAGCAATAGAGCGCCCAGGCGACTCGCCACGTAGACCCCCACCATCCCTTCTGGAGCTCCCAGTTCGTCCTTGGCATACACGCCGTAAAAGGGAAGGGCAATGTTTGCCAATACTAGAGCCATCCGGGCAGCCGTGTACCGGCGGTAGACCCTATCCTCACGCAGGAGCCGCCGTGCCCGTCGCAACTGCTCCCCCACGGTGATCGCCTTAGCCACAGGCGCGCCCGGTGGCTCCCTGATGACGATGAAGGCCAGCAACGCTGGCATTATCACCGCGCCGTAGAGAAAGAAAAGAAAAGCGTTGCCGTGTGGGAAGGGAAAAGCCTGGGAATTGAGTACCGTCTTCACGACCCAGCCGCCCCCAAGCCCCAGCACGCTGCCCAGAAACTGCCGCCAGGTGAAGAAACTTCCCCGCCTCCGGGCCGGTATCGTCTTCGCTACCACGTCGAAAAATGCCAACCCGGCCGGGCCAGCGACCAGACGGGCGACAGCGTACAGGACGAAGAAACTAACCAGAAGAGGAAGCGGGGCGTCCACCAACCACACCGCCACCGCCAAGAGAAACCAGGCAGCGACACGGATTACGGCAGATATGGCATAGACGGGCATCTTGCGCTGCATCCGCTGAATGCGAGCGGAAAAAAAGATCTGGGGCAAAAACCAGCCAGCGTTCCCCAGCGGTACTACCATCCCGACGAGCAGGTTGGAGGAGGTCAACTGGCTCACGAACCATGTAAGCACCAGTGGCGGATCAACCAATGCCTCGGCTAATCGGAAGACTGCACCGTTGAAAACCCCCAGCGCAAAGTTGCGCCGAGCCTCGCGCTCCAGGATAATATCCTCCTTATCTCCTTGCTCTCTCGTCTCCTCGTCTCCTTGTCTCTTTGTCCTCATGCCTTCCATTTTACCTTGCCAACCTGCAGTTGGCAACCCGCAATGGGTCCGGAGGGTCGTTAAGGAAGGGCCAACAGTGACGGGGCAATGTGCGGAGACGGGATGGGTTGGAATGCTTTACGCTTTTTTAACCCAATTGTAACCGATCCTGAAGCGCATTTACTTTATAATAGAGTATAAACCCCTGTGCCGCGGCACACCTGCGTGCTACAGCCGCGGGATGTCCCAGGAGCGAAAGGAGAGAGACGATGATCACACGCATATCAGTCGCCTTCTGTGCAGCCGTGGCATTGCTGGGAATAGTGGGAGCAGTCCTGGCGGTCGCACCAGTCACCACCCCAGCAGTGCTCTCCCAGTTCCAAATCACCGAGTACGCTGACCTGTCCTCATTCGCGAGCAGCCCGACCGCCATCGCCGTCGGCCTGGATGGGCGGGTTTACGCAGCCCTGGAAGATGGGCGGATCTATGCCTTCGAGGATACCAACGGGGATGACCAACAGGATGGACAACAGTTGTTCGCTACCGGTCAGGGCCTCATCTCCCCAGCCGATATGGCCTGGAGAACGGATGGTCCCACCGAGTATCTCTATGTCACTGTCCCAGATAAGGTTCTGAGGATGCACGACGGGGATAGCGACGGGGACGCCATAGATGCCGACGAGAACGAAGGTTTTGTCACCTGGGGAGTACCGCAACCGCTGCGTGGGCTGGCCTTTGATTCCACCGGCCGGCTGTACGTGGGCGTGGCCGCCAGTTGCGATGTTTGCCAACTGAGCGATGACCGTCAGGGATCAATACTCCGTCTCGATGCCCCCGCCCCCCTTGTCTTGAAAGTCTATGCCTTGGGACTGCACGACCCGTATGGCCTGGCTTTCTATCCCGGCAGCGACGACCTCTTCGCCGTTGACGACGGGCGGGACGACCTGGAACCGGCCACCCCGCCGGATGAGTGGAACTTTATCCAGCCGGGGCAGCACTACGGCTGGCCCCACTGCTGGGAAGGCGACGGTGACGAAGAGTGGGAGCTTTTCTGCTCCAGGATGCCCACCAACTCACTAGTCACCTTCCCCGCCCACAGTTCCCCCGCCGGGATGGCCTTCCACGACGGAACGGCGATGCCCCCTGGGTACGCCAACAGTGCCTTCGTGGCCCTGCGAGACCTGGATGAGGTGTACCGCGTGGTGATGACCCCCGACGGAACGGGTGGCTACACTGCCACCACCGAATCCTTCGCCACCGGGTTCGAGGAGCCTGTGGACGTGGCGGTGGGGTCCGACGGAGCCATCTACGTGGCCGACTACGCCGCGCGCAAAATCTACTGCATCCGCTCCCTGACCAGTCTCTCTGCCTCTCACAAGCAGGCAGAACCTACCGAGCCCGCCCCGGCCGACCTTCTGACCTACACACTCAACGTAGTGGCCGTGAGGCAGGGCTACCCCTTCACCCTCACCGACCCCATCCCTCTTTCCACCACCTATGTGGCAGACAGCGTCTGGGCCTCCGCCGGGACGATCACCCAGACGGGTGGACTCGTCACCTGGTGGAGCGTGGTCAGCTCCTACACTACCCTCACCGCCACCTTTGCCGTACAGGTGGATCCGACCGTTCCCACCCTCACCGCTATTCTCAACACTGCCACTCTCACCGGGACGGGTGACGCCGACAGTCCTTACACTCTGTGGAAGACGACCTTCGTGGGACCGCTGCACGCTTATCTGCCCTTGCTTATGCGGAGCCGTTGAGCCCCTTGCCCCAGGGACCAATCCCGACCGCCGGTTTCAGGCAGGCCCATCAAGGTCGAATGGGCATACAACAGAATAACGCACCTCCTTCAGCCAAAGATTGAAGGGTTCCTTTCAACCTCTAATCCCTAACCTGCAGGAGGTGTCGTCTTGCCTGAGTCGAGTTGCCCTCCATCCGCTCAGGGTCCCCAATCGTGGACTACTGACTTTGGATTTATTGCGGCGTCCCTGCAATTGACAGAACCTCTCGTCTGACGTATAGTAATACTATGCAATACGTCTTACGCATCACACATTGGAGTTAGACTATGGAGATTGGCACCGTCCGTCAAGTGGACATTGATACCGAAATGCAAGTCGCGTACCTGGACTATGCGATGAGCGTGATCGTCTCGCGTGCCCTGCCCGACGCCCGCGATGGCCTCAAGCCGGTTCAGCGCCGCATCCTCTACGCCATGCACGACTTGAGCCTGCGGCCCGACGCGCCATACAAGAAATCAGCCCGCATCGTCGGCGAGGTGTTGGGCAAGTACCATCCCCACAGCGACACCGCGGTCTACGACGCCATGGCGCGGATGGCCCAGGACTTTTCCCTGCGCTTCCCGTTAGTAGACGGGCAGGGGAACTTTGGGTCGGTGGACGGCGACAACCCGGCGGCGATGCGTTACACCGAGGCCCGCCTGACCCACATCGCCACCGAAATTCTGGCCGACCTGGGCAAGGACACCGTGGACTTTGCCCCCAACTTTGACGACAGCCTCCAGGAGCCCACCATCCTTCCCGCCGCCATCCCCAACCTGCTGGTCAATGGTGCTTCCGGCATCGCCGTGGGGATGGCCACCTCCATCCCGCCCCACAACCTGGGCGAGATATGTGACGCGCTGATCTACATGCTCGACCATTGGCACAAGCTGGACGGCGTCACCGTCGAGGACCTGATGCGCTTCATCCAGGGGCCGGATTTCCCCACCGGTGGCGTGATCTACCGGCGGACTGAAGATGGCGAGGACGTCATCGCTCACGCCTACGGGCAGGGCCGGGGCAAGATCACCGTGCGCGCCTGCGTCCACGTCGAGGAGATGAGCCGTTCCCGCCACCGCATCGTCGTCACCGAACTGCCCTACCAGGTCAACAAGAGCAGCCTCATCGGGCGCATCGCCCAGTTGGTGCGCGATGGTCGCATCGAAGGCATCACCGACCTGCGCGACGAGTCAGACCGGCGGGGCATGCGGCTGGTGATCGAACTGACCCGCACCGTCGAGCCCCAGCAGGTGCTGACACACCTCTTCCGGCTCACCCCGATGGAAAATACCTTCAGCCTGATTATGCTGGCGCTGGTGGATGGCGAACCGCGATTGCTGACGCTCAAGAAGGCGCTGCTGACCTACCTGGAACACCGGCAGGTCATCGTCACCCGCCGCAGTCAGTACGAACTGGCCCGCGCCAAGGAACGCGCTCACATCCTGGAGGGCCTGCTCACCGCGCTCGATAACCTGGACGAGGTGATCGCCATCATCCGCCGCTCCCGCACCACCGACAGCGCACACACCAACCTGCGGCGCAAATTCAAACTCAGTCAGGTCCAGGCCCAGGCGATCCTCGACATGCCGCTCAAGCGACTGGCTGCCCTGGAGCGCCGCAAAATCCAGGACGAATATAAGGAGAAGAAGCGCCTGATCAAGCACCTGGAGGGGTTGCTGCGCAGCCCGAAGAGAATCCGCACCATCGTGCGCGATGAGCTTGTAGCTGTCAAGGAGCGCTATGCTGACGCCCGTCGCACGCAGGTGGTTGACACAGGAAAAGCGCAACTGACCGCCGACGACCTGATCCCCGACGAGCAGGTGTGGGTAGCGGTGAGCAGAAATGGGCTGGTAGCCCGCGTGCCAGATGGGGGTGCACCTCCGCGGGTGCCATCCCGCCCTCAAGACGCGCCGGTCATCCTGCTGGGCGCCTCCACCCAGGATACGCTCTACCTCTTCGCAGCCAACGGCAAAGCCGCTGCCTTTCCCGTCCACCAACTGCCGGAGGGAGTGGCCTGGGAGGGTGCAGGCACGCACTACGCCGATCTGACTCCATTGACACGTCGTGACACTGTCGTGGCTGCGTTGGTGCTTCCTCCTTCACCGCCGGAAGGCTGCCTATTCCTCGCTACACGGCACGGCGTCGTCAAACGGGTGGCGCTGGCGGACCTGCCCGGCGTGAGCAGCGAACAGTTCGTCGTTATCGGGGTGGAGCAAGAAGACGCGCTCGGTTGGGCAGCGGTGACGACGGGGAAGGATCAGGTGCTGCTGGTTACCGCCGCCGGCCGGGCCATCCGTTTCAAGGAAGAGGAAGTGCGGCTAATGGGACTGCCTGCCGCAGGCGTGAAGGGCATCAGACTGAGCGGTGCGGAGGACCGCGTGGTGGCTTTGGCAGTCGCGCGCGCTCGCTTCGATCTCCTGGTGGTGACGGAGGACGGGCGGGCCAAACGATCCCCGCTGACCGAGTACCCCACCCATGGCCGCTACGGACAGGGGGTGCTCACCACTCGTGTCACTACATCCAGCGCAAGCCTGGCAGGAGGCTGTGTGCTGCAAGCCCGCGACCCAGTGGTGCTGGTCACCAGGAAGGGAGCGGCGAAAACTATCCTCGCCAAGAACGCACCCCGTAAGGGCCGAGCCACGGCAGGCCAGAGCATCATCTCGCTGCGGAGACAAGACTTTGTGGTAAACGCCTTTGCGCCACTTCCCCCGTCGGGGGCCGACAGCGACAAATGAGGAGTAATGAAGGAGGACTTGGATGGCCTATCAAGATACCTGGGTGATCTGCACAAGGTGTGGGAAACAATTCATTTTCAGGATTGAAGAGCAACGCCGGCAGGCACAACGAGGCGAGGAAATCACACCGCCGGAGCTGTGCCCCTCCTGCCGGGCTCCAGTCCGCTCAGAGCCACGGAGCGAACCCAGCTCGAGACCGAGGGCAGAGCAGAAGCCCAAGACACCGGCGGCACTTGGACCGGGCCCGCACGAGGGCACCGTCAAGTGGTACGATGGCGAGAAAGGCTATGGCTTCATTGTCCAGAGCAGGGGCGATGACATCTTCTTCCACCGCACCGGCATCGCGCCGGAGGAGAGACCCCACTTTCCTGACGGAACGCGAGTGACCTACGTCATCGAACAAACCGATAGAGGACCCCAGGCGGTGGACGTAGCACGGATGGACACACCGGAGGAGTAGAGCGCGCAGCACAGCGCGTAGTGCACCTGCCTTCGCCAGGCTGTTTGACTTCTGAAGGTAAACGGTTATAATGCTTCCATCGTGTCTCTCTTAGGCAAAAAGAGTGTACCCTCTCTTCACGCCCTACGGCGCAAGGTCACTATTGAGGCTCTGACTGAACTGCAGCCTCTTCTGTTGCTGCAAATGCTGGTGGGTGTCTCGCAGACCGTCAACGGCAGCTTCTCGCGCTCGCAGGCGCTGGCCCGCACGCTGCTCTTGAGTGGACAGCAGCGGTTGCGCGACTTGCTGGCTGCCGCGCCGCGCCTCCACCTGCCGGTGGAGCGAGTGCTGGAGATCTGCAGTTCTGGCGATGCAGAACGCACCCCCGAGGAAACGGCTGCCCAGGCGCTGCTCGAACTGTGCCTTGGACTGATGCTTCAGTGGATGGCGGAAGATGACCGCCGGCACTGTACCACTGTGATACCGTCCGGATGGCAGCGGTTTTTGCCCTCTTTTTTTCCCCTTTCCCCTCTTCCCGCCCACCTACGGCGCGATCCTGCTTTGTGTTCCCCTGGCTTGGTAGCCACCTAACTGCGCAGACCGACCGTATATTGCATTAGAGGCGTCTCCAGACGCCGGGTTCGGGCTACCAGGCCCAGATTGTGATCCACCGATTTTGCTAATCCAAAGTACTATCACGCAGCCATACGCTGCGGTTGTCGAGTACTACCGATAGGAGAGTGTTATGAAGATCCGATTGATCGAGCCCAAGGCTCCCGGCATCAACGTGTTCGACCTGGCGCGGCTGCCGCGTCTGGGCCTGCCGTTGCTGGGCCGGCTGCTGGCCGAGCGCGGTCACGACGTGCGCATCTACGTCGAGACGCTGGCCCCGGTTGACTGGGCCGACGTCGCGGAGGCCGACTTGGTGGGCCTCTCCAGCACCACCGCAACCACGCCGACGGCCTATGAAATGGCTGGGCGTATGCGCGACCTGGGTATCCCCACCGTCATCGGCGGCTCGCACGTCACCTTTCTGCCCGACGAGGCATTGGACTACTGCGACTTTGTCGTGCGCAGGGAGGGGCAGGTGACGCTGCTGGAACTGGTGGCCGCGCTGGAGGGGGGCACCGACGTTGCTCACATCGCCGGCCTATCATACCGTGACCCCGCCGGGCGATCCCTCCACAATCC
>CAZMOT010000036.1:0-26451 GCA_964568065.1 uncultured Anaerolineales bacterium
GCGGGGAACTCGTCAATCACTTCTTGCTCCGCTCCCCAGGGAGTTCCCCGCTTTCAGTTTCATCCTGGGCGACATGCATCCCCACGTTCTGGCGCTGCCCTTCGTCCTCCTGGCCCTCGCCCTGGCCCTCAACCTGTACCTGCGAATGGTGAATGGCGAACGGCGAATGGCGAACTCACGATCTCCAATCTCTAATCTCCAATCTCTGATCCCCGGTCTGCCATTCACAGCCTGGGAGTTCCTTGCCTACGCCCTCTGTCTCGGCGGTCTGGGCTTTCTCAACACCTGGGACTTTCCGATCTATTTATTTATCGTCGTCGCTGCCTACGCCCTGGCCCATTTACGCAACACGCACCCTGCGTCACGTTTCACGTTTCACGTTTCACGTTTTACGCTTCTCTTTATTGCCCTCCTCGTCGCGGGGCTCCTCCTCTACCTCCCCTTCTGGATCGGTTTCCAGTCACAGGCCGGCGGTATCTGGCTCAACTGGTTTAGCTCCACCCGTTTGCCCCAGTTCCTGGTCATGTTCGGGCCGCTCGTTTTCATCGCGGCCGTCTTCGTGGCCGACCAGGCGCGGCGAAGTGGCGTGCCGGCCAGCGAAGTGGTCAAATGGACGCTGGTCGTGGCACTGAGCATCCTGGGGGTGATAGTGTTCGTGCTGGGCCTTTTCGCAGCGCTAGTCTGGCTGGACGTGATCCACCCGCAGGGATCGGCGGCTTACGTGGCGGCCTGGTTGCGCGGCGAACCGATCCCCGGCCTGACGGACGTGACCGACGCGCACGCTCTCATTTGGCGCAGCCTGTCATCGCGCCTGTTTGGCTCCTGGACAGCCCTCGGTCTCGTTGCTCTTCTCGTCGCCATTGCCCTCATACTAAAACAAGCGATGAACGGCGGGCAACGAGCATCCAGCAACCAGCGTCCGGTGGCCAGTGTGCGCAACTTTGTTCTACTTCTCCTCGCCACCGGTGCCCTGCTCGCCCTCAGCGTCGAGTACGTCTACTTGCGCGACAACTTTGGTACCCGTATGAACACTGTCTTCAAGTTCTACTTCCAGGCCTGGATAGTATGGGCCATTGCCGGTGCCTACGCGCTGGCAGACTTTGCTCGCCGGGCCGGGGCAGGGGGGGCAGTTCTTGCTGCTGCCGCGCTCCTCATCGCCGTCGGGTTGATCTACCCTGCGCTGGCTATTCCAGCCCGTGCTAGCGAGTACGGTGGCCCACTCACGCTTGATGGCACTGCCTACCTGGCCGAGGTGCGACCGGACGACTATGCGGCCATCACCTGGCTTAACGAGCACGTCAGCGGCGCGCCGGTCATCCTGGAGGCTCCGGGCGAGCACTTCCGGGCCTACGTCTACGAGGGACGTGTCTCCGCCCACACCGGCTTGCCGACGCTTCTCGGCTGGGCCGGTCACGAGCACCAGTGGCGCGGGAATTACGACGAGCAGGCCCGCCGCGAATCTGATATTGAGACCCTTTACACCAGCTTGGATCCAGACGAGGTCTTGACGTTGCTCGACAAATATGATATATCCTACGTCTACGTCGGCCCGTTGGAGCAAGGGCGCTATCCCGCCGCTGGCCTGGCAAAGTTCGCTCAATTGATGGAGGTTGTATACGACTCCGGCAGCGTGACCATCTACCGCGTGGGCAAATGACAAATGACAAATGACAAACCCGACCACCCGACCAGTTGACCAACCGATCAACCGGCCGACCATCACCCTTGAGACGGCCCTGTGGATTCTCGTCGCCATCGTCGCGCTTGCGCTGCGGCTGGCCCACCTCGACGCGGCTCCCCTCAATGTTCGCGAGGCCCGCGAGGCGATGCTCTCCTGGCGAGCCGCAACTGGGCAGGGGATGCCCCCGGCGAACCACAGCCCGCTGCTCTTCGCGGCTAACGCGCTGCTCTTTACCCTCTGTGGCGCAAGTGACGCACTGGCTCGTCTGTGGCCAGTTCTGTTCGGCAGCGGGCTGGCGCTCACACCGTTCCTGCTCCGGCAGCGTGTGGGGCGCGTGGGTGCGCTGGCGGCCGGACTGTACCTGGCACTCTCCCCCACGGCCCTCTTCGCCTCGCGCCAACTGGATGGTACTGTAGCGGTCGCCGCAGGTGGAATGGCCTTCCTGGGCGGGCTGATGCGTTTCTTTGATACGAGCAAGCATTCCTGGCTCACCCTCTCATCCGTGGGCCTGGCGCTGGCTGTGACGAGCGATCCATCGGCCTATGGGCTGTTGCTGGCCCTGGGCCTGGCCTGGTTGATCCTGGTGTGGGCTTGGCCCGGTGAGAGGTGGGCATTGCTGCGCCCGCATGTGAGCAACGTGCTTGTGGTGGTCCTGTTCGCCACGCTGGCTCTCTCGACTGGGCTGGGCTGGAATCCGGCCGGGTTGGGAGCCGTGGGCAGCTCTTTGTTGGCCTGGATTGCCCGCTTCGGCCCGGTGTCGAATCCCGCTGCGTCGCCTCTTGTCCTCGTGGCTGTCTACGAGCCGTTGGCCTTGCTCTTCGGCCTGGGTGGGCTGGCATGGGCCACCGTGCGCGGTCACCGTTTCGGCGCATTACTGGGGCTGTGGGCGGGCCTGGGCACTTTGCTGCTGGCCCTGATGCCGGGCCGGACGCCATTGGACACTCTGTGGGTACTCTTGCCGCTGGCGCTGCTCGCCGGCATCGCGATAGAATGGCTAGTGCAGAGCCTGCGGGAGTGGGGAGCATGGCTCGGCGAGGGGCTGTACGTGCCTGTGGTGTTAGTCTTGTGGGTGCATACTTATCTGACACTCGCCCACTACGCAAAGTTCGGCACCTCCACAGACCTGGTCATAGTGTTGCTGGTGGTCGTGCTGCAGATCCTGCTGGCCGCGATCCTCACACTGGCTTTGAGAGTTGATACTGTGTTGCGCGCTTTTGTCGCAGGTACGGGCATTGTGCTCCTGGCGATCACGCTCTCGACAGGATGGGGAGTCGCATACGTGCGTCCGGCCGATCCACGCGAACTCCTGGTGCGAGAACCCACCGCCGTCGGGGTGGGCGACCTGGTGCAGACACTGCGCGATCTCTCGTGGCGTGAGACGGGTATGCCGACGACGCTGCCGTTCACGCTCGAATCTGCCCCTGACCCGGTCCTGGCCTGGTACCTGCGTGATTTCAGCGCCGCTCGCCGGATCGAAAGCCCGGACATTACACAGGTCGGGCGGGTGCTGGTGACTTTGCAGTGTGACTTGACACTGTTGGATGTGCCGGACGATGTAGAGTTCGTGGGACAGGATTTCGCCCTGCGACGCAGTTGGAATTCGGCCGAGGTTGGCTGTGCCTGGGGGTGGCCACCGCGCTGCAACGTCGCTGTTGGATGGCTGCTTCTCCGGCGCACGCCGTCGTTGCCTGTGGTCGAACAATGGGCTGTGCTCTGGCTGCGTCAGGACGTGGTAGCTGAGTGACCTTTACCTTCGCATAGTCACTAACGTCGAACGGGTGGTCTTCTCGCTGTTTTGCTCTGAAAGTGCTAGGCTATGCGAAGAACACTTGCTGGTCAATGGCAGAGCGGGGAGTAGGTTCACTGTAGGACACAAATACGCAGGAGGAGACGTGGAGCAAACATTACTAGACAGACCCTTGGGCAGACTCGTCAGGCTCGATTGGGAAAAGACCCTCTATATCGTTATCATCATTTTAGCCCTCGTCACGCGACTGTGGGGCCTGGGCGACCGCGTACAGAGCCACGACGAGAGCATACATACCAAGTACTCGTGGAACTTGTACGCTGGTCATGGCTTCTCGCACAATCCGCTAATGCACGGGCCGTTCCTGTTTGAGGTCACGGCGCTTTCTTACTTTCTCTTCGGCGACAATGACTTCACCGCCCGGATGCCGGTCGCGCTGATGGGGGTGGCAATAGTGGCTTTCCCCTATCTGCTGCGTCGGTGGTTGGGCCGTGCGGGCGCGCTCGTCACCTCGTTCTTCTTGCTTATCTCTCCCTCTATTGCCTACTACTCTCGCTACATCCGCCATGACATCCCGGTCATCCTTTGGTCCCTCGTCGTCATCTTTGCCATCTTTTCCTACCTGCGCGACGGACGCGAGCGCTGGCTCTATCTGATGGCGGCGGGTGTGTCGTTGATGTTCGCCGCCAAAGAGGTCGCCTTCATATACAATGCCATCTTTGGTCTCTTTCTCGTCGGCCTGTTCGTCATCCAGGCCTCGGGGCGAGAATGGTCGAATGAAGACCTGAAGCCTTTGTTCCTGGTCGCGCTGGTGGTTATGCTGATTGGGGTGTTCATCCTGGGACTCGGTCTGCTTCTGAGTCGGGGGGAACAGCCGGTGTTGGACGAGGAGGTCACGTCTGAAGAAATGCAGGCCGAGCCGGTACCGGTCGCTGCAATCGTTGGAGCTATCCTGGCCGGGCTGGCGCTGCTCGCGGCAGCGGCTTTTCTGTTCGTCGGCACGTCGCACGATCTGCGTAACTACCGTGTGTTCGATCTCATCGTTGTTCTAGGTACGTTGTGTCTTCCGTTCCTCTCTCCGCTCCTCATCCTTCTGGCCGCCAAGGGGGGGGAGTTTGTTATAAACCATTACCCTGCGGCGGAGGCAGTGCCTTTCTGGGCTAACCTGGCTACCCTCCAGCCGCTGCAATATAGCCCGCCCCACATCTGGTACTCGATGGTCATCTTGGGGGTCGTGCTGGTGATTTCTGTGGTGATTGGGTTGGTCTGGAACTGGCGGCGATGGAGTGTTGCGGCTGCGATCCACTATGCCATTTTTGTTGTCCTGTTCACCACTTTCTTTACCAAAGGTACCGGCATCGCCAGCGGAATGGTCGGCTCGCTGGGCTACTGGCTGGTACAGCAGGAAGTCGAACGAGGTAGCCAGCCGCCGTACTACTATCTGATTATGGTGCCACTGTATGAATATCTGCCGCTCCTGCTGACCCTCATCACTCCCATCTATCTGGCCGTCCGTTCCGTGGTCGTTCGACTGAGCGCTCACGACAAAGTCCGCAATTCGCAATCCGCAATTCGTAGTTCACAATTCATTCCCTTCGCTCTATGGTGGACCGTGCTCTCATGGCTCGGCTACTCCTATGCAGGTGAGAAAATGCCCTGGCTCACCGTCCATCTGGCTTTACCGATGATCTTGCTCTCCGGCTGGCTGATTGGGCGGTTGATCGAAGGGGTTGACGGCTCGACTGAGCTAGCCAAAGTCTGGCGGCAGGCACTCCAGCGCCGGGTGTGGCTGCTGGCGCTCGTCGCTCCTCCGTTCGTCGTGGCACTGGCGATGTTCGTCAGTGCCGCTCTTGCGCGCCCCTTTCAGGGATACGAACTAGCACAGATGAACGTCACCGGTCTATTCCTGGGCGGGCTGACGGGCACGCTTGCCTTTGGCGCGGCATTGGGCTACCTGGTGTGGCGCAGTGGGTGGCGCGTGGCTGTGCGCGTCCTGCTGCTCATCGTGCTTCTCCTGCCGGTATTCCTCACCATCCGCACCGCCTGGCGCTTCTGCTACGTCAACTACGACTACCCGACAGAGTTCCTGGTCTACGCCCACACTGGTCCGGCTGTCGGGGAGGCGATGCGCCAGATAGAGGAACTCTCACGCCGCGTCGCCGGTGGCCCGAATGAGATCAAGGTCGCATACGGTGCCGATGGCTCCACGTTGTTCTACTGGCAACTGCGCAACTATCCCAACGCTGTCTTTTACGGCGAAACGCCTTCGCGGGAGCATATGGATGCCCCCGTCGTCATCGCCGGGCGAGAGCAATGGCAGGCTGTGGCCCCCTACGTGGGCGACGATTACGCCGTCAACACCTATACCTATCTGTGGTGGCCGGTGGAGGACTACCGCAACATGACGTGGGCGCGCATTGGCCACGCCATCACCGCCACCCAGACCCGCGCCGCGCTGTGGGACATCTGGTACGACCGTGACTACCGCCGCTACGACGAACTGACCGGCAAGAAACACACACTGGACGAGTGGCCTTTGCGCAACGAATTCCGTCTCTACATCCGCCGTGACGTGGCGGCTCAGATGTGGGACCTGAGCACAACTGGCCCGAGGGAAATTGGCCCGACCGATCCCTATGCCGAAGGCTGGCAGGAACTGGCCGCGCGGCGGGTGTTCGGCGGAGAGGGCTCGGCAGCAGGCCAATTCCGGAGCCCGCGTGGTATCAAGGTTGGCCCCGCTGGTTTTATCTACGTCGTTGATTCCGGCAACGACCGCGTCCAAAGATTCACCGCCGATGGGGAGTTCGTCGCCGCCTGGGGCAGGCGATCCGACCGAAAAACTGAGGCCGGGGTGGTGCGAGGTTTCCTCGAACCGTGGGACGTGGCGATTGCTCCCGATGGCTCAATGTACGTTGCCGACACCTGGAACCACCGCATGCAGAAACTGGACGCCGAGGGCAACCCGGTCACCGCCTGGGGGCTGTTCGGCCAGTACAGCCTTGGGGACGCGGCCAGCCAGAGTGCCTTCTATGGCCCACGCGGTGTCGCCATTGGCCCTGAGGGGCGAGTCTACGTCGCCGACACGGGCAACAAGCGCGTCCAGGTCTTTGAGCCGGACGGACAATTCGCTTTCCAGTGGGGTGGGGGAGGCGCGCTGGAGGGCTACCTGGATGAGCCGGTAGGTATCGCTGTTGGCCCAGATGGCGCGGTGTATGTCGCCGATACGTGGAACCGGCGCGTGCAAGTCTTTGACAGTGCTGGAAACTTTTTGCGGCAGTGGCCCATCGTCGGGTGGGACGTTGGTCTACCCGAGGAGAAGCCCTATCTGGCGGTGGATGCCAAAGGGTACGTCTACGTTACCGACCCCGGCCACTACCGGGTGTTGGTGTTCGACAGTCTGGGCGATTACGTGCTCTCCTTCGGCCAATACGGTTTGGATGACCGCTCCTTCGCTCTGCCTACGGGTATCGCTGTAGCGGTGGACGGCTCCATCTACGTGACCGACGCACACGGTAACAGGGTGCTGGTCTTTGATCTCCTCGATCTTGAGTAGCACGTTGGCCGACAGGCCTTCCGACGATTCCTGTGCCCCGCGTTCTATGCTTACGGCAGTCCTGACGTGTGGTAATCGTAGACTTCATTGATGCTGTTGACCAGGTCGTTCAACCGCTCGACTTGTTCCTGGATATCAACTCGCAGGCGATCAGACCGGCTGCTATCCAACTCCTGGGCGTCTACCAACTGTATCTGGCTGTAGACCGTGGCCAGGGCGGTCAGGCTTTGCTCCAGTTGCAACTCAGCCTGCTTCATGCGGGTGTGCAGGGCTTGGAGCGTTTGCCATTGTTTGTTCTTGCTTCCCAGCACTTTGTCCAACTCTTGCTGGACTGTCGGGTCGCTTTCCGCCTTGCGCCGGGCGGTGAGTGACTTGATCTCCTGCGGCACACTCTTCCGCTCCTTGGTCAGCAGAGCATCCTCGCGGTAGGCGTCCAGTCGTCGGGCCAACTGGTAAATGTTGCTGATCCAGTCGCTGAGTTGGTCGGCGGTGTCATCCAGTCGGTCCCGCAGCACGCCGGCCCGCTGTCCGCGTACCTGAACCTCGATGCGGCGCTGATACTCCAACGCGGTTTGCACGTCTTCGCACAATTTCTCATCCCTGATCCGGCCAAGGTCGAATTGGCTCCGAAAAAGCTCCTGCAACACCCGGGCGTTGGTCTCGGCATCGGCCAGGCTGGAGTAGACGATGGCAGCTAGCGCCAGCAAGCCCAGGAGCGGCCAGCCCCACACCGGCCACCACGGGAAGGGGTGGGGCAGCAGCACCGTGAGCAGGATTGTGCCGGCCAACACCACTGCGCTTTCCCAGCGGAAGAAGGCATGTTGCAAGATGGCGCTTTGGGCTTTCTTTTGCAGTTCGGAGCGAATGGTGGGCATAGCAGGGTTCCGGTGGAACAGGCTGGCAGTGCACAAGGCCACGTGAAACGTGTTGCGTGAGAGGCCCGCGTGGCACCAGGATCACGTTTCACGTATCACGGCCCGAAATGCGACTGCAGATGGATGTGATCTGCTATCCTGTCACAAGGTCTCAGCGAGCAGCATCACTCGTTCAGCCCCAGTCTCTTCCTGCGCTCGGCCAGTTGGGAATCAATGGCGCTGCGATCCAGTACATCGTCTATCTGCTCTTCGAGGCCAGCGGCCTGCATTTCGGTGGCGGTGGTGGCTTTGTCGAGCCGGGCGTAGATGGATTGAGCGATGCGGCCGATGTCGCTGTCGCCGGAGCCTATCAAGTCGTCCAGGCCCTTCATAGCCTTGATGGCGATCTCTTTGCTCTTGGCCAACTCCATAAGCGCCTGGAGTTCCTCGCGCTGTTGCTTCATCGTCGCCAGACGAGCCTCCAGTTTGACCTTGGCGTCCAGAAGCTTCTGGAACTCGGCTTCCAGGCGAGTGAGTTGCTCCTTGTACGTCTCGATCAGCCGCCGGGTGCTGTTGAGCTTGCTCTGGGTAGCAGTAGCCGTCGCCTCGTTGCCCTCCATGAGGAAGGCATCAATGGCCTGGTCCAGCTCGGTCTCTTTCTGCTCGTGGTCGGCCAGCTTGCGCTTGATTGATTTGGCTTCACCGCCCACCGTGGCTGCGGCGTCTTCCAGGTCTTCCAGATGGTCCTCAACCTGGCGGATGTACTGGTCAACCACAGCCATACTGTTGGCTTTGAGCGCCTGGTCCACTAGAGCGTGCAAATTCGCCGAGATTAACGTCGAGACCTTTTCTAAAAGCGTTGCCATTTTGGGTTCCTCCTGTTTGTGTTTGGGTTGATGTTGTCTTATAGCGCAGATAGTCCGTTTTGTCAAAAGAGCCGATTTGCCGCTAGTGCGGCTGAACGCTCATACGCTTCCTCCTATGAATCATTGAGGACGAGGGTTATCGGCCAACCCCCACGCTGCCGCCAAAAGCGGCCGACATCTCCTCGTAGATGGCAGCGATGCTGGCTTCGTCGCCCAGGTAAAAGTTGCCGTTGGCCCGGAGTGCCAGTTGGGACAGCAGGTCTTTGTCGGCATCGGAGCCGTAGGCGATGGTAAAGACGGTGGTGTCGTTAGCAGCGGCCATTTCGATCAGATCCTGATCGAAGGTGTACCGGTAACTATTCGTGTCCAGGCCATCTGTCAGCACGACCATCGCGTTGCTTGTTTGTGCGGAACTGGTGTTGGCGACGATGGTGGCTGCTATGCCAATGGCATCGTAGAGGGCTGTATATCCGTCAGCCTCCAGTTGCTTGAGCGCCTCAATAACGTTGCTGCGTGCCAGGCCAACCTGCTCCTGTTTAAGGATGGTGACCGGTTGGTCTGAAAAGGCGATGATGGTGATAAAATCATCATCCCCCATCTGTTCCACGAACTGGATAGCTGCTTCACGCGCGTTTTCCATCTTGCTGCCCGCCATGCTACTGGACGTATCCAGCAGCATGACCAGGTTCACGTCCTTGCGTGCTGCTTGCCACAAGTCCTGCACGGCGTAAATCGTATCTACGCTGGGCGGACCGAAGACGATCTCCGGCTGGGCCAGATCAACGCCGTGGCTCTCATCCAGCGGTGCGCCTAAGGACACACTGTCGTTGACCGGTCGCAACCCGTTGGCCAGCGCCTTATGCTGCGCTTCCTCCCCCAGCAGGTAGTCGCGGAAAAGGGTGGCCGCTTCTTGCGTCTCGGCGTCGGCTGCACTGTTCAAGCAAGCCGGGTGTGTGGCCACAAAGGTGCCTTCAAAGGGATAGATGGGGACCAGGCCTGGGTCACCGCTGCCGTAATTGACGACGGTGCTTTCGTACATCACGGCTGCTCCCAGATAGCCGATCCCCCGCTCGCTCATCGTCTGCCCCAGGTCGTCGGTGGTACTGCTGAACCAGGAGACGGCCGCCTCGAAAGCGCTCACCGAAGCCTGCACGATCGGCCGCTGAATGTCGTCCACGCCGACGGCTTCCGTTTTCGATTCGGCCGCCTGGACGATAGCCAGCAGGGTGCTGGTACCGGTGCCAGACAGTCCGGGATGGGTATGGCCCAGGCGCAGGTTGTCGCCAAACTGGTCGCCGCTGTAATAGTCCCAGGCGGATGGGTCGGCGGCCAGGCTGCCCACGTCGAGCCAGCCCAGGGAGCGGCCGGGCCAGCCCAGGGACTCGGCCACCGGCCGCCACATGGCGATGACCAGCGGGCTTTCGGCCAGACTGACGCAGTTGCCCTGGAAACTGTCAATGCCCTGATCGGCCAGCAGGTTAGGCCAGACCAGGTCATCCGGTATCCAAAGTGCTGGTAGAGGGCCGCCGGCGGCCATGTCGGTCACGGCTTGCCCTGATTCAACCGGGTTAAGCGTGACGTAGACGGGTTTGCCGGCGCCTGTTTCGGTTCGTGCGTCGTTGAAGCTTTCAATCGCCGTCTCTAACCAGGGCGTCAGGCTGGTGTTGGCCGTCACTTCAATCACAACTGCATTGCGGGGTGGGCCGTCATCGCCGGTCAAAGTACAGGTACAAGTGACCGTCGTCAAGACTAGAATCGTTACCAGCAGCAAGGTATTACGTTTCTGTTTTCTTTGCATCGGATCTCCTTGCAAGGAGCCGTTGTTTGCCCCACGCGATAGCGCATGTCGGCTGTAGCGAGGGAGTAGGCTGTCCCCTAATTTCATTTTTCTCTTGTACCCAGGACATTGTTGGTAAGTTTGAGTCAATATCTGCACTCTACCCTAGCGGCCGACGATGATCAACGTCATCTCCACGTAGCGATCTTCTGCCTGCTTTTCCGCGTCATCGGTCTCGCAATGGTTCGGCGGCGGCGGCGTGGCTTCTGACGCGGTCTAGTGCCACAATGTAGACAAGCGAGTGATGATAGGCAGAGTAAAGATCAATGGCTTCTCCCCGGTTGGCCGCGCTTGCTTGGCAAGATTTATGTTGAATGAACCAGATATCTGGATAGACAGTTCACTGGTCGTCTTTTTGGCTCGGACGAAAGCGTGCCAGTCGTTGTTGAATCTCTTCTCCAATGTTGCGCAATTCCGTCAGATCAGTATCACTGAGGTAGGGTTTTAGTTCATCGAGTAGGACAGATAGGTCAGGCTTATAGTAATGCAACAGCATAGCAATATCGTTTTCGCAGAGGCCAACACGCGCGAATTCTCCCTCGCGATAGAGTGAGGGGAGCGCGTATAACTTGAGCAACAGCAATCCTTCGACAGTAGCGCATTGTATGTCACTTTCTATGAAATGTTGTGTGGTAGCGTACTCCTGCTGTACTTTCTTGAAAAGCGGGTTAGCGGTGAGTAGAAAGTCAATGTGCAGGTCCTGGAACTGCCCACGTGCGAAATACATCGTCTGATTCAGGATTTGCACTTCGGGTAACTGGCTCAAGGCAGGTGCAGCAACGATAAGGTCAATGTCTTCGGTGTTGCGTCCCTCAACATACTGTAGCAAGGCTACTCCACCCACGAGCAAATAGTCTATTCTCCGTTGATGCAATAATGAGAACAACTGGGCTACAGTTTGAGGTAATGTATCTGCGTTCACTGTGTCTCCTTGCCAATTCTTAGGGTTAAAGACGACAGCATTGCGAATTATATTGCCGATGTGAATGGTAGCGCTCTGAATACGCATTCAATCTTGCCTGCTTTCAAACCGTATATTCCCCGCGTGCTTTCGTGTGCGTGCGGTCAACTTTGCTCTTAGCGCCCGACGGTTATCAACGTCATCTCCACGTACCGATCTTCCGCCTGCTTTTCCGCATCCTCGGTTTTCCAGTGATCCTCCGGCGGCAAGGTGGCCTCGACGACTAAGCGCGCCCCTGGCTGGAGAAGTGATGGGGCTAAACAAAAACAGCGATAGGTACCGGTCGTTCCGTGGTGAGATTCTGACGGTGCAGTTTGATTCGTTCGATCTCGTGTAATGTTTCGGCGGTGAGGTAGCTTTCTCCACAGTGCGGACAGTTGATAACGGGGACATTCTCAATAATGAGCAGGTTTTCACCTTTGCCGTAACTGCGTGTCACGTGACGAACGCGAGCACCTTCCTGTCCACAAATGTCGCAGATCATTGGTCTTCTCCCTGCTATTTAGCCAGATACACGGTGATGATAACCAACTTACCAGTGATGCTTGACTTGGCAACTACCACTACTGGATCGCCTGCAATTGTCTGACCCTCGACGAGGTACTTCCACTCTTCTGTGATGCGGTCTTTCTGCCGTTCGACGATTTCGCCGGTAAGGATCCCGCGCTCGACATCAAAAATGGATAAGCCATCATCATCCATTTCCTCTTCGGCGTGTAAGGTCATCACGTACTGTCGTGTACGGATTCTCTCCCGCATTCGTTTCAAGATGCGGTCAAACATAGCGGCGGTTTAACTCTCCCCTTAGCGCCCAACGGTGATCAGCGTCATCTCCACGTACCGATCTTCCGCCTGCTTTTCCGCATCCTCGGTTTTCCAGTGATCCTCCGGCGGCAAGGTGGCCTCGACGATGAAAATACAAAATCTTTAGGGCTCTTTGGGCTTGACCTCGAATACCTTTTGAGACCGAAAGAAACACACGTCAAGCTCCAGAAAGAAGTTCACTTGACCCAGAATCAGTGGAACATTGATTGCTTGTGTCCAGGCAAAAGCAAGGCGCACTGGCACAAATTTCCCCACAGTTGCGGAAACAATCAATACTCGCGCCTCAAACCGGGCCAAGTTTCCTGTTAAGTGTACAGGGGTTGTTTGCTGGTCCCAAACTGCACCCAACTGTCTGCCAATGTCATGGGGCAATACGTTAACGGTCGCGCCTGTATTCAACAACCCTGACACGGATAGAGATGTGTCCCGATAGCTCAGAGTAAGCGGTAGATACGGAAGACTGCTGGCGGCTCCAAGCGACTTGTCAATTTCCGTGAAAGAGAAACGCTGGGCCTCAACTGGCATAAGTGGCTTGCTCCTCTTTGAGGGCATCTAGTAAGGTAGCGGCAGCATCAAAAGCATTGTAGGGTGTCCAAATAGGGTAATCTTCATCAGGTTGGAGTAAAGCGATACCTTCTTCTCGTGCAAGTTCAAACACCAGGAACTGCATTAGACGCAGCTTATCAGCCCGTGGAAGAGCCTGCACCTTGGGCAACAACTCGGTTATCAACGTCACGTCTCCTCTCATTCTATTCCAAACCATCAGTGTTGTACCGCATCTTTACTGTAACTGTCTTTCAAGGTAGGTTCTGGTACTTGTGACGCATGAGCGCGCTAACTCTCCTCCTTACCGCCCGACGGTAATCAGCGTCATCTCCACGTACCGATCTTCCGCCTGCTTTTCCGTGTCCTCGGTTTCCCAATGATCCTCCGGCGGCAATGTGGCCTCGACGACGAAGCGCGCCGGGTCAATTCCCTGCGAGACCAGGTAGTCCACCACCGATTGGGCGCGAGCTTCGGCAAACTCTAGAATCTCTTCCTGCGTGTAGGTGCCGGGCGGGCCGGGCCAGGCTGAGGAGCCTTTGACCCGCAAGAACAAGCCCACGCTTTGCGACAGGGTAGGCATCACGCAGTCATCCAGAATGCGGCGTGACTCCAGCGTCAACTCTGTGGATTCGGGCAGGAAGGTGAAGCGACGGCAGGGCAGCACCGCCAGCGTTTCTGCATCGCCGGTGCCCACGCCGGATAAGTCAAGTTGGGCAGAGAGGGAAAAGCTGTCGTTGACCGGGTTGCCACTGGGCTGCAAACTGGCCTGCGCGGCCGACCGAGAGACGAAACCAGGGTTCACCAGGTCGGCCGCGTCATCACCCGGCACTTCTAGACCAGAGGCGGCCCAGACGCGCCGAGCTATCTCCAGACGGCTGATGAGGGGCCTGAGGTCACGCATTACGAAGGCGTTGTCGCCCAGGTCGGCCTGGGCCACGTTCTCCAGCCACAGGGTCAGGTCTTCACCGGCGCTCTCGGGATAGACGTAACTCCAGTCGTTGTGTCCCCAGTCGGCGATCTGGGCCGCGGCCGTGTCAAAGTTCTCTACCTGTGCCTTCAGTGTATCGAACCAGGCGTCGTGGAAAGACTGCACCAGGTCGGCTTTGGCCCCAATGGACTGGCGGGAGGTGACCACCACGTCGAGGACGATGCGCAATTGATTTGAGCTAAGGAGGGGCACGCCCCCACTCGCTTCGGCCTCGTAAATGTCCGGTTCCCAGCCAGAAACTGCATCAGCTTGCCCCGCATTGAAGACTTCGATGGCATCGGCCACGCTGTCCTGGGGCAGCAGTTCCACATCAAAGCGCGGGTTCAAGCGGGCGATGGAGAGGGCATAATAGACAAAGTATTCGCCCACGCTGCCACGCGAAAAGGCGATCCGCTTGTCCCTCAAGTCGTTGATGGTGGCAATATCCCGCACCCACAGTTGGTCGGCGCCGGCGCTTTCGTCAACGATGGCTGTGACGATGCCAGGGCTGCTCAAGGCCACCGAGTCTAACGTGGTGAGCAGGCAGTCCCACTGTCCGCTATTGAGCAGGGCTGTACGCTGTTCCTCGGAGACGTCGTAGGCGGGGTCGTCATCCAGGAAGAAGGGAACTAGCCCCAGGTGGAAGCCGTGCGCCACGTCTTTGCCCGACATTTGCATCTGTTGCAGGGTAAAGTAGCTGCCAAAAGCATCAGCGCCACAGACATAGATGGGCAAGCCGTCACCGGGGTCGTAGTCGGGGGCAAAAATGGGGTCTGGCGACTCCAATTGGACAACGGGCGTGGCCTGACCCGAGGGTGTCGCTCCGCCAGCGACAGGTGTTGCAGTAGCGCCGACCTCAGCAATCAGTCTACTGACAGCGTTGTAGGCGACCGCAACACAAACAATCATCAGAGCAAAACCGACAATGGCTATGAAGATAATTCGAGTCCTATCAATGTTTTGCATTCGCAACTCCTAACCCGGACAAGCCGGAACCAAGCAGGAAAGACTCAACGCAAAGACGCCAAGGCGCAGAGGCGCAGAGATAACTCTTTGCGACTCTGCGTCTCTGCGTTAGATTCTTGCTCAATGTACAAGAATTTCAGTGTTCAGGTACTATTGAGGTTCTCTTCACACTTCTAACCGGTCGGGCAAGGTCTTCGCGCTCACTGTAATAGATGGCTACTCTATCTACGATGTAAGTCAGTCAAGGTTGCACAGGATAGCATCGGAGCTTGGGTCTGGGATGGTTTGAAACTGGCAATCGCCATCTAGTAGATTGTAGCACATTTTCCTCTACAACTCAAATCCGGCTCGTCCCTTGTTTGACAGGCCACATAGGGGGAAGTATAATCTTGACACGAGGTAGATCCACAGATTGAGAGACAGGAGGGCAGTCATGGCTAAACGATTCAAACTACAGTGGCCCGTGGACAGTCGTAAGATCACGCAGTACTTTGGCAAGAACCCACACATCTATGCCAAGTACAACCAGGCTGGCCACGAGGGACTCGATTTCCAGGCTTCTGTCGGGAGCAACATCTACGCCTGCGCGGACGGCGAGGTGTTCGATATCCGGCCCGACGACGGCAACGCTTACGGCATCCACGTGCGCATCCGGCACAAGGTTGATGGCCGTGAGTATCACACCATCTACGCTCACCTTTCCAGGGTGCTGGTTGCCAGAGGCCAGCACGTGAAGGCCGGTGAGCAGATCGCGCTAGCCGGTAATACGGGCCATTCCTTCGGCCCCCACCTGCATTTCACGCTCAAGCTGATCGGCGCTAAGACTCCCGGCTACCCGGCCGGGGTGGTGGACCCATTTCCCTATCTGCAGGAAGACGAGCCCCCTGCGCCCAGCGATCTCACTATCTACACCACCGACCAGGTGCGGCTGCGCGCCAGGCCCACGACCGCTTCCACACAACTGGCGTGGCTGCGTAAGGGTGAACCGCTCACTGTGCTGGGCGCCGCCGCCGCTGCACACGCCAAGGTGGGCCAGCAGGGGCAGTGGATCCAGGTGCAGCGCGCCGACGGGATGGATGGCTTCGTGGCTGCCTGGTACGTCCAACTGCAGTCCCCCAGCCCGGCGCCGCCCGAACCCACGCCTGAACCCGCACCCGAACCAACGCTAACCGAAACACTCGTCGTCTACGCCACCGAGGCGTTGAACGTGCGCAAGGGCACCTCGACAGGCACCAGCCGCATAGCCATCGCCTTGCCCCACGAGCCGCTGTCCGTGATCGGTGACCGGGATGCTGGACTGGCGAGGTTGGGCGACCGAGGCGAGTGGCTGCAGGTACGCCTCCCCGATGGTAGCAAGGGCTACGTCGCTGCCTGGTACGTGCAGACCAGGCCCGGCCCAGCACCAGAAACCCTGCTGACCGTTTACCCCACTCAGGATATGAACATGCGCAAGCGGCCCACGGTGAAAGCCAAGCGCATCGTGCGGCCTGCGCACAACACACCGCTCACGGTCCACGATGATCCGGATCGCGCGCGGGTGCTGGTGGGCCGGTACGACGAGTGGCTCTACGTGGAGACGCCGGAGGGCCAGCGGGGGTGGGTGGCGGCGTGGTACGTCTCGACGACGCCGACGTAAGTGAACGCTCCTCGCGCTTTTGCTTCCGGCCGCGCTAGAAGACTTCCCTCAGCGGATCGTTCCACTGGCGACCGCTTCCCCCTCCCGCAGTTCCAGCGTCTCGAAGATCACGGGCAGTTCACGGTTAGAGAGATCCACCTGCTCGTACACAGCATCCTGGATGGCCTCCAGGACGAAGCTCGGCACGGGGGCACCGGCTATCTCCAGGTCGGTGAGTGTGACGATGGGGACGCCGTTCTCCAGCACCATCGTCGCCTGCCCGTGGATGGAGAGCCGTAGCCCCAGCATCTCCACCTCGCCCCAGGATTCGACCTCACCAGGGTGAAATGCGATACGCGGGTGGCTGAAGGGGATCTCGGGGTGGTTGCCGAGGAACCAGGCGATGCTCTCGGCGGCTTTCTGACCGGTGACGTTGAGTTCGAACCGCTCGCCGTTGTGCCCCCCTTCCCAGAGACGGTCGCGCAGGTCGGCCAGGCTTGGTTCCAGCACCGGCTCGACGGTGTAGGTGAGACCGCTCGGTGCCAGCGCCGTTGCCCAGGCCAGGCCATTGGCCGCCAGCAGGGCCAGGGCGATCCATAGGTTGATTGGTTTCAGCAGGCGGCTGATAAGTCTGCGCATACCTCTTCCTCATGTGGTTAGACGATACCTTTCACACAGGGGATCTATCTTGAGCCCAAGTATACTACAATCCCGCAGCTAGACCAACGCGAATGGTAGTGCTTGCCACGGGAGAGGCGTTCTGTGACCGCCCCGTGTGGCGGTCGGGCCGATCGCAAGGGGCAGGCACGCCAACGAGGTCAGTGAGGCATCCCAGCCTTTTCGTACAGCGCCGCGAAGTGATGAGTGGGCCCGTGGCCGTGGCCGATGTCTGGCGAGTGACGCAGGGCCATGGTGATGAACTCCTTGGCCTCCTCCACCGCTTCCACAACGCTCTGCCCCTTGGCCAGTCCAGCGGCGATGGCCGAGGCAAACGTGCAGCCGGTGCCGTGGGTGTTTCTGGTCTCAATGCGCGGCGAACGGAACAGGGTGAACTCTTGACCGTCGAAAAGGACGTCAATGCTTTCCCCTGGCAGATGGCCTCCTTTCACCACCACGTGCTTTGCTCCCAGCCCGTGAATGGCCCCGGCCGCCTTCTTCATATCCTCGACGTCCTCAATAGCCATACCTGTGAGGACACGCGCTTCGTGCAGATTGGGAGTGACGACCACAGCCAGGGGTAGGAGTTGACTGATCAAAGCGTCGCAGGCATCTTCCCGCAAAAGGGGATCGCCACTCTTGGCCACCATTACTGGATCCACCACCAGGTTGGGTAGGTCGTGCTCCTTGGCTTTGGTGGCAACCACAGCGATGATCTCGGCGTTGGCCAACATCCCGGTCTTGACCGCGTCCACGCCGATGTCGCTCACCACCGAGTCAATCTGCAGGCCCACGAACTCGGCCGGCAGTTCGTGCACCCCCTGCACCCCAACTGTGTTCTGAGCGGTGATAGCCGTCAAGGCGCTCGTGCCATAGACGCCCAAAGCAGCAAAGGTCTTGAGATCGGCCTGTATGCCAGCCCCACCACCGGAGTCAGAGCCAGCGATAGTCAGTGCTTTCCGCATGAAAGACTCCCTCCCGACGAGTATGAACGAAAATCAGCGAAAGTGATCCCATCCTCCCCCGCGCAGAGAGGTACGGGTTCCATCAGCATGCACCAGAGTGATTCCTTCGGTGGCGGGGACAATCTCTCCGATGACTGTGACCGGGGTGCCGGTCTCCCGTTGCACCAGGTGAGCCAACTCGTCCACCTGTTTGGCCGGAGCGGTGAAGAGCAATTCGTAATCCTCGCCGCCCCCCAGGGCCAGTTCCAAGGCATCTTTCCCTGTTGCGCGAGCCACAGCCTGTGTCGCTTCCGAGACGGGCAGGTTTGCAGCCCACAACTGCGCTCCGACGTGGCTCATCTCGCAGATGTGGCCGATGTCGCTGACGGTGCCGTCGCTGACGTCAATCATGGCCGTGGCCAGCCCCGAAAGGGCGATGGCCCGCCCTTCCTCAAGGCGCGCTTTGGGGGTGAGATGTGCATCCAGCACCCTTTGCCGGTGCACCTCCTCGCAGGTAGCCTCAGGGTTCAGCAGCAGGGCCAGCCCGGCACCAGAATCGCCGAGGCTGCCCGTGACCAGCACGCGGTCGCCGACGCCGGTCCCCGAACGCAAGAGGAGTCGCTCTGCTTCCACTTCCCCCACCAGGAAGGTATCAACGATGATGTGCGGCGAGTGGGCCATGTTGCCACCTACGACGTCCACACCGCAGGCCTCGCACTCCTGTCTGATGCCCTCGTAAAGACCGTCAACGTACGCCACGGCGGTCTCCTTGGGCAGACTCAGAGAGACGGTGAGATACCGAGGCTTGCCGCCCATGGAGGCGACGTCGCTCAGGTTGATGGCTACCGCCTTGCGCCCCAGTTGCCAGGGGGCGATCTTGTCCTTGAGGAAATGGACGCCTTCCACCTGGATGTCACAGGTGGTCAGCAGGTACCTGTCCTCGCTGATGCGCAGCACGGCCGCATCGTCGCCGATGCCCACCACCACTCCTTCGCCCAGCGTGGGCAGGCTCCTGGCCACGCGGTCTATGAGCCCGAACTCTCCGATTTCAGCGATGCGCACCTCATGCTCCTCGCGACTTCCTGGCAGCTTCAACGACCTCTCGCAGACGGCGGGCGGCTGCGGCCACGTCAGGCGCTGCGATCACCGCCGAGACCACGGCCACACCGTCGGCACCGGCTTCGATGACCGCGGCTGCGTTGTGCTCGTTGATTCCCCCGATGGCCACTACCGGAATTGAAACGTGGCGACAGACTTCGGCCAGACCCTCCAGACCCATAGGCGGAGCAGCATCGGGCTTGGTGGGAGTAGCGAAGATAGGCCCCACACCCAGGTAATCGGCCCCATCCTTCTCGGCCTGGATCGCCTCTTGCAGGTTGGTGGCCGAGACGCCCACGATCCTCTCCTGACCCATCAGCCTGCGGGTCATGGTGGCGGGCATGTCGTCCTGCCCCACGTGGACGCCATCTGTCTCCGTAGCTAATGCCACGTCCAGCCGATCGTTGACGATGAGAGGCACGTCAGCCTCACGGGTCAACTCACGCAGGGCCAGTGCCTCTTCCACCAGTTGCCCCGTCGTCCTTTCTTTCTCGCGGTACTGGACGACGGTCGCACCGCCCTCCATGGCGGCTCGAATCACTTCCACGTGCGAGCGCCCGCGCGACAGTTTGGCGTCGGTGATGACGTATAGAGTCCAATCCATATCTCGCCTCACAGATATTGAACCCTGGTCCCCTCCAGGATTTGCTCGGTCGAGAGGTTGTAGATGGCGTCGAAGAGGGCCACCTTGAAACTGGCCGGGCCTGTGGCCTGAGTGGCAGCCAGCTCGGCTGCCAGCCCATAGCAGGCCAATCCCGCGGTGGCGGCCAACACGTAGTCGTGTTCCACGGCGACAAAAGCGGCGATCATAGTGGTAGCCGAGCAGCCGGTGCCGGTGATGGTTTTGAGCATGGGGTGACCGTTGTCCACCACCGCCACTCGTTCCCCATCGGTGACGACGTCTCGGGGACCAGTGATGGCCGCCGTCAGCCCATACCGACGGGCCAGGGCCTTGGCTACCTCCTCGGGCTCCTCCACCTCCACCACGGTCTCCACCCCTTTGACCACACCCCCCAGGCCAGTCAGGGCGCCGATCTCGCCGGAGTTGCCCCGCACGACGGCGATCCTCAACTCGTCGAGGAGGCGTAGATTGCTCTCCGTCCGCAACGACGTCGCCCCGGCCCCCACTGGGTCGAGGACGATGGGGATGCCCAGTTCGTTGGCCCTGCGCCCGGCGACCAGCATGGACTCCACCCAACTGGGGGTGAGCGTGCCGGGGTTGAGCACCAGGGCTCCAGCGGCCCCCACCATCTCGGCCACTTCCTCCCGGGCGTGAGCCATCACCGGCAGCCCGCCGATGTGGAGAGTGACGTTGGCCGTGTCGTTCATGACCACGAAATTGGTGATGTGATGGAGTAGGGGCTTCTGTTGGCGAACCCGTTCTCGCAATTGCGCTATCTTCTCGCACAGGTCGTTCATATCTTCTTATTTCCTTACTCCGAAGAGAGTTTGCCGGTGAGAAACAACTTGCCGAAGGCAAAGTAGAGCCCCAGAGAGATCACGAAGCTGGGCACAGAGGCTCCCAGCCAGGGCAGGTAGTGGGCGATGGCCCGGTAGGCGAGGATTCCCAGGAGCCAAGCCAGGACAGCCCAGCCGTTCACCCCTCGCCAGTACCAATAGCGCCCCTCATCACGGTAGAGTTCCTCGACCTGGTAACGCCGTCTCCGCAACAGGAAGTAATCCGCCGCCAAGATGCCGAAGAGGGGACTGAAAACCGAACCGATGAACAACAGAAAGTTCTCGTACTGGCCGATGTCCACCGTGGCTGCCAGGATAAAGCAGATAGTCCCGACTGCCACTGTCAGCCACCATTGCCTGGCCCGGGGGAGGATGTTCTGGCCGGACACGGCCGCCGAGTAGATGTCGGCGAAGGCGTTGTCCGTCTCATCCACCAGAATGAGCACCAGGGCCACCCACCCCCCGGTCACGGTCAGGATAGCCGGGATGAGATCGGTAGTCTGGAGGGCCAGCACGAAGAGGGCTCCCAGCGCGTAAAACCAGGCGTTGGCCACAAAGTACCCCAGGTAGGTGCCCCAGAAGGCCGGGCCTGCTTTCCTGGCGAAGCGGTTGTAGTCGGCCACCAGGGGCATCCAGGAGATGGGCATGGCCACCACCAGGTCCACGGCCAGCCAGAAGGGTAACTCGCCCGTCCCCTCACCACGCAACAGGCTGCCCACGTCGTAATGGCTAAACAGGTAGTAAGTGAGGTAGATGGTGATGGCGTAGACCAGCCAGACGGCGAACTTTTTCAGCCACTGCCTGACCACTACCAGTGGTCCGCCAATGGCCAGCAGCACACACCAGGCGGCGAAGAGGAAGACCCACAGGAGATAACTGGAGAAGCCGAAAAGGGACTCGGTGATGGTGTTGGCGGCCTGGGCCATGACGATGATCTCGAAGGCTCCCCAGCCGATAAGCTGGACGATGTTCAGGATGGTGGGCAGATAGGAGCCACGGATGCCCAACACGGGACGCAGCATAACCATGGTGGGTATGGCATTGTCGCTGCCTATCACTCCCGCCAGCGCCAGGAGCAGGCAGCCAACCACCGTGCCGACGACGGTGGCCAGCAAGGCAGGCCCTAAGCCCAGTCCGGGCACAAGTAGCGTCCCGGCCAAAAGCACCAACAGCCCAACTCCCAGGCTGGACCAGAGGGCAAAATAGTCCAGAAAGCCCAGGAGACGATGCTCTTTGGGAACTGGTTCTATGCCCCATTCCGGTGGAGCAGTAATCTTGATCATTACTCTACCTCCTCACAGAGAAAACGCCCCGACCAGCGGGGCGACCACGTTGCGCCATGGAGTCGTTTCCCTCCGCTGGAATTACCCAGATCAGGTTCCAAGGGTCAGTGCCGGTGGTTGCGGATAGAAAACATCCGTCCGGGGCACCCTCTCAGCCTGGCTCTCCAAGCTCCCCTGAAGGTATGGTCTAGCAAATGTTTGCAGAATGCAACGGAATTATACTACGTCCTTACCGACCTGGCAAACTCATCTGTCTACTGCTCAGACCGAGATGCTCCTTTTCCCCGACTACTTCTCAAGTCGGCCCAGGAGACGAAAGAGTCCAGCCAGTGGCTGGGAGATCCGGCCAAAGGTTCGCCAGGAGATAAATTCGATTACGATGCCGGCCTCCTCCACGGTGTCCACGTACGCAAAGTCCGCTCCCATCGGTCCCATCTTGAGCTTGCCCCGGATCCATACCGGTGACCCGGCAGCGGTGAGTTGGTCAGCCCACTCATCCACGTCCTGCACCAGGAACCCCAGGTGTTGAACCACGATCCCTCCCTCAGGATCCAGGCTTTGCCGGTAGAAGTCTGAGCCCTCCCCTGGCTCCAGGAGTTCGAACTCAAAGCCCTGGTAGTACGCCAGACCCATCTTTCCCCGGAAGCTCCGCTCCTGCCCTCGCTCGCGCCACGATGCCGCGGACCCGTCTGCGATGAAGAACGGGTCAACGCCCTGATCCTCCAGGCCACGGGCCGCATGCTCCACATCCTGGGCTATCAAACCGAGCTGGTGAATCTCCGGAAGCCTATGCTTGTCCCTGAACTCACGGGCCAGGCCATCCATGGCCTTGCCAAAGTCCTTCGCGTTCAAGAGATCACCAAGAAGCACCATGATCTGCTACTCCTCTGGCACAGGCGCCGTAGGACTAATGCGCCGAATCTTCTCGATTAACTGTTTGCGCTCAGCGGGCTTGGTTGTATCCTCCAACCGCTCACGCAGATAGCGTAACTTCCGCTTGCGGGTCTGCTTTCGGATTCGCCTCCGATCTCTCGACGTTCGCATAACCTCACCTCTTTCCATTCTTGGGATGTACCTGCTTCAACAACTTTTGAGTTCTTAAATCACCCCATTGACATACAACCGGCAGCAGCAACTCTCCTGTTGTACCGTGTTGCGCCCGACTCTAGGGGTATACTCGTTTTAAAAGGCGCGGGAACGGAATCGTCTCCCGCAAATGGTCCAGGCCACAGATCCATGTGACGGTACGCTCAACACCCAATCCAAAACCGGAGTGGGGAACCGAGCCGTATTGTCGCAGGTCAATGTACCATTCGAACGCCTCACGGGGCAGGTTCCACTCCTTGAGCCGCACGAGCAGCACGTCGGGGTCAGAAATGCGCTCCGACCCGCCGATGATCTCCCCGTATCCCTCCGGGGCCAGCAAATCCGCGCTCTTGGAGACCTCCGGCCGTCCGGGCCAGGGCTCCATGTAGAACGCCTTGGCCCGCGTCGGGTAGCCATAGACGAAGACCGGCTTCTCGAACCGCTTGGTCAGTTCCGTCTCGTGCGGCGAGCCGAGGTCATCCCCCCACTCGATCTTCAAAAAGTCCTCGAGTTCCTCGTCGTCGGTTTGCTCCCGAATCTCCGCTCGGATCTCCGACAGCATCTCCAGCGCCTCGTCGTAAGAGATGCGATGGAAAGGTGGCACCACCTTCTCCAGGTGACTGGTGTCCCGTCCCAGTAGTGCTAACTCCTGCGCCCGCTCGCGCAGGCAGGTCTGGACGATGTAGGAGACGAACTGCTCTCCGATCTCCATCAACTGCTCCAGATCGCAGAAAGTAGCCTCCGGTTCCACCATCCAGAACTCGGTCAGGTGGCGGCGGGTCTTTGACTTCTCGGCGCGGAAGGTGGGGCCGAAGCAGTAGACGCGGCCAAAGGAGTAGATGTCGGCCTCGTTGTAGAGTTGACCGGACTGGGCCAGGTAGGCCGGCTCGCCGAAGTAGTCGGTCTCGAAGAGAGTAGACGTGCCCTCGCAGGCGGCCGGGGTGAGGATGGGCGTATCCATGTTGACAAAGCCGTGGTCGTCGAGCCAATCGCGGATGGCGCGGATGACGGTGGCCCGTACCCGCAGCACGGCCCACTGTCGCTGCGAGCGGATCCACAGATGGCGGTGGTCCATCAAAAACTCGACCCCGTGCTCTTTGGGCTGAATGGGATAGTCCTGGGCTACCTGGAGCACCTGCAGGTCAGTGACACTCACTTCGTAGCCGCCGGGGAGGCCAGGGGCGCGGGCGTCCTGGCGAACGGTGCCGGTGACGACGAGGGACGATTCCTGGGTCAGGCTCCGGGCCAGCTCGAAGACCTCCGGGCTGACCTCCTTCTTGAAGACGAGGCACTGGGCGAAGCCGGTGCCATCGCGTACCTGGAGGAACTGGAGTTTCCCCTTGTCGGTGCGATTGTAGAGCCACCCCTGGAGCGTGACTTTTTCTCCTACGTGCTGGGCGATGTCTTGGATGCGGATTGTCTCGGCCATAGCGGGTTCTCCTCTCCCGATGCCTGGGGTGGATTGTACCGCAGAATGGGGAAGGAAGCAAGAAGCAGGGCGCGGGCACTAGACCGGCGCTACTTTGCGCAGCGGCGCTGGCACCAGCGGCGCCAACATCTCCCATTCCTCCGGCGTGAGGGCGCGCAGCAGAACCAGCGCCACGGGGTATACGACCACCCCGGTCATAAATGCGAGCGCCGGACTGAAGGCCGACACGCCCCAGACCGCCGTTCCCATCAGCAGCCCTGCCAGCGCGGGCCGCCCCAACGTCTGTCCCCACCCCACCGGCCCCAGGTGCCGGCGCAGGTCGGCGTAGAACAGCAGCACCAACAGCAGTTCCCCGCCAATGATGATCCACGCAGATGCGACGTAGCCGAACCTCCCCACGAACAGCAAATTCGCCACCACGGCAAAGACCACACGTGCCCCGGAAGCCAGGAGTACGTAACGCTGACGGTTGAGGGCGATGAGCACGTAGTTGGTCAGGCTGTTGATCCAGCCGAAGACGATAGACCAAACCAACACTTGCAGAGCCACCGCGCCGTGGGGCAAGAACTCCGGACCGCTGAGTAGACCCACCAGCGGTGTTGCCAGCAGCGTGACGAGTACACCCGCTGGCAGTGCGACCATCGTCAGCAGTTTGACGGACAGGCGATACGACCGGCGAAGCCCAGATATGTCTTGTGTAGCCTGGTGCGACATGACTGGGAAGACGGCGACGGTAAAGAAGGAGGGGATGATATTAAGCGCGCCTATCCATTTATACCCGGCGTCGTACCAGCCCACCACCGCATTTCCCTGCAAGGGTTTGAGGAGCAACACGTTGATACCGGGAAAGAGCACCTGCAACAACAACGAGGCCATCAGCGGCCAACTTTCGGCCAGCATCTCGCGTTGCAGGGACCACAGGATGCGGCCCCGCGCCGGTGGCAGCCTAGCCCAGATCAGTCGCTGCGCCAGTAGCGCCAGGATCATCATCGTTGTTACGTTGGTCAGAATGGAGGCCCCTGCCACCCCCACAATTCCCATTCCACCTACCAGCGCCAGCGCCCCCAGCGTGACCTTGATAATGGTGGTCACGGTCTGGATGGCAGCGGGATATTCGTGTTTCTCACAAGCGCGGAAGAGCGCCGTCAGGCTGTTGGCCACGGTACCCGGCAGAAGCCCCGCGTAGAGCAGTACGACTGCCCACACCGTCTCTACTGCCAGCGGACCGCCCAACACCTGCCATTCACTCAGGAAGACCCCCAGCGCCGGTGCTACTGCCACGAAAAGCAACAGACGCAACACTGTCGTATTGACAAAGACCTGTCGTGCGTGGGCACGGTCGCGGGCCACCTCGCGCACCAGATACATGTCCAGGCCAAAGTTGGCGACGATGTCGAACCAGAGATAGGCGTTGATCGCCCAGGCATATTGACCATTCCCCACCGGGCCCAGGATGCGGGCCATCAGCGCGGCGAAGGCCATGTCAATGGCCCGGTTGAAGAGATTGAGGACGATGGGTGCCAGCGAGTTCTTCGCCACCCGCCGGACGGTGCTGACGTCGTCCTCCTCGCGGTAGAAGAAACGCCACAGGTAGAGCCCCGTCAGGAACAGCACCAGCATGCCGGCGATGAAGGTGACGAACGCGCCCACCTTCACGCTATCGGGGCTGTACTTGAAGCGGACCGTCCACGCGCCTGGTTCCAGGCGCACACCCCGGAAGTTGCCGTCCACGCGATAGATTTCGACCTGCTGCTCGGTCTCTTCTCCAGGCCCCTGCTGTTGCACGAAGGCCCGCCAGCCGGAGAAGTAACTGTCAGTCAGCACGAGCCAACTGGGCTCGGAGACGGTCGCGCTTATAGTTACTTCGTTGATGGTATAGTCGGACACTAGTTGCTCGCTGCCAGTTGCTGGTTGCGGGGCTCTACCTTCCAGCTTCCAGCTTCCAGCTTCCAGAATCACGTATTGGCGCAGGTCGTATGTCTGCACGGTAGCGGCGAAGTCATCGGTCTCCACTGTCGCCGAGGTTGGGAGAGTGAAGGCGCGGGGCATTGCGCCCAGGTTCTCGTACACCCCCACCG
>CAZMOT010000036.1:26461-26939 GCA_964568065.1 uncultured Anaerolineales bacterium
GGCTATCGAGACTCGACCACTCGCTGAAGGAAGCAATGCGGTTGTACTGGAGTTCGTCCTGTTCCTCGATGAGTGCCATGTAGTCGGCGTACTGGCGGGTGAAGAGCGAGTCGTAGCCGTTCACCGTCTGCAGGCTGTAGAACATCCCCACGTTGACGTTCATCGTCTTGGTAGTGTCGGGTGGGGTGAAGGTAGCGTAACGCCACAGGGAGGTATCCTGCCGCAGGAATTCGACCACCGGCGGGGTGTAGTCCAGCAGCGCCGGATCAACGGCCGGGTTGAAGCCCGCGCCGAAGGTGACAAAATCCAGCACCAACACCCCCACCGCCAGCAATTCCCACACTGGGCGACGGCGCACGAAAATCGGGCAGTGACTCACGCGCAGAACGATACCGGTCGCCATCAGCAGCAGCCCGAAGAGTGCCACCCACTTGAACTCGTAGGAGTAGAAGGCGCGATGGTCGGGGAAGGCTTCGGG
>CAZMOT010000037.1:0-26553 GCA_964568065.1 uncultured Anaerolineales bacterium
GGACATGGCGGAATACGCTCGCAGGTTCGCCGCGCTGGGGGCGCGGGTGGTGGGGGGGTGCTGCGGCTCGACGCCAGCCCACATCACCGCCATCGCCCAGGCGGTGACTTAACCGTCGCAGGTACCGATTACAGATTTGAGGCGAGCCTCTTCGCCGCCAGGACCCCCGGTTCGGTACCTTCCCTCATCAACTCCACCAACCGCTCGGCGACGACGAAGGCCCAGGCCAACCCCCGGCCTCCGAACCCCACCGCGAAGTACACCTGCGGCAGGTCGGGTAGCCGGCCCACCAGCGGCAGGCCGTCGGGGGTGAAGCCCATCACCCCTGACCAGCGGCTGACGCTGTGTGTTTTGACCTCGGGAAAGTGGCGCAAGGCGAAGCGGGCCAGCCCGTCCCGCACCACGTCGCCCAGTTCGGTCTCCCGGTTTGCTTTCTGGCTCAAAGTGCGCGGACGCCGCCAACTACCCAACAGCAACCGGCGGTCGGGCAACTGGCGACAGTACTCGTACCCGTAGTCGGCGCAGCAGGGATGTCTCAGCACCACCTCGTCCAATGGCTCGGTGGCAAAAATGAGGCTGCGAGTGGGGGCAACTTTGTCAGCGAAGTAGGAGTCAAACAGCGGGGCGTAACCGTTGACTGCCAGCACGACGGTCCCGCAGAGCACAGTGCGCCCCTGGGCCCAGACCCGCACGCCGTCTTGCTCCGGCTCCAGGCTGTAGACCTCGGTTCTTTCGTGGACGGTCACGCCGCTGGTGGTCAGCAACGCCTGAGTCAGCGCGGCGGCGTCCACTGTCACGTCGTCGGGGTGATGCAGGACAGCGCGGAAACCACGGTCCAGAGGATCGCTGGAATCGAACCGGGCGTCGAAGCCATCCTCTCGCAGCAATTCTGCCGATTCCTCCAGCGCGTCCGCCTCGGCGTCCTCGACAGCCAGCGCGAGGCTGCCGGTGTGTTCGACGGGCACCTCCAGCCGCCCAGCAGTCTCGACCAGCCGGTCTCGCCCCTCGACAGTGAGCGCCCAGCCCTCCCGCGCCGCCTGGCGGCCATAAGCGGAGACGGCCCAGTTATAGTGGCCGGCCAGTCCTGTGAGCACCATCCCGGCGCTGCGCCCGGTCGCGCCGCCGGCTATGCTCTGGGCCTCCAGGACCGCTATGTCGAACCGCTCGCGGGCCAGGCGCTCGGCCACCGCCACGCCCACCAGCCCCGCCCCGACGACGACCACGTCGCAGGCATCAGCCCGCTTTTGCTCCTGCCCCGCCCACATCGCCATCCTCTGCCTCCTGCTCCCTATTCTACCCCAAACCTGATTTCCGCGCCACCGTGGTCAGGACGTGGTAGCGATTGTCGGCGTAGGCGGTGGCGACGTTGCCGAAGCTCTCGCGGATGAGGTCGCCGTAGCGCAGAAAGCGGTTGGCGACGAGAAAGAGACGCCCACCAGGACGAAGCACCCGCGCCGCATCGCGCACGAACTGGCAGGCCACCTCATAGTCCACTCCTACGCCCTGGTGGAAGGGCGGATTGGTGATCATGCGGTCGAAGCGACCGGCGTCGAAGCAACCGCGGTCGAAGCAACCGCGGTCGAAGCGACCGGCATCGAAGTGACGCTCCAGGACAGCGGAACCGCAGTCGGAGAGCAGCACCTCGCCGTTGGCGACGGAGTTCGCCTCCAGCGTGCGGCGGGCCGATTCGACGGCACGCGCGTCAGCGTCCACGAGTACAACCTGACCCTCCGGCGCGCGGCGGGCAGCCGACAACCCGGCCAGCCCCGTCCCACATCCCAGGTCGAGCACGCGGTCACGGGCACCAATCTCCATCGCGCCCACCAGCAGCGCGGAACCCGCGTCCAGCCGGTCCCAGGCGAAGACTCCGGGCTTGCTGACCAACGTCGTCGCGACTCCATCGAGGGTGATGGTGTGCGTGGCATGGCCGTCCGCGGGCGGAGGTAGTTGCAGATCGGCGGGCCTGACTGCCATCGCGACGTGGTAGCCCTTCTTCTGCCGCACCACGCCGCAGCGCCCGAATAGTTCGCGGACGTAGGCGATGGCTCCCTTGATCCCGGCCCGCTTGTGGGCGACAAAGTAGAAACGACCGCCAGGCCGGAGCACCCAGGCCACGCCGTGGATGAGTTCCTCCTGCACGGCCCGCCCGCGCGGGAGATGGCTCAGCGCCAGGTTGAAGGAGGCAGAGGCGAGCCCAGCCACACCATCGGCCAACCGCACCTCGGCGTTGGCGACGCTGCTGGCGGTCAGCGTGCGCTCAGCGCAGGCCACCGCCGCCACGTTGCAGTCCACCAGCGTGACGTGGCCCTGCAGGGCCTGGATACCCACGGCCGCGCCGATGACACCCGTCCCACAGCCCAGGTCGAGCACACGATCGTCCGGCTCGACCTCGGTCACCTCCAGCAGCGCTGCCGTGCCCGGGTTGAGTGTGTCCCACGACCAGACGCCGGGTTTGCCGACGACGATGACCTCGTGGCCGCGAGCCTCGATGGCGAATTTGCGGAAAGTGTAGTAGTCGGCCATACCGCTATTGTACCACCACTTCACCGTTGAATCAACCACCCCGCAGCAAGCCGCGAGGAATCAGACCAGATTTGGATTGAAACCGGGCCGATTCTCTGGGACGACTCCGATGGCCTTGTCGGGCAGCGCTCACACTCCGCCAGTGCTGCTGGTGTGAGATAATCGGGCAGGCGAAGGACGTTGCCCATCGCCTGCCCAACGTTTCAGTAGTTGCGGAGCACCGGGGGGTAGATATCGTGCTAGGGTGCGTGCCAGTTCTTGAAAATCAAGATGAGTATCATCTTGTACACGGGTGTGGCTGGCACATAGGTGGGCACCTCGACGACGCTAGGGGGTGCTTCGGGCAGACTCTTGCCCTCACTCAGCACCTGTGTTCCCCTGTCCTGCCCCATAGCGGTCAGACCACTGGCGCTGTGGGCCATCGTGAAGTCGTAGGTCGTCGCCTCGAAGCCGTAAACCCAAAAGTTGTACTCGTTCGTCTCGGGAGCTATCACCGCAATAGTATCCGGCGCGGCCCCGGCGTTGCTGCTGTAATAGTGCGGGCTGCCCCCACTGGCCCCGATCCACGCGTATAAATCAGGATCACCCTGACCGCCACACGGCGTAAGTGTGGCCGTTATCGCTTCGCCTGTTGTCAATCGCCATTGGTAGAGTTTCCATTCAGCCAGGGCAATGTCATCGCAGTCAGGCGTGTAGTTGATCCAGGCCAGGGCAGCCTGGGAGATATTCCATGCGCCGTCGGCAAATCGAGCCTGGAAGTGTTTGATGCCACCAGATGACGAAAGCGTCCAGTTGAGGTACGTAGTGTAGCTGATCCAACCGCTTTCCTGGGCGATCTGCCACTGACCGGCAGCGGCATCAAAGGCGAATTCGGTGACCCACATTTGCTGGACGCCGGTGCCGCCGGGGTTGTCTTCGGCGAACAGGTTCAAACTAACCGAGGACGCATTGGTGGTCAATGCCCCGCTGTTGACGGTGATGGTTCCACTGGGGGCAATGGGATCGGAAGAGGGGGGGAAGACCTGGATGATCTTGTGGGCGTTGTTGTCGCCCTCATCGCTTTCGGCGATATGGTCATCTGGATCTACCCGGACTGAGATTGCGTGCAACCCCTGGCTCAGCGGCGCGTAGGCTGCTGCCCTCAGTAGCACCGTGCTGCGTCGCGGCACCGACGAGAGCGTGTAGCGTCCGGCGCCGAAGGGGCTGCCGTCGGCAGAGATATCCACGTCTACGTTGCTGGCGTCAGCATCAGAGTCGTTGTGGACAAAGACCAGCAGGTCGAAGGTGTTACCCTCGCGAACCGTCGGCGGGTCAGTCGAGATGTCGGTCTCTTGAACGTAAAGGTTGGGCAAGATGGGTGCAGTGACAGTGACGCTGAACGACTGCGTGTTCCCCAACCAGTTGCCGCTCTGCCACAGGCCCCATTCCAGCGTGTAGTCGCCTGCCCCCGGCGTCCAGGAGGAAACCGGGAAAAAGACCACGTCCCCTGGCGGAACGTCATAGGGCAGCCAGGTCAGTGTCCAACTCCCATGCACGTTCCCCCCACTGTCACGCCACTCGTTGTAGAATTGAACCGGATCATCGCCGGAACTGATCCAGGTCTCTGTGCCCACGTTTTGCACTTGCACCAGAGCCGGATACTCGTGATTCTCTTCCGTCGTCGTCATTACGTTAGTGGTGAGATAGACCACGCCATAAGCCGGAGCTGAGGCCGACGTCAGGGTGAGGTTCGCGACAGTGTTGGCCCCGGAGGTGACGGTCGCCGCTGCCAGAGCTTCGTCGTAGCCGACGGCGCTGGCCACCACGGTATAGTCGCCGGGCGCAAAGGGAACGTCAAAGCCATAGTTCCCGCTGGCATCGGTTGTCGTCCGGGCAAGGGTGCCATCCTGGGTGAAGGCGCTGCTCATGCTCCCGGCCTGCCGCACGACAACCACGGCGTTGACCACGGGGTCGCTGCCATCGGTCACCTGTCCGGAGAGAGTGCCGCCGATCTGAGCTGGCAGCCGGGTCGTGCCAGCGGAGTGCCTACCGCCCAGAGCGTGGATCAGTCCCTGGCTGTAGGCATAGCCTTCCTTAAAGGCCCGCACCAGGTATGGCCCACTGGAGATTTGTAGGCTGAAGTCGAATCGCCCGTCGGCATCGGTTGTGTCTCCCGCCAGCGGCCCGCTGCTGTCGCTCACCGGCGCGATGCCGTGCTGGTCCCAGAGGTAGACGTTTGCACCCTCCAGCGGCACATTGTCGGCCGGGTTGGGATTCAGGTCGGTGACGAGGCCGTCTATGGCGCTGGTTCGCGATTGCATGACAAAGTTGAGAACGCGGGTCTCACCATTGGCGATCGTGATCTCGGGACATTGTGGGCTGTCGTAGCCATCGCGCCAGACGCAGACGCGCCAGCGGCCCACCGCCACGCCCACGGCATACTGCCCGGTGGAATCGGCCCAGCCCAGGTGCCAGGGGATCATGTCCCGACCGCTGACAGGATCCTGGATGCCCATGTCGGCGTTGGGCACCGGAAAACCGTACTGGTCGGTGATGGTGCCGCTGATGATGGCCGTGTTGGTCAGCACTACCAGATCCACCGAGAGAGTCGCGCCGTCGGTGACGGTGATCCAGCGGGATTCTTTGCAGGTGTAGCCCTCCAGGTGAGCGTACACATCCCACTGGCCGGCTGTCACGCCGGAGGTGTAGATGCCAGTATCTCTGATGGTGTGGTAGTGAATCCAGTCGCCCCGCTCCCGGCTCTCCACCCGGGTGTCGGCCTGCACGTCAATGGGCGGGCCGCTGTAGGAGCCGAGGCGCACCGTGCCCTGCACCACGGCCGTGGCTTTGTTCAGGCGGAGGTCAATGCCTGAGAGATGCTGTGTATCGGTGACCATGACTGAGCGTCCTGGCAGGCTCACGTAACCGGGCGGGTGGCTGGTATCCAGGTGCCAGACGCCAGCGTAGACGGACAGCGTGTAGGCCCCAGTGGCGTCGGTTGTTACACCAGGGACGCCGTCGCCGCCAGCCATTTGCTTGGGGTTCCAGCCCCAGACACCGGCACCGGGCACCGGGTCGTCGTTCTGGTCGAGCACGTGGCCCGAGATGCGGGCCAGGAGTGCGCTCAGGTAGAGGTCTTTGTTGAGCGTCTGTCCGGTGCTGATGGTGATCTGTTGATCCGGTGGGCAAACGTAATCCTCGTGCCAGGCGTTGATACGCCAGGTACCGGCCGGCACGCTCATCGTGTAGGTGCCCGTGGCGTCGGTGTCTACCTCTCGGTTCAAGTACCAGCGCGTCGTCTCGTCCAGGAGGGCGACCTGGGCGCCGGGGATGGGCGTGCCCTCCTGTGTCTGCACCACACCGGTGACCGTGGCGTCGTTGGGCAGCAAGGTAATGTCTACATCGTTAATCGTTTCCCCACTCCCGATGGCAACCAGCGAGGTAGCTTCCATCGTATGACCGTCAGCACGCCAATCCCAGCGTTCTATTTGCACGACCCAATCACCAGCAGTGACGGGCAGCGTGTAGGCGCCGCTGGCATCTGTAGACGCATACACCCAACCAGGTCCATTCCACCGGTTGCCATAGACCTGGATGCTTGAAACGGGGGGGCCATCTCCATAACGCACGTGACCACGGATGGTGGCATCGCCTTGATCCAGGGTAAAGTCAATACCAGTGGTGGCGTTGGGGGCGTTCACTGTCACCCGGTCGGCCCAATGCCAGTACGCAGTTTCCCGATAGAACTCTTGCAGGCAGCCAGCAGCGTTGCTCTCCACCCGGTAGTCGCCGGATGGCAGCCCGCGGATAGTGTAGCCGCCGTCTGGCCCGGTGGAGGCGCCACGCCCCCAGTGGCCGGTGTCAAAGTCGTTGGCGTTGACGTGCGCGTCCGCTAGTGGCGTCACGCCATCCGCTGCGTAGACGTGACCAGAGATGACGCCGCCCACCGCCAGGGCAAAGTTGACGTTGGTCGTGGTGACACCCGCCGAGATACTGAGCACGGTGGCACCGCTCTCGGTCAGGGAATCGTCATAGTATTCGTCTATGTACGGGCGCTCATTGCAACTGCTGCAAGCATAGATGTAGACATCGGTAGCAGGAACGCCGGTGAAGGTATAGTAACCAGAGGCCTCGGTGTTGGGACCGCCGAACCAGGCCCTATCGGAGACGCGGACGGCAGCGATGTGGAGGTCTTCGATGGGCGTGGTGCCGTCGTCTTCTGTGACCCGCCCGGTGACGATGCCTGCCGGATCGAGGGTGAAGTCAATGCCGGAGGTAGTGCCCGGCTCAGTGACTTCGACCGGGGTGGCAAGATGGTGTCGGTCAGTTTCACTGTAAAACTCCTGCACGTAGTTGTGACCGTCGCAAGAAGGACAGGTGCTGACCCGGTAGTTGCCCGAAGGAAGACCCGTGAGCGTGTAGCTGCCGTCTGATCCCGTGTTGTCGCCAGCCCACCAATAACCAGTGCTGTAGTCCTCCGCGTAGACGTGCATGTTGGCGATGGGGGTGATGCCGTCGGCTTGGTAGACGTGACCGCTGATGGAGCCCGTGCCCTGAGCCAGAGGGCCAGGTGATGGCGCAGCCCGGGTCAGATATTGCCCACCAAGGACGAGCAGCACCAGGCAGATAAAGATAGCGAAAAAGGCGATACCAGTCGGTGTGAGGTTCAGTCCTCGTGATCGTTTCATTTTATTTCCTTCCTTATGTCATTATTGCCCTCGGATTCGAAATAACATTCAAAATGTTGAGCCGCTTTTTGGTCATTTGTCATTTGTTCATTTGTCATTGGAACGCAGTTCCCTATGCTTTTGAGTAGCCCAGAGGACTCCTCTGCCTCAATACCGGAGCCACTCTCGCGTGCACAAGTCACCATTACATTGTAGCAGATTTTTGTTGCAAGGTCAATGGCTTTTGGATAAAAATAGTGCAATCTTTCCTAAAAAAGACTTAGCGACCACACTCGTGGCAGCCGCCGCCGAACTCCCACGGGAGCAAGTCAGGCGGCATGGCAGAGTTGTCCTCGACCGGGGTGGCGGCTTTCAGGAGATGGTACACGCGCTTGGCGCACATACGTGTGAAAACCTCCTTGGTTGTTCCCGGCAAGCGTCAACTCCCCGGCGAACTCTCGCATCTCTGCAGGTGAACGCGCGGCTTTCGCTCGCAGCGTAAGAGGCAGAGCAAGCTTGCTATGGGGTCAAAGCCGTGATTTATTGAAACTGGGAGACGAGATCGGGCAGCACCCAGAAGCGAGCCTCCACGAATCCTTCGGTATCCTGGAGGTTCATTTCAATGATCATCAGCTCGTCTCCCACCTCGCCCACAGGCGTGGCGAGCACATTCACGATAGCCCCCAGCATGTCCACCATCACCGCTGGCGTTGACGGTCGCAACGGCTTCCCCGTCAGCGCGTACATTGCGTTGAGGAAGTACGAAACCATGATGTGCCCGGCCTCTCCCAGCGCCGAACGCTCCATGTCCCCCAGTTCGGCAGATGTACCCGGGGGCAATTCCATCAGCAAATTGGCCATGTTCAGCGCGCTGTCCAGGGGAAGAATTAGAATAACCTGCCCGCTCAGGTCACCCTTCATCCGCAGGTAGACGCCCACCATTTCTGACTCCAGGTTACCGATGCCCGTGGATATCTCACCGAAGCGTACTACTCTTGCCTGAGTAGTGCCTATTGCGATAGAGCAGCCCATGAATTCCGACAGACCACGGGCCGCGTTTTGCAACGCTGCATCTACCAGGATCCTTATCCGTGTTATGGACCCTACGTCGTGCCAAGCTGTTGATCGTTCGTTCATATTGCCTCCTATCTAGCGAATTGTTGCTTTTGTAGACTCCCGCCCCCTGCAGACTCCAATAAGTGTTGCTTGGTCTTCTTACCGGCTAATACTCGTAACAACTGCCGCCGATGAACTCTCGCAGGAGCGAGTCGGGCGGGATGGGCGAATCGTCCTCGACCGGGGTGACGGCCTTCAGGAGATGGTACACGCGCTCGGCGCGCATGAAAGCATCCTCGCGCAGCGGATCGTCCTGGTACTGTTCCACCCACTTCTCAAAGTGATCGAACAACCTGGCTCGCATGATGGGAAGTTCATACGGCAGGCCGCTGTTGACGATGTAATCGGTCGTGTTGATGTAGGGGATGATGTTGCGCATCTCGCTCTTGCGAACGTAGTGCCAGTGCTCCAACGTCCGCTGGAAATCGTAGACGCGGAAGGTGGCATCGCGCACCATGCGGCGCATCAACCGCAGGTCCGTCCAACGAACGAACCTCCCATCCGGACCTTTCATCTGCAGCAGTGGCTCGAGGTACAGTTTGAACTTTAGTTCGTCGTCAACGTCTCGGGTCATGTCGGCGTACAGACCGTGCAAGCTGTCAATGAGGATGACGTCGTTCGACCTGATCTGCATGGGGGTGTGATCGTCGTGTCGCTTACCAGTCTTAAAGTTGTAGAAGGGAACCAGTACCTCCTCCCCGGCGATCAGGCGCACCAGGTGCTCGTTGATTAGTTCCAGGTCGAGGGCCTGCGGCGTCTCAAAGTCGTAGTCGCCGAACTCGTCTTTGGGGTGGAGTTCCAGGTCGAAGAAGTAATTGTCCACGGTGAGCGGGATCAGGCTGAGCCCCATCTTCCTCAGCAGGTGGCTGAGCTTGATCGTCGTGGTCGTCTTACCGGAGGAGGAGGGCCCGGCGACGATGACGATCTTTACGCTATCACGGCGCTCCCTGATAACCTCGGACGCGGTCGTGATGTCCTCGTTGTAAGCCCGGTCGGTCTCCCGCACGATCTCGGGGAACTCCCGACGGGCGATGCGCGCGTTCAGGCGCTCGACGGTATAGAGGTCGTGATTCGCGGCCCAGTTCAGAACCTCCCACATCTTGCGCCAGGGGATGTTCTCGGAGGGACGGACCAAGCGCCTGGCCCGCTCCCGTCGGCCGCGGGCTCGTTCGTCACGGTAAAGGATGTAGGCCTTGGCCGTTTTGGCGTGGCCATTCTCGATCAGCACCTTCTCGACGACGTCCTGGATTTCCTCGATGGTGGGGGTGTGGCCGGGTGGCGTGGTCTCCTCCAGCATGGCCACGACCTGGTCGGCCAATCCCTCGGCGATGGCACGGTCGCGCCCGCCCACGGCCACCGCCGCCCGGTAGATGGCGTTGGTGATGCGTTCCTTATTGAAGGGTACGGTAGCGCCCGTTCGCTTGACTATGTGCGTTATCTTCGCCATGATGCCTCTCCCTTCTGCTATCTAACTGTTGCACGCTGGGCCGGAGATCGAGTTCATCTATCAGATCGTTCAGTTCGGCGTCGCTGAGGGAACGACCTTTGCCCGCGTAGGCGGTCAGGGCTGCCTCCATCATGTTGGTACCGAAGGAGCGGTCTTCGAATCGGGGTGTGGTCGTGATTACCGTGCGTACGCCCCGCGCTCGCAGCAACTCGATATTCTCGGTGGTGGTGGTGTTGGTGACGACCGTTTTGCCCGCCAGGTCATCGGGCATATACTTGCGCATGAACATAAAGTCACCGGCGATCAGATCGGCCTGCTCCCAATAGCGCGTGTACTTGGGCCGGGGCTCTTCACCACTGCTTCCATAGAAGAGCAGACTCATGGGAAAGTAACTGACGATGGGCAGTAGCAGGCGTGCCAGCCTGCGAAAGTTGGCGACGCCCCGCACAGGGATGGGGATGTCAAGGGCGAACATGAGGTCGCCGAAGACCACGTCGTCGGCCACGTCTGTCACGGCATAAGCCAGGCCAGGGCGGTCAACGGCCACCGGCACAAAGCCGCTGCGGAAGTGGGGCAGGCCACCCAGCGCCGGCGCTGCCAGCTCGAAGACGCGCCGCTCCAGTGTGTGCTTCAGTCCACGACCGTCTACCACAGGTGTCTGGTGGACGTCCTTGACCAGCTTCAGCGCGGCACGCAGGGGGTATTCGCGCTCGTCCAGGCGCAGGTACAGATCAACGCCGCCCACGCCCAGCGCATCTACCTGGCCATCCAGTTCGGCGAACAAGCGCTGCGCTTTCTGCACATCGCCGTCGGTGCCGATACGCTCAATGCTGATCGGCTCATCCTTGAAGGTGACGACGACCTGTTTATCGCGGGCGGAGCTTCCCAGGCTAACGCTGACGGCTCGTTTCATGAGACAATGCCTCCTGTTTTCTTGCTAATGCTCACGGTCACTGTCTGTTGTATCCTGTGCGAGCGTGAAACGTGATGCGTGACTAGACACCTGCGTTGGTGGCACTCTCACGCTTACGTTTCACGTCTTTACGTCTGTCCTCACTCATTCAGTGCTTTAGTGGTTCCAACTGTCGGAGCTGTCATCCCCACACGAACTCCGACGTTTCTGATGACTGTCGTGGGACTTGAGAATCCGAACGCTGCGTGAGAGTTCTCATTCTACGTTCCACTTCTGCGCTAAGTCGCTCCTCTGTGGTATAGTCTGTCGCTCCAGGCCTTGTGTTTGCACTGGACCAACGTCTTGTGCTCCTCGGCGAACCCCATCTTATCCCTGACGATTTCGTTGATTACGAGGTCTTTGCCGCCCTCAGGCCCGCGCGCGGGCTGGTGCACGATGATGAACCCCATCGCCTGCAGCAGGTCTTCGCACAGCAGTTCGAATTCTTCGCCGGATTCAATCTGGGCAAAGTCAATGGGCATGGGTTCGTCTCCTGTGGGGGGCGCAGGGTGGTCGGTTGCGCCCGTTTCTGGCACCATTGTATCCCGGTCAGGGAGGAACGTCAAGACCGTCTTACGCGATGGCCTCCGGCCCCACCGCGGCCAGCAGCGTCTCGAACTCCTCCGATGTGCGGGCGAAGCGGCCGCAGTTGCCTAATTTCACGTTCAGGAGGCCTTCCTCGCGCACCGCCTGGTACGCTTCGAGCATCTGTGCCAGAGTAGGGCTGGGGACGTGCTGCAACTGGTAGGCGGGGAAGAAGGCCAGGATGGTGAAGGGGATGGCCGGTTCGTAGCCGCGCTGAATCAGTTCCTGCACGATGGACTCTCGAGACGCCCCTTCTTTCACCCGCTCGGCGATGTAGTCTCGGACTGCGTCATCCGAGTGATGTCCTTCGACTGCTGGGCTGCGAGGCTCGTCCCTCTCTCTCTTAAGCGCTCTCCAGTTGCTGGAGCCACTGCTTTGCCTGTTGCACTCTGGCGCGGTCGCTCGATGCCCTCACATAGTTCTCCAGGTCGGTTTGAGCCTGCATGCTGTTGCCCAGATGCATGTGCGCCTGACCGCGGAAGAACTGGGCCTCCACAAAGTGCGGATTCTCCAAGCCGGTTACCTCGACCACGCGGTTCAGATCGGCGAGCGCCTGCTCGTACATTCCGGCCCGCAGGTACAGTTGCCCGCGCTCAAAGTAGCCCTTGAGACTGACCGGCGAGCGTGGGTTCTGCTCGTCAATGCGCTGGCCGACGATGGCGATGGCCCGATCTGGAGAAACGGGCAGTTGCTTGCCATGGCGTAGCGAATAGGAGACAATGCGCCCCAGGTTGCGCTCCCGGAACTGCTCAAAGTAGGAAGGGTTGCGGCAAGCCACTTGCATGCTCTCGTTGCGCTCGTTAACGCGCTTGATGTGCACCCCAAGATGGGCCATGCGGAGGATCACCGCCGTTGGCAACCCGATCACCATGGTGAGTGGAATCATCGCTATGCTCAGGATAGCCAAGGCACCGAACACCTTGTCGGATGCGTCGCCTGTCCCTTTGACCTGGGACAGAGGTGCGAAGGTGCAACAAAAGAACAACATGGCCAGCACCGGCACGCCCACAAGGACCACCCTGAGTATGAGGTCCTGACGGTGACAGTTGTCGCAGTAGGGAATCTCGTAGCGCAAGGGACCTCCTTTCCTCGCGCCGGCGATGGTCATTCCAATCCAGCCTAACAAGAGAAGCCATTTCTGTGCCGAAGGCTTGTAGACCTGCATGCGTATGCTCTTTGTGGCCGGTCCAGTGCAACGCGCGCAGACCTGGGGGAATTCCACGTCCCAAGGCACCTCAATCGTTGAACGAGCCATTTGAACACCTCCTATCCTTCCTACCTCAATCACTTCTCCACCACTGCAATCTCCTCCTCCGTCAGCCCGTACAACCGGTATACGATCTGGTCAATCAGCCGGTCGGTGGCAGCGATGCGGGCCAGCAGTGGGCACAGCATCTCCATTGAGCGCTCCCAGGCGGCGCGGATTTTGGCGGCTGGCTCGTTCTTGTAAGCGTCTACGTCCAGGTTCACACCAGGCAGCTTGCGCTGGTTGCGCTTGAGCACCCGCGCCATCTCGACCCAGTCGTGCTCGTAGTAGCTCCGCAGGCTGGTCTTGAGCTCCCAGTCGTCAACGGGCAAGCCAGTGTACCCCGCCAGCCAATCGAGGAAGCCGCGCGCTTCGGCCTGCTTTTGTTTGTGCATCTCGATCATGCGCCCGGCCAAGTGGGCCAGCAGGCCGTGGACCACGTCGGCCTGCTCGGGTTCCGCCGACAGGCGAGCATCCAGCCAGCAGCCAAGTTCTGAATCACGAAAGGCACGAAAGTCTGCGAAAGGCGCGAAAGTGTCCGGCGTATTTCGTGTCATTCACGCCATTTCGCGCGCTTCGTGGTTCAACCCATCCCCCACCAGCCGCTCCCGCTCCTCCGGCGGGGTGGTGAAGGCGATGCGGCGGAAAGTCTCTTCCAGTCGTCGGAATAAGCGTCAATATGGCCGGGACGGAAAGTGTCAAGTTGATGCTGTAGAGTTCTGGAATTTGGCAAGGCGCACAGATACAAAAGACTGTAGCTCTCAGATGCACGCTCGCACTCAGTTCTCTCCGTGCCCAGACTGTGGAAATAGCGGCGTGTGAGAGTTGTCAGCGTCGCTAAGTGAACAGTAGAGAGTACAAACCATGCATGTGTTGTCGCAATCACCCCTCTATCATCGTATGCTACATACTCGTAGAAGACGTCCAGGCGGAAATTAGAGTCCTGGTGGTAAAGCCGCCACTGCCGCCCGTTGGAGATCACCCCCCAGGCGCACCCCGTCCGCCGCAGGTAGTAGTCAATCTGGTAGCAGGGATTGACGTTGGTGAAGGCGTCGAGTGCGCCGTCCACGATGCGCTTGTCGAGGAGCCGGTCCCAGCGCTTGGCGTCGCCCACGGCCAAAGCGGTCTCCCAATACTCCGCTCTGCCCAGCGTGGGCGCGGCCGCTTGTCTGGTCTCCTGGTCGGCGAAGAAGGCGTAGTCGGGTGTACCGAGCGCCCCGGGCAGCGACGGCTGCACCCCGTAGACGTGGCCCAGGATGTCCAGCACAGGCCGAATCCAGTGGGCCTCCGTCTGGGCCTCGTTGTAGTGGGGCAGGGCGTCGGCTACCTGGTCATACAGCGCGGTGATGGCCTCCAGCGCCTCTTGAGCCTCAGTCTCCACCTCGCGCCACACCGGTTGGCGGGGCAGCAATTCGTTGAGGTAGTGGTCTGAGAAGAGGTAATGGTTGCGATGGGTTTCCAGGGGAAGAGCGAGTTGGTGGATAGGTCGGGCCATGGTGTCCTCAGCTTGCTACCAATATCTCGTAATACACCTGTGGTGCTCGTCGTTCCACGACCTGCTCGGCGGCCAGCGCCAACCGCAGCAGGGTCTGTTCCTGCCAGGCGCGGCCCATGGCCTGCATGCCGATTGGAAGCCCGGCGTCGTTGTAGCCCGCCGGGAAGGAGATGGCGGGCAGCCCGGTGAAATTGGCGGGTGTCGCGAAACGCATGATCTCCATCAGCGTGGTCAGATCGGAGTCGCCGTGCGGCAGGGCGGTCGTGGGGATGGCGGGTGCGGGCAGGCCGGTGGTCGGGGTGATGATCACGTCCACCTGTTCCAGCGCACGGTTGAAATTGGCTATCATCCGGGTGCGCACCCGCTGGGCTTGGATGTAGTCGCGGGCGGTAAATTCCCGCGCCAGCGCCAGGTTGATGCGCACGTCCAGACCATACTCGCGGCGGTGGTCGGCGTGATAACGGGCCATCGCCTGGGTCATCTCCCCGGCAATCGTGATCACGTGCGCGACCCGCCCGTTCTCCAGATCGGGGATAACAACCTCGTGCACCTGGGCTCCTCTATTCTCAAACTCCTTGAGCAACAGTTCGCATACCGATACCATATCGGCAGTGGCGTGCCGGAACCACGGCCAGTACACGCCCAGGTGCAGGTCGCTCAAATCCACGTTATCCCAGCCCGCCAGTGTGGGTGCTGGTTGGTGGAGGGAGATGGGATCTTTGGGATCGGGGCCGGCCAGCACGCCAAAGGCCAGGGCGGCATCGGTAGCGGTGGCCGCCAGTGGCCCCAGGTGGGCGACGCTCCAGGCCAACGGTGCAGCCCCAAACTCGCTCACTCGCCCAAAGGTGGACTTTAGCCCCACCAGCCCGCAGAACGAAGACGGGATGCGGATCGAACCACCGCCGTCCGCTCCGATGGCGACCGGGCAAAGCCCCGAAGCCACCGCCGCGCCTGGACCGCTTGAACTACCACCTGTATAGTGGCCCGGGTCATAGGGATTGCGGGCCGCACCGTGGTGGGGGTTCAGGCCGGTCACGCCGATGCCGATCTCGTGCATGTTGGCCTTGCCGATCAATAGCGCGCCCGCCGCTCGCATACGGGCCACCACCGTGGCGTCCTCGGTGGCTGGGGATTTCCCCAGGAAGGCGGTGCCGACCGTGGTGGGGTACGACGCCATGTCCACCTCGTCTTTCACTGCCACCGGCACGCCGTCAAAGACGCTCAGCGGTTGCCTGTTCTTGATGCGCCCCGTGGCCGCCCGGGCTTGCTTCAGCACATCCTCGCGGTCCACGGTGATGATGGCGCGGAGGGGGGGATCGGCTCCGTTGCTGGTTTCGATGGCTTCCAGCACCTCGTGGGCCACTTCGTCCGGGGTGGTTTTCCCTTCTCGATACGCCTTGGCGTAGTCGTGCACGGTAGCGAAGCGAAAGCCAGGCCCAGGCCTAGCAGGCGGGCCAGGCAGTTCGTCCTTTGGGACACTCCCCGTCTCGGAGGCAAGCACGCCTCTGAAGAACATCGGATACAGGGTGGGAGGTTCGTCAATCTGCTGCTCCCGAAAACGGGTAATCCCAGCATTGCCGAGCAAGCTGGGGATCAGCAAGCCGCGCAGCGGGCTTTCCAGTAGCGCCACGAACAGGCGCAGCGGCAGCCCCGCCAGATACGGCAGCTCGACCGATTCGAGGTCGTACTCTACTTTCGCGGTCATTTGATTTGTCATTTCATTACCTCCTGTCATGACATTCGATGAGACTTTAGCCGCAATACCCGTGAATGAGCGGTAGAGCGGCTCCATCCTCCCGCAGGTTGGGGTAGCTTTTGGCCTGAAACGCCACCTTTTGAAGCGGTTTGACGTTCCAACACAGGCTACGCCGTAACCTGCGGGAGGATAAGAATTCGTTCACGCCTCGGCCACCGCCTCGATCTCGACCCGTCCCCCCAGCGGCAGCGCGGCCACCTGCACCGCCGAGCGAGCTGGAGGGTTCTCCGGGAAGAACTCGGCGTAGACCGCGTTCATGCGGGCGAATTCGCCGATGTCTTGCAGGAAGACCGTGGTCTTGACGACGTGCTTCAGGCAAGAGCCGCCTGCTTCCAACACTGCCTTGAGGTTCTCTAGCGCCTGGCGGGTCTGGGCCTCGACGTCTGGCCCGGCGAACTCCTTCGTGCCAGGGACGATACCCAACTGCCCGGCGGTGAAGATAAAGTCGCCCACGCGCACTCCCTGCGAGTAGGGGCCGACCGCCGCCGGGGCCTTGTCTGTGGCAATGATTTGCTTGTTCACTTGTGCCTCCTTGTACTTGATGCTAGATACTGGATGCTAGATACTGGATGCTGGTTGATCGCAACACGCAACTCGCCATTCTCCATTCTCCATTCTCTATTCTCTATTCTCCATTCGTCATTCGTCACTCGCCATTCGCAATCCGCGATCTCGAATCTCAAATCTCCAATCCTCCCTACGCCTTCGCCGTCAGGTCCTGGCGGCGGAAGAGAAGGATGGCTGCCAGGGTGAACGCACAGCCATAGAAGAGCAGAACAGCCACCGCTCGTCCCGGCTCGGCCAACCTATCCTGAGAAAGCCAGGCGCGGGGACTATGTAGGTGTGGGTCGGAAGCAAAGCATCGCTCTAGCATACTGAGGGCGTGGTAGGAGATGGTGTAGCGATACACATCCGTGTGGGTCATTCTCAACCCACCGACGTAGAAATCTCCCAGGAAAGAGCCCAGCCCGGCCAGCATTCCGACCCACGAACTCCGGCCTAACACCAGCGCCAGCATCACAATCCCTGATGAGACGAATCCGGTTAGACCGATCACCAACACCACACCCAATGCCCGCCACAGCAAATCGTGGCTCGCCGCCTCCAGAAGCTGCACGCTGCCGAAAGCCACGTGGGCGAGGAAAACCGACAGCAATCCCCCGGCCATATAAGCGCACCCATTCACCAGCGCCGCACTCACCGTGGCGATGATTTTGGAGAGCAAGAACTGATGGCGCTCCACACCCTGGCTGAGGATGGCCCGCACCGTCCCTAGTTCGTAGTCGTTGCCCAGCGCCAGCACCGCCACCACCACTATCGTCACGGAGACAAACAGCAGAACCTCACCGGCGAACAGCAACGTGGTGACTTGTGGGAAAACCGCCGCCGAGGATGCGCGCGAAGATGCGCAGGTTGTCCTTCCCGCTCATGTAGGGGTAGAAGGCGGGCGTCTCCACGATGGCCCCCACGCGCCAAAGTGCCACGCTCAGGTCGCGCCGGACGTCGTGGCCCAGCACCTCGGCGCTGCCGGCGGTGGGACGCACCAGGCCCAGCAACATGGCGATGGTCGTCGTCTTGCCAGCCCCGTTGGGCCCCAGAAAACCAAAGACCTCCCCTCGCCGTACCTCAAAGTTGATCCCGTCAACAGCCGTCAGGCGACCGAAGCGCTTGGTCAGGTCGTATGTGCGAATGACAGTTGCATTCTCGTTCATTCATTTTCCCTCTTTCCTCTCCCTCCTCTACTCTTCCTTACCCTCTCTCCTCAGAGAGACTGCAGCGCCTCCACCATTGCCTCCACTGCCGCCGCGAAGAGTCGGTCTGTCACCTCATCGGGGGCCTGGTATGGCCCACCGAAGGAGCCATCGCCTAGCGCGGTTCGCCAGACTGTGGCGGGGGCGGTGCGCGAGACTTCCACCGGCTCCTTCTCTCCCTCCGGCACGGGGCCCACGCGGGTAAAGGTAAAGTTCTCCGACCAGTTGGCGTGGTGCTGGGGCAGCCCCGCCTCCTGGGCGACCGCACCCACCGCCGGGTGGCACCACCAGAGGAAGAGGGCCAGGCGGGCATCGGGGTGCGCGTTGTCCAGTTCCACCAACAGCGGGTGCAGCAGGTCGATATTGCCACCATGGCCGTTACTCACCAGCACCCGGCGGAACCCCTGCGCCAGCAGCCCCTCGATCACTTCCCGCACCACCGCCGCAAAGGTCTCCGGCCGCAGGCTCAACGTGCCGGGGTAAGCGGTGAAGTAGGGGGAGATGCCGAAGGAAAGCGGCGGCGCGATGAGCACCCCCTCCCTCTGGCAGGCTTCCTGTGCCACCACCAGCGGGATGCGGATGTCGGCGAGCAGGCTCAAGTAGCCGTGCTGCTCGCACGCCCCTGTCACGACCACCACCCGGTCGTCCCGCTCCAGGTATCGCTCCACATCCATCCAACTCAGGTCTTCGAACAGCATAGGCCCTCCCTTCCAGGTGCGACGCACTTGGCAAGTGCGTCGCACCCATCTACGGCGTCAGCACCAACACCCCCTCTGCGTCCGCCTCCACGTCCGCCCGCTCCCACAGCATCGGGTGGTACTCAATGTTGCGCCAGGGGTCAATCATGTCGTCGTAGTGGCGGTGGTAGGGGTGACCAGATTGGCCCGTGGTGTGCATTGAGACCGAGCGGGTAAAGTCCCCCAGGTCCACGACCTGGCGCTGAGAAGGGACACCACTCACAGTATAGGGACTGTTCAGGCTGTAGCTGGTGGCGTTGACCGTGCCGCTGGAGCCATCCACTGGCACCGGCCCCCGATTAAAGATCGCCTCGATCATGCCGATGCCGGATTGCCCCAGGCTCTGGTTCTCGAAGGTGGCGGTGTGCAGGTCGCCCCAGCGCCAGCGGGCCATATTCTGCCCCAGCGTCTCGGTCAGTTCCCCCACGGCCTCTTCCAGCGCCAGCAGCAGAATCTCGTCCCGCGTCTCCACCTCGGGCGTGTCTATGTCGTCGAACCAGGGGGATGTCTCGTCCGCCAGGAGATCTACTAACGCGACCGACGCGCTGCCTTGGGCCTGGCGCAAGAGTTGTTCTCCCAGCTCATCGCTAAAGGTGAAGTCTATCAGGTGCAGGCGGAAGGCCTCGAAGAGGGCAGCCCTGGCGCTATCCCGCACCGCCCGCCCGTCCCAGGCCCGCAACAGTTCCAGCGCCTCCGCCAGCCGGGGGTCGTCGCTGGAGAGAGAGCGCAGGTAAGGCAAGACGTCCTGCGCCCAGACGGGGCTGCTATCCCCCTGAATGGCCTGCATGTCCGCCAGTGAGAGGGAGGGGTCGGCCTCGATCAGTTCCACGATTCGCCGCGCCCGGTAGCCAGGGGCCCAGTCCATCGAGATGAAGTAGGGAAAGTCTGGTCCCACGACGGCGTTGTTGGCAGTGACGACGTATCCCTCCGCCGGGTTGAAGGCGCGGGGCAACTCGTCGAAGGGAATATAGCCCACCCACTCGTACTCGCCGGTCCAACCCGGCACCGGCATGGAACCGTCGCCGGAAGCGCGGATGGGGATGCGGCCGGGGGCCTGGTAGCCGATGTTGCCCTCCACATCGGCGTAGACAAAGTTCTGGCTGGGCACGTCCCAGTAGGAAAGCGCCTCGCGGAACTCCTCCCAGTTGCTGGCCTGGTCCAGGAGCAGGACGCTGTGCACCATCGTGCCTGGCTGGAGCGCGGTCCAGGAAAGGGCCAATGGCTGCCAGCCGAAGGCCCAGTCACTCTCTGGACCACCGACCACGTCGTTGAAGATGGGGCCGTGGCGGGTGATACGGACGTTCACCACCACCGGCTCCTCCTCCCCGGCGACGGTGATCTCCTCGCGCACGATCTCCATATCGAGCCACTCCCCCTGGTACTCGTACTGGTTGGGGTTCTCCGGGTTGACCCGCTCGATGAACAGGTCCTGCACGTCCGGTGCCAGATTAGTGACTCCCCAGGCGATATGGTCGTTGTGGCCGATGATGACGCTGGGCATGCTGGCGAAGGAGAAGCCAACCACGTTGTAGGGACAATCCGGCCCCACCGGATCGCAGTGGAGGCCGATTTCGTACCATATAGACGGCATTTGGATGCCCAGGTGGGTGTCGTTGGCCAGGAGGGGCATCCCCGTCTCGGTGCGGTCTCCGGCGATAACCCAATTGTTGCTGCCGATGCCTTCCCCTTTCCCCAAGGGATGGAAGTCAAAGGCGGCCTCGGGCACCGCCTCCAGCGTCGCCCCTGTCAGTGGGTGTGGAACGATGACCGGGTAGTCATCCGGGTAGGAGGGCATCAGTATATTGACAGCAGAGGTTCCCAGCTTGGCGGCGATTTGGGCCCGCAGGAGTTCGCTATCCATGTTGCCTCCCAGTTCCCAGGCCATCGCCTTGGCCCAGGTGAGAGTGTTGAGGAGTGTCCAAGGCTCCGGCTCGAACTTTACGCCGGTGAGCCCCAGCATGGTGAACTCTAGTCCCAGGCGCCCCCGATGGGTGGAGATGTAGGCATTGACCCCCTCGGCGTAGGCCTCCAGCACCGCCAGCTCCTCCTCGTCCATCCGTTCCAGCTCCTCGGCAGCGGTGCGGTGCCAGCCGACGGTGCGGAGGAAGCGGTCTATCTCCAAAGTGGATTCTCCCAGGATCTCCGAAAGCCGCCCGGAGCCCTGCCGCCGCCAGAATTCCATCTGCCAGAAGCGGTCCTGGGCGTGGACGTACCCCTGGGCAAAGAACAGGTCGTGGGAGTTGGAGGCGTAGATGTGGGGGATACCCCAACTATCACGGATGATGGTTACAAGAGCCTCCAGGCCGTCCACCTGGATCGTCCCATCAGTCCTGGGCCAGGGACGGCGCACGGTGAAGAAGCCGTAGCCGAAGCCGATCAGCCCCACCACCAACACGATGACCAGCAGTACCAGTAAGACACGCAGTAGTGTACGCATAGTTTCCCTCCTCGTATAATATATTTGTCAGGGTGTGGTACCCCAGGGATAACGACCAGGCATTTTGGATCTACTGAGACTTGATCACCCATCGCGGCCACTTTGGTAACATTATCATTTGACTTGACAGCTCCCGTGCTTTGGCAACCAGTTACACCCCGGTGGGGATGTCCAGGAAGGTTGTCTCCAGGTCAAACTTCTCCGCCAGATGGCGGGCCAGCGCCTTCACGCCCAATGTCTCGGTGGCATAGTGGCCGCCGTAGATGACGTTGAGACCCCATTCGGCGGCCTGGTGGAAAAACGTATGGCTGGTCTCGCCGGTGACGAAGGTGTCAAAGCCAGCGTCGGCGACCTGGTCCATCAGGAAGGCCGCTCCGCCAGAGATGCATCCCACCTGCGACGCCTCCTCCAGCCCGTGGGCCAGGACGCGCACGGGAGACTCGCCGGTGGCCTGCGCCAACCGTTCGGTCAGCGTGTCCAGCGGGAGCGGCGGATCGAGCACGCCGCCAATGCCGAGCTTGCTGCCGTGATACTCGCCGAAGGCGCGGGTGTCCTTCAGTTCCAACAGGCGGGCCAGTTCGGCATTATTGCCCACCTCGGAGTGAAAGTCCAGCGGCAGATGGGAGGCATACAGGCCACAGCGGCCGTCAATCAGCGTCCGCACCCGCCGGAAGAGGGGGCCGACCAGCCGGAGAGGCTTGTCCCAGAAAAGGCCGTGGTGGACGATGAGCAGTTGCGCCCCAGCGGCGACAGCCTGCTCGAAGGCGGCCTGGCAACCGTCCACGGCGAAGGCGACGCGGGCCACCTCCTCTGGCCCCTCGATCTGGAGGCCGTTCTGCGAGGAGTCCTCGATCTCCTTGACGCGCAGGTAGTTGTCGAGGTAGGCGATCAGTTCGTCACGTTTCATCTGATGCTCCTTGTGCTGGATACTGGATGCTCGATACTTGCTGCTGATGCTACTTTGCCAAGCGTTCGATGAGAAATAAGATCAGCCACAGCAGGCCCAGGACACCCGCGCCCGCCAGCAAGCACCCCAGGCCCAGCACGGCGGCCTGGGGGCCATAAACCAGCGCGATGGTGATGGAGCCGACGACGACCAGGAAGGCAGCGACGATCCAGAAGAGCCGCCGCTGCTCGCGCTGGCGTTGGGCGCGCAGATCAGTTGGTCTACCAGGGCTGTCCTTCACTCCTATTCCACCCACAGCGGCACAAAGTCAAACTTTTCCACGTCCACCAGCCCCTGGTCGGTCAGTTTGAGGGCCGGGATGACCTCCAGCGCCAGGAAGCCCAGCGTCATAAAGGGATCGTGCAGGGAGGAGCCGAGCCTCTTGGCGACCTCCCCAAGCCGGTCCATCTGTTGGCGGACGGTCTCCACCGGCTGGTCGGACATCAGGCCGGCGATGAGCAGCGGGACGGAGGCCAGCACTTCCTCCCCATCGGCGGCGACCAGCCCACCGCCGAGGTCGCCCACGGCGCGAGCGGCGGTCATCATTGAGACGTCGTCACAGCCGGCGACGGTGAGATTGTGCGCGTCGTGGCCCACGCTCCCGGCCAGCGCGCCGCGCTTGAGCCCCAGCCCGCGCACGAATCCCAGGCCCACGTTGCCCGTCCCCCTGTGTCGCTCGATCACTGCCATCTTGAGCAGGTCTCGCTCCAGGTCGGCCACTGCCATCCCGCCCACCACCTTTGCCGGTTCGATCAGATGCTCGGTGACGACCTGGTCGGGGATGACGCCGATGACGCGCACACGCTCCCCGTCAGCGGCCTTCCCCCCCAAGGTTGGGGGGGACTGAGGGGGGGCCGGGATAGCGAGGCTGAGCCGATCCCACCTCACGTGCACGGTGTCGCGCACGTGGGAGTCGTCTACGGCGGGGATGGGCCAGTCGCTGGTGAGGGTTCTATCTTGCGTCACCAACACCCCGCCGGAGAATACCATCTCGGCGTGGAAATCCTTCAGGTTGGAGAAAACGATCAAATCGGCCCGCTTGCCTGGTGCAACCGCTCCCCGGTCGCGCAAGCGGAACCACTCGGCACCGTTCAGCGTGGCCATCTGGATGGCGGTGATGGGGTCGAGCCCCTCGGCGACGGCCAGACGGATCAGGTGATCCAGGTGGCCCTCGTCGAGGAGGTCTGCCGGGTGGCGGTCGTCGGTGCAGAAGGCGCACCGACGGCTGTTATGCAGCGTGACGGCGGGCAGCAGCGCGCGCAGGTTCCTGGCGGCGGTAGCCTCGCGGATGAAGACGTACATCCCCAGCCGGAGTTTCTCCAGCATCTCGTCGGCGGTGGTGCACTCGTGGTCGGAGCCGGGGCCGGCGCCGACATAGGCCTGGAGCCACTTGCCGCTCACGCCGGGGGCGTGGCCGTCAATCACACGGCCCTGGAATGCGACGAGTTTCTCCAACGCGCCAGGCAACCCCAACACCGCCCCCGGCACGTTCATAAACTCGGCCAGTCCGATGACGCGAGGTAAGTCGGCCAGGGCAACCAGATCGTCGGCGGTCAGTTCCGCACCGGCGGTGCCCATGTGCGTGGCCGGGACGCAGGAGGGGAGATTGACGTAGACGGTGAGCGGCAGCCCCTCGGAGGCGGCCAGCATGTAGCGGATACCGTCGGCTCCGGCGACGTTGGCGATCTCGTGGGGGTCAGCGACGACGGTCGTGGTGCCGCGCGGCACGACGGCGCGGGCAAACTGGGGCGGGGTGACCATCGAGGACTCGATGTGGACGTGGGCGTCAATCAGACCGGGGCAGACGTAGCGGCCGCCCAGGTCTGTCTCCTCCTTGGCCTCGTAGCCGGATCCCACTCCGACGATGGTGTCACCGGCGATGGCAACGTCGGCCTCGACGATCTCGCCGGTGAAGACGTTGATCACACGCCCGTTGCGCAGCACCAGATCGGCGGGCTCGTCGCCGCGGGCGATGGGAAGGAAATTGGGAAGGTTCATTGTATGTCTCCTGTCGAAAGTAAATGAGTAGATGAGTAAATGAGGAACGGGTAAATGAGGGAGTGAGGGTACGATGGGTCTCCTGGGCCAGGTCGTAGCGCTCGATCAGGGGCAGTTGCGCGGCGACCTTGTGGACCTCAATCATCAGCCGCCGGGCCAATTGCCAGCATTTGAGATCCTGAAAGCCAAGCCGTTGGTCCGTCACAGGACTGCCTCATCTACTACTCGTTTACTCACTTACTCATCTACTCTTGGTTTCAGGGCCGCATCACACTGATGCCCAAATTGTCGGCGTGATCACCGATGCGCTCGAGGTTGCGCAGCGCCTCGACAAAGATGACGTCCGCTTCTGGCTGGCATACCCCTGCGTTCAGACGATCAATGTGTCCCTGACGTGCTTCCAGGTACAATGCATCCAACTCATCTTCCAGAAGGCAGGCCCGCCGCGCCAGGATTTGATCACTCTCTCGGAAAGCCTGCAGCGCGTACGTGTAGGTGTGGTACGCGTGCTGGCAAAGCCGGTTCAGCTCTTCCGTTGCTTGAGGACTGAATCTCACATCGTGAGCGACTTTCCTCTGTGCGGCCTGGGCGAGGTTCTCCGTCAAGTCGCCTACTCTCTCGATGTCGGTGATCAAGTTCTTCAGTTGGAAACAGCGCCTTTGCTGAGCAATGCTGAGATTCCCTTCCATCAATGTGTTGACGAAATCCTCGAGGACCACACACACAGGATCTACGAACTCATCCTCCTGTTCCAGTACCCACTGGGCGGCGTCCAGATCATTCTCTACCAATGCCAGGCGACCGCGATCAATCATGGCAGCCGTTATCTCGCCGATTCGGTTCAACTCCCTGACAGCCTCGGTCAAAGCGATGGGCGGAAGGCGATACTGTCTCTCGTCAATATACGCCGTGAGCTTTGGCTTTTCCTCCTCCGCCCTTTTCGGCACCAGCAACTCGGCTACTCGCGTGATCTGCTTCACGAAGGGGAAGAGGGCGGCGCTCACGGCGACGTTAAAGATAGTGTGAGCATTGGCAATCTGTCGAGGAAGGCTGGGTGAAGTACGGCTCACAACTATGGTGAAGAGAGAAATAAAGGGCAGGAAAAGGATGACGCCAGCGACGTTGATGAGAATTTGGGCGATGGACGCTCGCCGGGCAGCTCTGGAGAGACGGAGAGAGGCGATAAGCCCTGTAATGCAGGTGCCGATGTTCGCACCCAAGAGTAAGGCGATAGCCCCAGGAAGCGTGATGGCCCCGCTGATTCCCATCGCCACGACCAAACCGGTTATCGCTGAACTGCTCTGGACGACGGCGGTGGCGATCGTGCCTGCCAAAACACCTGCCGCAAGGTGCTGTCCCATGGAGGCCAGCCACTCTGCCACCACAGGCATTTCGGCCAAAACCCTCAGGGCTCCGGACATCAGATCCATCCCCAGGAACAGAATACCGAATCCCAGGATGATCTCCCCATATTTTCGCCAGCCACGATGCGGGGCGAACTCGATCAAGATGAATCCTATCGCAATGCAAAGAAGACATAGGTCTCCAATCTTGAAAGCGACAATCTGGGCGGTGAGCGTCGTGCCGATCTCCTGGCCCATCATCACACCGACCGCCTGTTCGAGCGTCATGAGATTGGCGTTGATCAATCCAATCATGGTGACCATCAACAGGCTGCTGCTCTGGATCAGAGCCGTCGCGCCAGCGCCAAAGATAGCCCCCTTGAGAGGATGGCTGGTCATACGATCCAACCATTCCTGGATCCGATTGCCGGCCAGTTTTTCCATACCCGTGCTGAGCATGCGCACGCCAAACAGGAAAAGGGCCATGCCACCTAGAACTTGAAGAAAGCTGAGCAAGGTGATCCTCCGTGGGAAAGTAGATGGGGAATGAGTGCCTGAGATGACCTCACTGCCCATCTACTCATTTACTCATCCTACTTTACTATTTCTCCATCTGCTACCACGTATACAATGTGCTCTTCGCGCAGGGCCGTCTTCCCTGTTGACACTGTGGACCGTACCGTCCCGAGTGGGAGCTGGACTTGTTCGACTCGAAGCGAAGGGACATGGCAGGCTCTGCGTCCGCCGGTGGAAGACTCCCTGCATACGCAAGGAGGTTCAAATGCAAGTATACACCGGAATTGATTGGAGTGGAAGCAAACACGGCATTGCCTTTATGAACAAAGCCGGTGCCATTGTGACCAAAATCACCTTCGGAAAACGGCTCACCTGAACGCTCCGTGCCCCCGGCGCGTTCCCGTCCCTGATCGAAGATCAGGCCTGATCGAAAATCAGGCCTCGTCAGGGACCAGGATAGCACCATCCGCACCACATCGCAACTGCGCAGCGTGCCTATCTCTTATTGGCCGCGCAGTCAATTACATTCTAATAACAGCTCACTGCTGCTCGTAGCCCAGCTCAGACCGAGCGCACCCCCTCTATTCACCCTCCTCGCGCTCCCGCTTCTTTTTCAGCAGCCGCCCGGCCAGCGTCTCCCTCTCGACGGCGGCCCCCTCCCCGGCCCCCTTCGGCAAGCTCACCGCCACGAGTACTCGCGGTGGCAGGGCAGGCTTCCCCCGTGAAACGGGAGAGGGAGCTGTTGGTGGTGGCGCAGGGGGGCGTTCGGGAGGCGGAGGCGGCGGCATCTCTGGAACACCCGCACCCGCCGCCGGCCTGCGCTCCTCGGCGCGGGACTTGGCCTGGAAGAGACGGCCCACGGGCGAGGGAACCTCGACAGCGGGACGGGGACGGCGGTGGGGTAGTCGCTCCACCACCCAGGCCCGCGCCCGAGCCAGATCGCGCCGGCCCAGCGCCAGCCGTCGCACGCCCACATCGAAAGGCAACAAGAGCGCCGCCAATCCCAGCAGGTAGGGCCACAGGTCACGGGTGGTGCCCTCCCCCCGCAGCGTGTGGGCC
>CAZMOT010000038.1:0-2498 GCA_964568065.1 uncultured Anaerolineales bacterium
CCCCCTCCCTTCACCACCACGCGGAGCGAGGCTTCGGGTTGCACGTCTCCTAATCTCACGCGCACCCCCGCTGCACGGCGATGATCTCGGCCACGATGCTGACGGCGATCTCTCGGGGGGTCTCTGCCCCGATATCCAGGCCGATGGGGGTATGGATCTGCTCAAGCAGGTCCTCGGGAACTCCTGCTCTCCGTGCCCGCTCGAAAGTGTGAGCGGTACGCCGGCGGCTACCGATGAGCCCTACGTAGGCCCTGGAACGGTCGGCCAACACCGCCAGGACCTTTTCGTCCAGCGTGTGGTGAGGGGTGACCATCACCACGTAGGCGTGCTCGGTGAGCGGGAAATCCACAACCTGCTGGACCGTGTCGCCCGTCAACCGCATCTCGGCCCATGGGAACCGCTCGGGGGTGACCATCTCCGGCCGGTCGTCCATCACGGCGATGCGGTAGCCCAGGAAGGCCGCCAGTTCCGCCACCGCCTGTCCGATGTGCCCACCGCCGATGATCAAGAGCGTGGGCCGGGGCGTGAGCACCTCGACAAAGATGCGCATGCTCCCTCCACAGATACCTGGATCGCCACGCTCCTCGTCCACCAGGCTGTAATCCAACTCGCGAGACTGTCCCTCGGCAATGGCGGCCTGCGCCTCTTCGATCACGCGCGCTTCCACCCCACCCCCGCCGACGGTGCCCACCGTCCGCCCGTCGGCATAGATCAGCATCTTGGAAGAAGTGCCCCTGGGCGTCGAGCCACGCGCTTCGACCACGGTAGCCATTGCCGCCGACTCTCCCTGGCGGATGGCCTCCAAGGCCGCTTCATATACTCGTTCTGTCTCTTCAATCATCTTGTTCCCTTCAATCTAGCAAAGCTTCACTTCAAACCGACGAGAGAAATGGGACACGGACTAACACGGATTTCTCATACATCTTTTGTCCGTGTTCATCCATGTCCAACATCTTGATTCATTTGGCCCTGAACACCAGCCCACACCTCCAGCACGGGGTCAGGAGCAAGGAAATCAGCCAGGACAACACGGCTGATGCGCCGATCTGACAAGAGCTGTCGCGCGACGGTGTCGGCGTGGGTGTGGGGTCGGCCATCCCATTGGGTGAGCAGGGTGACGGCCTCGGCGTGGGAGGGAATCCCTTTGAGGCCCCCGGAAGCGTGACCGATCAGGTTAGCGAATAGGTCCTGGGTGATAACCGTACCCAGGGGGACACGGAGGAGGCGTGCTGCGATTTCGGGGCGATGCACTGTGCGCTCGTCCAGCGGCTTATCAATCGCCTCCAGTCCGGCGACGATGACGACGCGGTCGGCCCCGACCGGTATCACCGGCTCGTACTCCGCCGGTGCCTTCAGCAGCCGCCCCTTCGCCCCGTCCGCCTCCACCAGCCAGGTCACCTCCGGCAGTCGCCGCGCCAGGTCACTCAGCACCCCTGGCTCCAGCCCCACCAGTTTAACAGGGTAAGCGGAGTAGGCGCTATGGGCGGCCCGCCCAGGATCCACTCTCTCCCCCCGCGCGGCAGCCAATACCAGGGCCAGCGACTCCGCCAGCCCCCGAACAATTTCCGCCGGGTCCGGGTTGGGAGCGAGGATCAGTGGGACATCCCTTGGCTGGAATATGCGCGTGGTCGTAGTGAAGACAGTGCGCTCGCCGGAGGCAACGAGCAGGCACAGCAGCCGCCAGGCGGTCGTAGTCTTGCCACCCGCGCCGACGAGGGCAACCAACTCGCCAGGTCTCACTCCCAGTGCCGTCTTCAGACTCACCGATCTCCAATCTCTAATCTCTAATCCTATCCAGCGCCGCCAGCACCCTCTTCGGCGTAAACGGCAATTCGTGGATACGCACACCAATAGCATCGGCGACGGCGTTGGCGACCGCCGGGGCAGCCGGCGTCAGCGCAGGCTCGCCGATACCCTTGGCGCCGAACGGCCCCAAGCCCGACCCCGATTCCAGGATGATTACCTTGGTGGTGGGAAAATCAAGCGACGTGGAAATCAGGTACTCGGCCAGCGACGGTGTTTTGGTCACGCCGCTCTCCATCACATATTCCTCCGTCAGAGCGTAGCCCAGTCCCTGGTGACTGCCACCCGCGATCTGTCCGACGACGGCGGCAGGGTTGATGGCCCGGCCAATGTCGTGGCAGGCGACGCTCTTGAGCACCGTGACCTCGCCCGTCTCTGTGTCTACTGCAACCTCGACCGCCTGCGTACCGAAGGTAAAATCGGGGAAAACGTCCCCCTGACCAGTCTCCGGGTCAATGCCATCGGTGAAGGGAGCCGTAAATAGGGCCAGGTTGGAAAGCGGCAAGCCCTCGGCAGCACACATCGCGACCAGTTTCTTCAACGGAAGCGAATCAGCGAAAGAGCGAGTCTGCGATGCCTGTTCACCGATTCGCCGGTTCGCCGATTCGCTAGTTCGCTGATTCGCCGACTCCTTGACAAACACCATTCCGTCCGCTATATCCAAGTTTTCCGGTTCTTCCTCAAAGTGCTTGGAC
>CAZMOT010000038.1:2508-26208 GCA_964568065.1 uncultured Anaerolineales bacterium
GCGCACAGTGCTCGCGGCCTGGAAGACGGCGCTGCCCGACATGTAGAGCTGGCGGGTGGCAGTCGAGGTGCCTGCCAGCGGCGTCACTGCCGAGTCGGTGCTATAGATCGTCACGTCCTTCAGCCCCACTCCCAATATCTCGGCAGCGATCTGGCACAAGCTGTTGATCTGCCCAGCCCCGATGTCGGGCGCGCCGCAACGAATCACCACAGTGCCATCCATCTCGACGCCGACCCAGGCGCGGGAGGTGTCGTGGAACCAGGTGATGCGGCCATAGCTCTGGAAGTAGGAGGCAAAGCCCCATCCCACCTTGACCGAACCGTGATTGGGCGTCTTTTCGCCCAGCGCCTCCAGCGCCCGCGTGGCCGATTCCTCCAGCCAGGTAGCGCTCGTGATGACCTGCCCGGTACCGTTCCGCTCTCCCGTCTTGATATAGTTGACGCGCCGCACTTCCAGCGGATCCAGATCGAGCGCCTTGGCGATCTCGTCCATCTGCTGCTCATAGGCCACAGCGGCCTGAGGACCACCAAAGCCCCGGAAGGCGCTGGTGAAGGGCTGGTTGGTGGCGGCCACTACGCTGTCCACGCGGAGGTTATCTATCCGGTAGGGGCCGCTCGCCATGATCGTGGCGTAGAGTAGCACGTAGGGGCTTAGGTAGGGGTAGGCCCCAGAATCGGCGATCATCTCGATTTCGGCGGCGGTGATGCGGCCGCTTTTCTTGACGCCGGTGCGATGGGTGATGATAAAGGGATGGCGCTTGGATTGAGCGATGAAAGATTCCTCGCGCGTGTACACCAATTTCACGGGACGGTGCGTGTGCTTGGCCAGCAACGCCAGGAAGATCTCGACCGTGATGTCCTCTTTGCCCCCAAAGCCGCCGCCGACCAGCGTGCCCCGCACGCGGATCTTGTTCTGTGGGACACCCACCGCCCTGGCGATGTTGCGAAAGTGCTCTATCACCTGGGTGCCGGCGCGGATGTTGATCACGCCCTGTTCGTCCACCCAGGCCACGCCGGACTCTAGCTCGAGGTAGACGTGTTCGACAAAGGGCATGCGGAACGTGTTCTCCACGATCATATCGGCCGCGGCAAAGCCCGCTTCCACGTTGCCCTTGCGGATCTTCCAACGGGCCACGACGTTATCCGGCTCGAAAATCACGGGGGCGCCAGGCTTTATCGCCTCCACGGGGTCAAATACGCCCGGCAGCGGCTCGTACTCAATCTCGATCAACTCCAGCGCGCGCTCCGCTAAAGCCTGCGTCTCCGCCGCCACCAACGCGATAGGCTCACCCACGAAGCGCACCTTGTCTCCGGCCAGCACCGGCGCGTCCGAACCGGCGCGCGCCGCTCTCCCGGTCTGGCCGGGCATATCCGTGGTCAGTTTGGCGTTCGGCGCATCCTCGGACGTCAACACGCAGACCACGCCCGGCAATGCCTTCGCGCAGCTCACGTCCAGCCGCTTGATGCGCGCCGAAGGCTCAGTGCTGCGAAACACCTTGGCGTGGAGCATGTGTGGCATCGAAAAGTCGGCACCGTAGATAGTAGCGCCTACGGCCTTGCCCAGCGCGTCTACCCGGCGCAGTGGCTGGCCCACCTGGCGCAGTTCAGGCAGTTCTACAGGAGGTAATGGTTTAGCCGTGTACTTCATCGCCCACCTCCCGGTTGTTCATTGCTCATTGATCCATTGTTCATTGCTTTTGCCGCCATCTGGATCGCCTCGACGATCTGTCCGTAGCCAGTACAGCGGCACAAATTGCCCGAGAGGGCCTCGCGGATCTCCCTCTCGGTAGGATGCGGATTTCGATCCAGCAGCGCCTTGGCCGATATGATCATCCCCGATGTGCAAAAGCCACACTGCACGGCGCCGGTATCGGCAAAGGCTTCCTGCAATGGGTGGGGGTTGTCCATCATCCCCAGGCCAGAATTGGTGATGATCTCCGCCCCATCCACCTGCCACGCCAGTACCATACAACTGTTGACCGGCTGACCGTTCAATAGCACGGCGCACGCGCCACATTCCCCTATCTCACAGCCGTTCTTGACGTCGGTATAGCCCAGGTCTCGCAGGGCATACAGCAGGGTCACGTTGGGATTCAGCGCGGCCTGATGTCTCCGTCCGTTGACGTTGAGTGTTACGATTCTCGGTTGCATCGTTTCCCTCCTACTCGCAGATACTACCAGCGGCCCTGGTCAGCAGACGGCGCACAAGCCCCTCCACCACCTGCAGTTTATACTCGGATCCGGACCGGGGACGCGACGCCTCAGCGGCCAGGCGGGCGGCCTCGGCGATTGTTTCGGGCGTCAGCGGCTGGTCGCGTAGCAGATCCTCGGCGGCGTGCGCACGAAAGTGTCGGGGAGCCACGGCACCCATGGCAATGCGCGCCTGCCGGCAGCGCCCGCCCGCGTCGCCTTCCACCACCACAGCGACGTCCACCTTGGCCATGCAAGCGGCCTTGCGCAGCCCCAGTTTGCGGAAGGCTCCGGCGCTATGGGGCGGCGGCACCGGCCAGCGAATCGCCACCAGCAACTCTTGCGGCTGGCGAAGCGTCTGGCGCGCGCCGACAATGAACTCCTCCAGTGGCACGCGACGGGCGCCCTCCTTGCTCACCAACTCGACCTCGGCATTCAGCGCGAGTAGCGGCGGGACCGTATCCGCACACGGCGCGGCATCCACCAGGTTCCCCCCTACGGTGGCCCGGTTGCGGATCAGCGCGTTTCCGAACGCAGCGGCGGCCTCCTTCAAGACGGGCGCATGCTGAGCGATCAGAGGATCATCCAGCAGCTCGGCGATGGTCACCCCACCGCCTATGACTATGTGTCCGTCTTCCTGCCGAATGCCGTGCAGTTCTTCCAATCCCGCTATGTTCACCACCACGCCGGGACTGTGGTAACCGCCACGCATATCCGGGATCAGGTTCGTACCCCCGGCCAGCGGCATGACGTCGGGCGCACCATCGGCCAGCATCTCAAGGGCCTCCGGCAGTGTCTTTGGCATCAGCAAATTGAATTCCGGTAGCATTTATGCCTCCCTTCTGATGAAGCAGTCGCGCTTTCCATAGCGCGGACTTGTGCGGAATGGAATCCGCACCCACAGGTTTATTTTTCGGCCGCCTGCGGATCGGCACAACTCATCACCGCGCGCACGATGCTCGTGTACCCGGTGCACCGGCAGCGATTCCCTTTCAAGTGATCCCGTATCTCGTCCTCCGTGGGCGACGGATTCTCGCTCAGTAGATTCTTGGTCATCATCAACATCCCCGGCGTGCAGTACCCGCACTGAAATGCATTGTGCTCGATGAACGCCTCCTGCAGCGGGTCCAACTCGCCGTCCGACCCCTGCAATCCCTCGACGGTCAGCACCTCGCTCCCGTCGGCCGCAATCGCCAGCACCAGGCACGAGAGCGCAGGTTGGCCGTCCAGTTGAACCGTGCATGCCCCACACTCGCCGATGCCACAGCCATACTTGGAGCCGGTCAGCTCCAGTCGCTCGCGCAGCACGTTCAACAACAACTCATTCGGCTTCACCTTGAGTCGACGCTGGACGCCGTTTACGGTCAGTTGGATTTCATGCTCCGTGCCACGTGTTGCGTATCGCGTATTGCGTATTTCCCCTTGTCTCCTTGTCTCCTTGTCTCCCTGTTTCCTTGTCTCCTCCGTCCCTCTGCCCCTCTGCTCTCCCGCCCGCTCCCAGGCCACTTGCAACACATCGTGAGTGATCGCCTTGACCACCTCTCGCCGATACCAGGCGGTAGAGCGCACGTCGTCAATGGGCGTGATCTCCTCCGAAGCCGCCCTCCCCGCCTCCAGCGCCAACTCGGAACTAGAGGTCTTGCCGATCAGCATCGCCTCGGCTTCTCTGGCGCGCAAGACCGTAGACCCAACCGATCCAAAGGCCAGCCGACAGTCGGCGATGAGATCGCCTTCCCGCACCAGCACCGCTGCCACGCTCACCTTCGCCAGGTCCGCCGCTACCCGCGACACCTTGACGAATGCGCTACCCGTTCCCGGCTGCGGACGCTGGAGTTGAACCGAGGTGAGCAGTTCGCCTTTCTGCAAAGCCACCTTGCCCGGCCTCACCAGGAACTCTTCCACAGACACCATCCGCTCGCCATCAGGGCCAGCGAGCGCCAGTTGCGCGTCAAACGCCACCAGCGGCGGCACCGTGTCGGATGCGGGCGAGCCGTTGCACAGATTCCCTCCGATGGTGCCCACCAACTGAATCTGCGTGGAACCAAACGCCGCACACGCATCCGCCAGCGCCGTGTAGTCAGTCTGAATCTCCGGCGCATTACGCACGGCGCGAATCTTGGTCAGTGCGCCGATGTCCAACCGGCCATCCCGGAACGCGACCCCCTCCAGTCCGGGGAGCTTGCCGATGTTGATCACATACTCTGGCGACTTTTGCTCCATCTTCATCCAGACGAGCATGTTGGTGCCGCCCGCCATTACCTGTGCCCGGTCGCCGTACTTGCTCAGCAGCAAGATCGCCTCCTCCAGCGACCCGGGTTCCAGGTAATCAAACTCCTGCACGAGAACGTGCGAATTCGTCATTGGATGCTCGTGAATCACTTCCTCGCTCATTTGGACTGTTCCCCTTCTCTCAAGGCCGACAGAATTTTCTCTGGCGTGATCGGCAACTCGTAGAAGCGCACGCCAATGGCGTTGTAAATCGCGTTGGCGTAGGCCGCCGCCACCGGATTGGTGGCCGCCTCGCCGATGCCCTTGGCGCCAAAGGGTCCGCTAGGCTCATACGTATCCGCGAAATGGACGCTCAGTTCCTCGACGCGGAGGCTCTCGTGGATGGCCGGCGTCTTGGCGTCAATCCAATACCCGCCGGACGTGAGTTGGCCTTCGGCATCCCACTCGTTGCTTTCGTACAACGCATAACCCATGCCTTTCAACAGCCCGCCCCCAAGCTGACCGGCTGCCATATCTGGGTTGATGACGGTGCCGCAGTCGCTGCCCATCGCTGCCCGCAGCGTGCGCACCTGCCCAGTCCACGTGTCCACCTCCACCTCCAGGAACACAGAGACGTAGGCCGGCGGGCAGTGGACCGGACGGTAGCTCTCCACCGCAGCGATGGTCTTCCAGCTCTCGGTCCAGCAGCGGGTGGCGAGTTCGGAGAGAGTCATCCGCCGGTCGGGGATCGCCGCAGCGTAAATCACACTTTGCCCCAGTTCCTCGTCGAGCGCCATCGTCAGTGCCTCTGGCATCACGTTCAGGTAACGCGCCGCCGTCTCCAGCACCTCACGCCGCACCGTCTGCGCCGCCTTCGCGGCAGCGCCGCCGCCGGCGTAGACCCCTCGCGTGGCGTGCGTGACGCAATCGTAGACCGTTGAGCACGTCTCGCCCGGAGCCAGGTTCACTTTCTCCAATGGCACGCACAGCGCCTCGGCTGCCAGCTTCGCCAGCGCCTCCAGCGTGCCCCCGCCGTGATCCATCAGGGCTGTGATGACGTCCACCGAGCCGTCAATGTTGACCTTGACCATCGCGCCGGAGAAGTCAATCACGTCCCCAGGCTGAGGAGCGCCGGCGCTGGAAGTATGGAAACCGCGTCCTACCCCAATGCCTCGCCGATACCGCTCTCCCCCCCAAAAATGGGGGGGGCTGGGGGGGGGCTGCCGGTTCTCCCAACCGATGATCTCGGCTCCCCGGTGCAGCAACTCGGGCACACCGTCGCTCTGCACGATCGAGCGCACCAGCGGCCCCTGCCCCCAGAACGTATCCCCCAGGCCGACATAGTTCTTGAGCCGCAACTCGATCGGGTCCATATCCAGCTTCTCGGCCAGTTCGTCCATCAGCGACTCGGTCGCAAACGTGACCTGCGGGTTGCCAAATCCCTGCATCGCGCAAGAGATCGCCTTGTTGGTGTAGACCGCAGTGCCACGGTAGCGGACGCTGGGAATTTTGTAGAGCGAGACCAGCCAGCCGGCGCACACCCCCAGGAAGGAATATGCCTGGATGTTGTGCGCGCCGATGTCGGCGATCATCTCCATCTCTGCGCCGGTGAGCGTGCCATCCCGCTTGGCGGCCAGCTTTAGTTTGATCTGGACGCCGTAGCGGGTGTGATCGTGCGCGTCCTCTTCCCGCGTCAGCGTCAGCTTGACCGGGCGGTTGGCCTTGAGCGCCAGCGCCGCGCAGATGGGAATCGGCGGGTTCATCTGGATGCTCGATCCAAAGGTTCCCCCGATGGGCACGCGCTTGACGTTGACCTTGCTCAGCGGGATGTCAAAGAGCTGCCCCAACAGAATCCGCACGTTGTGGATGGATTGCGTGGTGGGCCAGACAGTGAGGCCGCCGTCGGGCTCCGGACGGCACACCACTGACTTGGGTTCCATCTGCGCGTGATAAATCTTGGTCGTCTTGAACGTGCCTGCGACGGTCACGTTCGCCTCGGCGAAGGCTTGGTCCACGTCCCCTTCCTCGATATCGCGGGCGCAGGCGACGTTGTTCTCGATCTTTTCCTCCTTCTCGCCCCAGAGCACATTGTCGTAGACCGGCTCGGCACCCGGCTTCATCGCCTCGACGGGGTCTGTAACCACAGGCAAGACCTCGTACTCGACCTTGATAGCGCGCAGCGCCTTTTCGGCCAATGCCTCCGTCTCCGCCGCCACAGCGGCGACCGCCTCCCCCATGCGCCGCACCTTGTCGGCCAGGACGTAATGATCTTTGTGCAAGACCTTGGGGATAGTGATGATGCGCTCGTTGTAGCGCACGTGGGGGATGTCGTCGAAAGTGATACACACCACTCCCATCGCCTCGGCCTCGCTCACGTCAATGCTCTCGACGCGGGCGTGGGCGTAGGGACTAGAAAGAATACGCCCGTGCAACATCTGCGGCAAACTGATGTCAACAGAGTACCGCTCCCGCCCCGTGACCTTGGCAACGCCGTCTTTGCGGGGGGTTACTTTTCCCAATGTGTTGAACTTTTGTTGTGCCATAACTCCCTTCTCCACGAAAGCAATTCGCCAGTCATGTGCTCGCCCAAGTTGTACTACGTTGCATCCACAGTGTCAACATCTTTCCCCAACCACAGCTTGAACTCCATATCCAACGGAACAAGTGTAAAGCGCCGCCGTATCTGCTGTTGGTAGCAGAGATAGTGATTGTAGTTATCAAGGCGGCTCCAAGTACACTGATTAGGCCAGGGAATATTATACTCCTTATTGAGGCGGTCAATGAGAGACCTGTCAAGCGGCGCATGGCAAAATGGATACACTTTTCCGAAACCCGAGTGCCGACACTTGCCTAACTTGCTCAAGGTAAAGAGGTATTTGAAGGTCATGTTGATCCACTTTTGTGCCTGTCCAACGTAGAGATGGTGTCCGTGCTTGCTATAGATGGTGGATAGTTGTTGGTAAGTGGCTTCGTGCCACTCGTCGAACGCTGCTTCATTCGTCGTGCTCGCAAGGTCGCCTTTCAAGTTGGAGAAACGTTGCATTAGCTCGCTGCCTGCTTGCTTACGGAGCGATTCTTTATCCTCGGGCGCTAGTTTGCCCAGGCCGTGTAGAGTGCGGCTAAAGTCAGAGTAGGCCCCGTTGATACACTTCAACAAGTCGTAAGGGCCGGCCCCAAAGCACAGGTACACGAGGTAATCCTCGTAATCAGAACGTTTGAGGGTTGGGCTTGCATTCATCTTGCTTCATGCCTCCTGTTTCCTGCTTCCTATATCCTCCCCGTCACCAACGCAATCAGCGCCATTCGCGTGTAGACGCCGTTCCGCGCCTGGCGGAAGTAGGCCGCGCCCGGCAGGTCGTCCACGTCGGTGGTGATTTCATTTACACGCGGCAGGGGATGCATGATCGTCAGGTCGGGGTTGATCCGCTCGACCATCTCGCGCGTGAGGACGTAGCTGCTCTTGAGCCGTTCGTACTCCGCAGGATCCTCAAAGCGTTCTTTTTGAATGCGGGTCATGTACAGGACATTCGCCTCTGCCAGCGCCGCTTCCAGGTCGGTCGTCTCCTCCACCTCAACGCCCTGCTCCCTCAACCGCGCGGTGATCTCCAGCGGCATCTTTAACGCATCCGGCGCGACAAAGATCAGCTTGCAGTCATAGTGCTTGTACAGCTCCACGCCGGCGTGCACCGTGCGGCCATACTTGAGGTCGCCGCAGAGGACGATGGTGTTCCCGTCCACCTGCCCACGCTCCGACTGAATGGTGAACAAATCCAGCAGGGCCTGGGTGGGATGCTGGCCTGCACCGTCGCCCCCGTTGATCACCGGGGATTCCGCGGCCTCGGCGGCAATCTTGGCCGACCCGATCTGCGGGTGGCGCATGGCGATCACGTCCACGTACTGGTCCACGTTGCGGATCGTATCGGCCAGCGACTCGCCTTTGGCGGACGAGGAGGTGCCGGCCGAGGCAAACCCCACCACGCTCCCACCCAGGCGGTGCATCGCCGTCTCGAACGACAACCGCGTGCGCGTGCTGGGCTCGAAGAAGAGAGCCCCCAGGACGTATCCCTTCATGATGTCCAGCGCGTGCCCCTTCTCCAGTTGCGTGCGCATATCCACCGCGACGTTCAAGATGTGCTCTAGTTCCTCGCGGGTGAACTGCGCCCCGTCGAGAATGTCCTTATCCTTGAAATCAACCATTGAATTTCCTCCTTAAAGTATATTCAAGCGCTACAAAGAGTCGCCCACAAATTCAGGACGGCTCCTCATTTTATGATTCGATTCCTGCGCCAAGCAGCGCCGAAATCCGCCGGGCAGCGTCACGACAAAGCGCCACATATTGCTGGACCAGTTCATCGCTGAAACGCGAACTGGGGCCTGCGATGCCAATAGCCGCCACCACGTCACCATTCCGCCCGTGAATCGGCGTGGCCACCCCCCAAGCGCCTAGGTCTGTCTCCTCGCGGCTCTCCGCGCACCCATGCTCTCGAATCCTGGCCAACTCGGCTGCAAGCTCCTCTGGATCTGTGATCGTGTTGGTACACAACTTTGGCAGTCCCCTGTCGTGGATGATGGCCTGAATCTCCTCTTCAGGGAGATATGCCATCAGAATCTTGGAGGAGGCTCCTGCGTGAGGGAGGCGGCGCATTCCCACGTCCAGCGTCATGCGCACTGAGTGGCTGGTCTCAACCTTCTCGATACACACGACCTCTTGGCCCTGGTACACCGTCAGAATGACGGTTTCCCCTGTAGCAGCCACGAGATCGCGCATGATTAGCCTGGCAACGTGGCGCAGGCCCGTGCTCTCGGTGGCAAGCTCCCCCCAGGTGACGAGACGATAACCCAGACGCCATCGCTTGTCGTCGGGGTCACGACGCAGGATGCCGTGGGATTCCAAACTGGCGAGGAAACGGTGAAGCGTGCTCCTGGGCAGCCCAAGGTGCGCACTGAGTTCTGCCAGGGACCAGGTTGGCCGCTCCGGAGAGAAGCAATCCAAAACGCTGACCAGGCGGTCAACCGTCTTAACCGATGAAGAGGTATTCATACTCTTCGGCGAGGGAAAAGTTCCGATTAGTGGAATGCAATTCTACTATATGATATGATACCATGCCTTCCCCACAGTGTCAAGTATTTTGACTTTCTGGCAGATGTGGATATAATACTATTCATCGTGTGAATATGTATCTTGTGAATAAAGTGCGAGGAAGTGATGAGCAACAGGCGACGGTTGCCACTGGAACAAGTGCTCCTGGGGTTCCTGACGCAGGGGCCAATGCACGGGTACGACTTGCACCAACAGATCGAGAAAGGGTTGGGCGAGATTTGGTATATGGGCATCAGCAACATCTATGGTGCGCTCAAGCGGCTCGAGCAGTCCGGTTGGGTTGAGTCCAATCTCATCCCTCAGGAGGGCCGCCCACCCCGCAAGATCTACCACGTCACCCCTGCCGGAGAGCAGAGTTTTCTGGACTGGCTGCGGCGGCCCGTCCCCACCATGCGAGAAATGCGCGTCGAATTCCCGGCCAAACTCTACTTCTTGCGTGCACTTGACCTGGAAGGCGTGGGAGACCTGATCGCAGGTCAGGAGGCTGCCTGCCGAGAGCGGGTGGAGCGGCTGGAGCAAAAGGCAGTCCGGTGCTCCTCGCACGACCTCAACCGGCTGGTCTTCGACTTCCGCCGCCGCCAGATCGAGGCGATCCTGGATTGGCTTCAGGTCTGCCGGGAGGAATGGGCAGGATGGGATCACGCTCCTGTCGAGGTGAGACCGTGATCGAGGTTCACGGGCTGGACGTCCGTTATCCAGAAGCACATGCCCTCAGGGGCGTGGATCTCTCCATCGCTCCGGGTTCCTTCGTGCTCATCGGCGGGCCATCCGGCGGCGGTAAGAGCACACTGGCCCACGCGCTGATGGGATTGATCCCCCAGACCATGCCCGCTGAGGTGAGGGGCCACGTCTCGATTGCAGGGCTGGACCCACGGCGGCACAGTGTGGCGCAACTGGCCACCCGGATGGGGCTGGTCTTCCAGAACCCGGCCACGCAGTTGTTCAACGGGACGGTGGAGGAGGAGGCTGCTTTTGGCCCCCGCAACCTGGCCCTTTCCTCTGAGGAGGTTGGTGCGCGCGTGGACTACGCTCTGCAGGCGGCAGGGTGCGCCCATCTGCGGTATCGGGCGGTGCGTCACCTGTCGGGCGGTGAGCAACAGCGCGTAGCCACTGCCTCCGCCTTGGCGATGCGCCCCACCATCCTGCTCCTCGACGAGCCCACGGCCAACCTGGATGCGGAGGGCGTGCGGTCAATCGTGCAGGCATTGGTGCGACTACACTGCCACTTCCAGGTCACGCTCGTCGTCATCGAGCACCGGCTGGTCCCCTTCTTGCCGTATGCCGACCGCCTGGTGTGGCTAGCAAATGGCCGCGTGGCGGCCGACGGCCCTCCCGCCGAGACGCTGGCGCGGGTACAACCTGCTCTGCCTGCTCATCCTCCCTCACCCGCCCTGGCCAACGAGCCATTGGTTACGCTCCAGGGGGTCACAGCCGGTCACAATGGCCGTCTCATCCTCCAGGATTGCTCGCTCACGCTGCACCAGGGGGACTTTGCGGCGCTGGTAGGGCCGAACGGAGCGGGCAAGACCACGCTGGCCCGCGTGCTGGCTGGTGTCCTGCGTCCTCGCCGTGGCCGGGTCGTCTGGCACGCCGACGGGGCTCTCTGGCGCGTGGGGCTCCTACAGCAGAACCCGCTCCACCAGTTGGTGTGCGACACGGTGGAGGAGGAGGTCTGCTTCGGCCCACGCAACCTGGGGACGGAGCAGGGGGAGGAGACGGAGGCAATACTGGTTCAGACCGACCTGCTACCGTTGCGCCACCGATCCACGCGGGCGCTCAGCGTGGGGCAGCAGCAGCGCACCGCGTTGGCGGCCACGCTGAGCCTGCAGCCAGCGCTCGTGATCCTGGACGAGCCAACGGTCGGGCAGGATTGGGCACACCTGATCCAGGTGATGGATTTCTTGGCTGACCTGAACCGGGCAGGACAAACGGTTCTCCTGATCACACACGACAAGCGGCTGGTCGAGCGGTATGCCAGCCGGGTATTGATGCTGCAGGAAGGACGGATCGAGCTGCAAGGCGCAAACCATGAATCTGAAGGGAGATAAAGGATGTCATCATACACTGTGCGTAGTTGGATCACCATCGGGCTGTTCGGCGCGCTGTGGGGCGTGGTCGAAGTTGTCCTGGGAAGTTACCTGCACCTCATCTTCCCACCCCAGGCAAACACATTTCTGACCGGTGTGGTGATGGGAGGAATGGGCGTGGCGGTGGCGCTGACCGGCCGCCACTTCGTGCCCAACCGGGGGTCGGTGTTTTTTATCAGCGTCGTGACGGCGCTCCTAAAGTTGCTCAGCCCCGGCGGGGCCAAGGTCGGGCCACTGGTAGCCATCCTCGTTGAGGGCGCATTGATGGAGGCGGTTCTCTGGATCGCCCGCACACCGCGCCGCTGGGCTTTCGCCGTAGGCGGAGCTTTGGCCGTGGGTTGGAACCTCCCTCACAAGTTCATTATGATGCGACTGCTGTTTGGCAAAGGCATCGTCGAGGTTTACACCAAAATGATACAGGATGGCAGCCAGACGCTAGGGCTGGATGCCTCGGTTGCCCTGCTGATTCTGGCCGTCTTGCTGCTGGTGCGCCTGGTTGTGGGAGCGATCGGTGGATGGGGCGCGTGGGAATTGGGCGGCGCGGTGGTGCGCCGACTGGGACGGCACACCTCTGTTGCAAGTGAGTAGACCGTTGAGCCCGTGGGGCTATCTGCTGTTCACTGGCTGGGCAGCACTGGCGACCATCCTGGTCGAGGGCTGGTGGCTGGTGAGCCTGGTGCTGATAGAATTGGCCTTCGGCCTGGTGTGGAGCCGTGGGGAGATGCGGCTACTCTGCCGCCCCCGCTTCTGGATATTCGTCCTGACGGCGGCGGCGCTGGGGCCGTTTCTGATCGGCGAACCCGACACGGCGTTAGGGCCATTCCGCCTCTCGTGCGAGGGGCTGGCGGCCGGCCTGGAGATGGCCGGGCGGGCCTTCACCCTGACCCTGGCGTTCAGTTTGGGGATCTCTGCCCTTTCGCTCTCGGACATTGTAGCAGTGTTCGACCGGGTAGGGCTGCGGGGGCTGGGGTTCGCCACGGCCCTGGCGGTGAACCTCCTCGGGACGCTGCAGGAGATGGCAACGGTGACTTTGCAGACTTTATGGCTGCGGGGCGGGATGCGGCGGCCCCGAACTGCGCTACGTCTGTTCCTGGTCACCACCGTGGCCAACACGCTGCGCTATGGAGATGAGGTGGTCAACACGGCGGCCGTGCGGGCCTTCGACCCGAATGTGGGACAGCCCACGTCGCTGCCGTTGCGCCGGGCCGACCTGTGGCTAGCAGCGATGCTGGCTGGGTGCAGCGGTTTGCTGCTGGCGCTGGCGCTGCGGTGAGTTAGTGCAAGCAGTGGAGGCAGTGCTGTAGCCTGGGGCTTCAAATTGGAGTCAGCGAAGCGCGAGCTTATCACGCTGGGGACAAGAATGAGCGAGGAGGAGGGTTTCTGCGTTCGTTATCTGGCCTTTTTCGATGAGCAGGCGGTACCATAATCGAGCGCCATTTTGCCGCTGGAATCAAGCTCCCATACATGGAATTTTCGGCGCAAGCCCAATATGTGGAGGTGTAGAGCAGCCCCGGCGAAATCACCCCATTTCCGCTTGTCCCCAACGTGTTACGCTCACGACTTGGGCGTTTGTGCAAGCGGGGCCGTTGGAATATAATTCGGGGCGAGGTGTGCTTCCCTCTCGAAAGGGCAAAGTGGATTGGTTGGTCAGACGACGAGAAGAATCAGCCTTGACGGTGAGGATAGCTGCAGATGTGCTATTACATTGTCTTTAGTCCCATCGCCCTCGCACTGGTGGTGATCTTCTATCTGTTCTTTGATGTCATTGCAGCTTGGCCTCCTTATCTCGTGTGGATGACTGCCATGAGTACGACTACTTTCATCATGTATGGGCTTGACAAACTCATGTCCAGGACAAAGAGTGTGCGTACGCCAGAGGAGGTCCTACACTGCCTGGCCATACTGGGTGGTTTCCCCGGCGGATGGCTCGGGATGGCGACTTTCCAGCACAAGATCAACATCCAAGAGCATCCTGATTTCTATGCTATTCTCGCTCTCAGCACTATCGGGCACGCTGCGTTTTGCTGTTACTGGATCTCCCGGGGTCATTGAGATGGCGTTCACCCCCGACCAGATCCGCGCCCTTCGCTTTTCTGAACTCAGAGCTACGTTAACTTTGATGCAGGGACACCAAGTCGGTAATGGAAAACCTCACAGTCGGTCTCATTCAAATGCACTGCGAGAAGGGTGTGATTGCCCAGAACCTGGAAAGCACATCGCGCTACTTTGCCGAGGCCGTCGCACGGGGCATTGATATTATCGGCTGCCCGGAGATGAGCATCACGGGCTATGTGGACCCCACTCGCTGCCCCGAAGCGATCCTGTACCTGGATGGGCCAGAAGTGACCCAGGCCATTGAGCTGAGGGCACAGACAGCGGCGCAGATAGTGGCAGAGCTCGCGGAGGTTTATGCTTTCTCGGCGTCAAGTTGAGCGACGCTTGGAATGAATCGAGATTTTCATTGGGATTGGCCTGTTTGGGCAAGGGGAGAAGCCCACTATGGATCTCAGAACCCTTTGGAAAGTGTTCATTAAAGTGACCGTTTCGCTTCTTTGTGCGGGCATTTCTTATTCTGTTTGGCTAGCTGCTTTCCTTGTAGCCGCAGAGTTGGGTAGCCCCGTTGTAGAAACCATTGGGTGGTTGTCGGCTCCCGTGGCAACAGCAGTAGGCTTCGCGATAGGCATCACGATATTCGAGTGTGTAACCAGAGCGAGAAGAACCAGCTTTCTCCGCATCTTCGCATGGCCCTTGATTGGATGTGCACTTGGAGCTGGGGCTGTCTATTGGTTCGGGCCGATGCTGATTGTTTTTGGCATGTTTGCACTTGGAACGGCGAGCGTCGCTCTCAGAGAGATGGTGCTGATTATCAGGAAGGACAGAAACTAGACGTAGCCAATACACCTAAGAACGCAAAACAGGGGCCCGCCTTGCCTGCCCAGAGGCAGGTGTGAGGGCGGCTGTCCTCGGCCTGAGGAGGCCCAACGCTTGCAAGACAAGCCTGCGGCCTCACGCTTTTCGTCCACCGGTACCGGTCGAGGTGGGAGAAGCAGGGCGGCGAGCGGTGCTTGTTTGTGTAAGAGGCGCTGTGGGGTATAATAGAGACAGACTGCTGTTTCCATATTAAGCGATCAGGTGAGAGAACGTCCGTCTAAGCATACACGCAGACTTGCCAGAATGATCGGCTGGGGGATTGGCTTGGTGATAGTTGGTGCACTCATCTGCTATGAGTGATCGAGGTAGCTCTTGAGGTTCATTTCGGAGGAAAAAAACGGCATTGCGAGATCTGGAGGTTTCAAACAATGAACACTTCCTTGAATTGCCCTGGGTGTGGCGCTCTCATTGATCCCTCTGTAGAGCGTTGTGCCTATTGCGGCCAATGGAACCAAATCCCAATCACTATGACTCATGATCGTTGGTTACCTGCTTGGACACAAGGAATAGCCAGCGGTGGCTACTCCAACGGTAGTTATGATATCGTGGACTATCCAGCGATGCCCCTCTCGCAGGCGTTAGAGATTCTGAAGAACCTGCCAGTGCCGCCTCGGATGGAGGACCCCGGCAACTACTGCCCGCCGGCTCTGGGGTTCGGCGAGCGGCACGTCTCGCGCATGGAGGATGGAGTTTACTTCCTCTGGCCCGAGAATCGGCTTTGCTCATTGGAAGAGGCCCGACGAGTCGTGCTACTACAGATTTATGGTGTTGATTCTACCCACACTTTTTGACATTCCACAAGAACGAGCGACAGTCTCAGCCCAGGGATGGGTAGCTGAGGCAATCTATATCGTGGAACGACGTTGGGGCAGAGGCGGCTACACCGGGTGCTGGGAACGCTGGAAGAGACAGCACTGGAGATCGTTCCGGTGGGACGGGAATTGACGCTGGCGGCAGCACACGTCAAAGCGGAGCACCCCCTGGCCCATGCCGACGCTTTCGCTGCCGCACTGACATCGCACACTGAGGCCACGCTGGTAACTGGCGACCCAGAGTTCCGACTGCTGGAGGATAACCTTATGCATTCACTGGCTACCCTGGAGCGAGTAGGACACGGTGGTGCGTCCTTGTATTCTTACAGCACACTCTCTCACACGAACACCCGCGATGCCGGCCCGCGTCCACGCCCCACCCGGGGCGCTATGGATGCTCAATCCGACCTCGCTGAGTTAGAGGAGGATTGTCTTGTCAACACCTAGTGGAAATGAGAGCCATCTGGCCCTGGTAGACGGCTCCCGCCTCATCACCGAATCCTGCGTGCGAGCCGGGGCCGACGTCTACGTCGGCTACCCTATCACCCCGGCCAACCTCATCTACGCCTACTCCAGCCGTCGTTTTCCGGCGGTGCTGCCTGCCCCCGATGAGATCACCGCTATCCATTGGATGGCGGGCCTGGCAGCCGCCGGTCATTTGCCGATCACCGCCACCTCTTTCCCCGGCTTCGCCCTGATGGTGGAGGCGGTCAATATGGCCTACATGATGGAACTGCCGATGCTGGTCGTCTTGGTCCAGCGGATGGGCCCCTCCACCGGCACCGCCACCGCCGGGGCACAGGGAGACCTACTTCTACTACGGAGCCTCATCTCCGGCGGATACCCACTGCCGGTGTTCTGCATCGCCAGCCTGGACGATTGCTGGTGTCTCCCGCCGGTGGCGCTGCAGACGGCGGCGGACCTGCGCAGTCCGGTGGTGCTCCTCACCTCCAAGGAGATGGCGATGACCGAGCGCAGTCTCAACTTGCGGCGATTGGAGGAGGAAATGAAGGTGGAACCGATCCAGCGGCGGTTCTACGATGGCCCGGCCCCATACTGCCCCTACGCCGCCGACGATGGTTGGGTGCCCTCCTTCCTCGCCGTCGGCGATAGCCACCACCAGGTGCGGCTGACCGCCTCCACCCACGACACGCACGGCCTCCTCCAACACTCCACCGACGAAGCACTGGCAAACACCCGCCGCCTGCAAGAGAAGGTGGAGACTGGGACTCCCGTCATCTACGACCTGGACGAGCAAGAGGGGGCAGAGACGCTGGTGGTGACCTATGGCATAACCGCCGGGGCGGCCCGGGAGGCAGTGGCCGCGCTGCGGGCGCAGGGAACACTGGTCTCCCTGCTGGTGGCCCAAACGCTCCTGCCTGTCCCTGCCGCCTACTGCGAGATCCTCGACCGCTACCCCCGCGTCGTCGTGGCGGAGGAGAACCTGCAGGGTCAACTGGCCCGTCTGCTCTTCGGCTATCGGCTGCCCCGGAAGCTGCGAGGCGTGAGAGGCATCGGGCGGATGATCCGGCCCGACCAGATCGCCCAGGAGGTGAAAGGCCGATGAGCGACTTCCTCACAACCCCTGCCTTCCCCTACTGCAAGGGCTGCGGACATCACTTGATAGCCCGCAACACTGTCCGGGCACTGGAGGCCCTCCAGGCACGCCCATTGGACATAGTGTTGGTGACCGACATCGGCTGCCACGGCATCGTGGACCGCAACTTTGCCACCCACACCGTCCACGGCCTGCACGGGCGGTCGGTGGCGCTGGGAGCCGGGATCGCGATGGGGCTTCCGCCCGGCAACCAGGTCGTCGTCTTCATCGGCGACGGCGGCGCGACCATCGGTCTGCAGCACCTGCTAGAGGCGGCCCGGCTCAATGTAGACCTGACCGTGGTGGTGCACAACAACATGCTCTACGGGATGACGGGCGGGCAGCCCAGCGGGCTGACCCCCTGCGGCTTCCGCACGGTGATCACGCCGGAGGGGAGCACGCTGCCCCACTACGACCTGTGCCAACTGGCTCACGGCGCTGGCGCTCCCTACGCCCGCCGGGTAATAGGCCAGGGAGACTTCTCCGACGCCCTCCGGGAGGCGCTGGAGGTGGAGGGCTTCGCGCTGGTGGAGGTGCTGGAGCTCTGCCCCAGTCACGGCGTCAAGAGGAACCCTGGCCTGCGGCTCAAGGAACTCGCCCGCCGGGTCGGGTACGAGCTGGGGACCTGGAGCGGGGAGGCGCGCCCCGCCTTCCGACTGTCCTATCGGAAGGAATCGCCCTCCCTGCTGGAGGTGAAGGGAGTGGATGTCCGCTTCGCCCCACTACTGGAGGCACGTACGGCGGTGGTGCTGGGCGGCTCGGCCGGGGAGGGAGTGCAGCGGGCGGCGGAAATCTTTGCCCAGGCAGCGATGGCCTCCGGCCTTCACGTCACCAAGAAGGGAAGTTACCCCGTCACCGTGGGCGTGGGTTTCTCCACGGCGGAGGTGGTTCTTTCCCGCGACCCCATCGCCTACCACGGCGTCTCACAGCCCAACGCGGCCATCATTACCTCCGCCGACGGTCTGCAGCACAACCTGGGACGCATCCAGGGGATGGACGGAGGGACGATCTGGCTGGATGAAAGCCTGGAGGTGCCCGAGACCGGGGCGGAGGTGCGGGTGCGGGACTTCCGCGGGCGAGCTGGGCCGCGCAACGCCGCCCTCTATGCTCTCCTGAACTTTGCACGGGAGACGGACACCGTTGCACCAGAGGCGTTGGTCGAGGCGGTGCGAGAGAGCCCCATCGGGAAGCACGTCCCGACGGAGATACTGGAAGAAGCCACTTCTTGATCAAACTCGACCTGTCGCCCTGCCAGATGAGTGAATACGCCGCCGCGTTGACAAATGCCCCTTTTGTGGTGTATAATGTGAATGAAAGATGGATTGGTGGTATCCCAGTCGCAGAGCGCGGGCCTGTCATGGCTCGTGTTTTGTTTTGGCTTCCCAAAGCAGGTAGTGCTCGAAAGTGGGCTGAGGGAAGATTTTCAGTCCATAGCCCAGGATGCTTCCTCGCTGATACCGAGAGGTGGAATGGGGTGCTGCGTCGATCTTTTCGTAAAGTACATCAAACGCCTTTTGCTCCACCTGGGGACGTAACACTTTGGCCGCAATAGGATAGGTCACCAGATCGGCTATCTGTAAGCCGACGATATTTTTCGCCTTCTTCTCCATCCACAGTCCCGCAACTTTGCTCAGGTCTTCTGATAAAATGTGCCTGAACTTGGCCGCTGATACTCAGCCTTGAGCAACCGATCTGGCTGCTTCCCCCGGGACTCTGCCAAAATATATCCTGTGGCACTAATATCTTGCCGACGCATCAGTAGAGAGTAGCGCTCCAAGATGAACTCCAACGAGAGATAGTAAGGATGGCGTGCCTGGCCGCCATATTTGTTAAGGTGAGCCCACTTTAGGAGCACCACCGCAAGGATGCTAAAATCCAGCGTCCTCGTCAGGCCATTCAGCGCAGTGTAAAACTCCCCCCGGTTCCTCACATCGCCGAGAAAAGCAAAAGGTCCCTGGTGTTTGCGAATATCCCGTGAATGCAGGATAACATCTGTGGTGCTCCAGAATCGCTTTTTGAACGCATCCACCCTGGGTCTAACGACCTGGTGGTAGTAACGCCGTTCGAAGATACACCCCGCCAGGCAGAATATGGGAAAGTTATAGTCAATGCTGTGAAGATTGTGGTCACCGGTCTCGTTCATGAACAGTACGTAGTGCATCTGGATAGCTCTTTGGTGGTGCTATAAGTTTACACTCTATTCAGTCCCTGCTCCTGCGTTGCCGGCTGGGCTCCTGACCCCGCGTGCTTGGTCGGGCGTGTGTCCTCACCCATATAGGTCCTCCACCCGCTCGTCAATCCCCCGCTCCAGTGCCACGACTCGAGCCGCGGCCTCCGGCGGCAGGGGGTAGCCGTGCCGCTCGAACTCGGCCAGGATGGCGTCTACCAGCCATGGCCGCCTCCCAACAGGCCCGCAGCCACAGCCCTTCCTCCGAGCTCAGAACCAATTCCCTGACCACCCCACCAACCACCTTGTAGGGCGCTTCCCATCCAGCGTCGCCAGCGTACAGCCACCCCGTTCCATTGCCCCGGTCGAACACAAAGATCATCTGCTCACCGTATCCGTTCTCAAAGTAGCCCAGATATTGCCCCGACCGTTCTTCTATCCGGGGCGGTGTGCCACACCTGGCTGCGTGATGATTGCTGATCTGAAGGAGCAGGGATCTGTCACTCATTGTAACTTACCTCCCTATGCATGAAGAAAGCACCATCTGACCGGCCATCATGTCTGGCATCTCGTCCCAGGTGCGGTCTTGGAGAACCCGCCCGGTGCGTTTCCTTCTGACTCCTCCCCACTGCTTGAAAAAGAAGGGGATATTGGCTGCCAGACACTGATCTCTGATGTCAATCACCCACCCTTCGGCGATAGGTCTGGCTCCAGGCCCAGACTCGCCCCCGACAATGACCCAACCTATACCACGCGGGTCGAGGTTTGGTAGTGGCCCCAGCAGAGGCTCCAGCGAGAGGAACTTGAGGTGGGCATTCGTTTGTCTGAGATGTTCAATGCGAAAGGTATAATCCTGGTTTTCCACGCTGACGCCCATCCACACGTTGGGAGGCCAGTCAATCTCTCGATCGAGTTCCAGTAGCCGCCTGGAGCGCTTGGTGAGCACCTGGAACGTATGCCACGAGGCGCAGCGCATGACATCAAAGGCCTTTTGGATGAACTCTGGCGGTACGTCTTCATGGAAAAGATCGCTCATCGAATTGACAAAGATCATCTGCGGCTTCTTCCAGCTCAGCGGCAATTCCAACATGTGTTCGTGTATGGTCAACTCGAAGCCGTTGACATAGTTGGGTTGTCCCATAGCACGTAGTCGCAGCGCCATGCGTTCAGCATAGCAGTGTTTACACCCCGGACTGACTTTGGTGCATCCCGTCACCGGATTCCAGGTGGATTCTGTCCACTCAATGCTTGAATGGGTTCCCATAGGCCATGCTCCTCTTGAATATTACCAGTCTACCGGCCCAGCCGTTCGTATCGTTGGCGAATCTCTCGCACGATTTTGGCTCCCGTTGATTTGTGCCCCGCAAAGATCAGACAGTAGAGGGGGGCGTTTTTGGAGTTGGTCATCACTAGTGGGTCAGTGGCGTAGGGGAAGACTTCCTCCAAACGCTTCTTGAACAACCGGCCAAGCCGTTGCCCAGTGGTGCGGCGAATTTTCATCTCGACAGGTCCAAAGAGCGTTGGCATTTCTTCGTAGATGTCACCTCGCCATTCGGTGGTCCCCCAAAAGCGATTCATCCGCTCGATCTGTGCTTCGGTGAGCGCATTGGGATCATTGGGCAGAACGGTGTGGTTCAATGCCATGACAGGAAGATTCATGAATATCTCTAATGCCCGCGTCTCGGCTATCTGCTCGATGGTAGACCACTCTGTATCCATGCCGAAAGGGTCGAGGAAGATCAAACCCCGGTTGAACCGCTCGTAGTGGATGCGTGGTGTGATTTCTGTTGTGATGATGCGGTTACAATCGCCTTCACGAATGCGGATGTCTTGGTCCGGGAACTCATCTTCAAGTTCTCGGAGTCGGTGTACGCGCCATGAGGTTTTCTCGATGAAGGTATAACTGTGAAATGGGTGTTGGATGGTCAGTGCAACACGAGGAGAGCCATCAATGTACCGCTCTTCGTCTCGGGCACGGGATTTACCTGTGCCTGTGAAGGCGTCAATGTAATGATAGCCGCGACACCATTGCTGGTCCTTCATGATGACGGTGTAAGCATGAAGGTACTTTCCCAGCAGTTGGAGTTTGTCTTCTGACCACGGTCCAATGATATCGTTTTGCTTCACGCATCTTCTCCATTACGGTGAGATTATTGTACACCTCAGCCACCCGCTCGTCAATCTCCTGCCCCGGCACGCCGACCCACGCGGACAACACCTCGGCGACGGTGTGGGCGGTGACCATCAGTCCTTTGCTCAGGTCGGCCGGCCCGCTGATGGTGGGGATGCGGGCGCGGGCACCGAATTTCGGATGGGGAGGTAAGCTGACGAAAGACAAGTACAGCTTGTCAGCTTGCTCACTGTTCGCGCGATGCCTCGGCCATGGACTGAAAGGCTCGAGTGAACAGTTCGCGCCACGTTTCCATCTCGTCCAGGTCATGGAGGAGATCGTGGGCCCACCTTTCGAAGTATTCGATCTGTTGGTGGACGATAAAGAAAGCCGGGTCCCCGTCGTCCGGGCCCATCGGCGCCAGGCGCAACACTTGATGGGGGTCGTGGCCCAGGTCTCGACACCAGGCCGAGAAGCCATGCCAGATGGCGGCGGTCCGTTCCAGGAGTGACGCGAGCTGGTCATCGTTGCCAATGTTACAGCGAGCGATGTTATCATCAGGGTCATTGAGGGACGGGTTGGCAGCGACCCCTTTGGCGTTGTGTTTGGCATTCTGTTTGGCATTTCGGGCGGCGTTGACGAGGTCGTCGAACCGCTTGCCGATGAGGACCTCGTGCGCAAGCAACTGCACGACTAGCACAGAGGTAGCGTGCATCAAACGGAGCATGCGTTTCTCGTATTCGAGGGACTGGGCCACAGGGCAGTAGTTCTCCAGGGCATGGACTTCTTCTTCGTCGCCCCGCTCCTGGGCCGCGAGAACGAGGTTGACACGCTCGACAACGGTGAACGTGTCGTAGCGCTGGCGCAGTTTACGTATGATGGTCATTCGTGATGCTCCTTTAGCTCCAGGACGCGCTCCAGGGCGATCACTCGCTGCTCCAGAGCGGCCATGTCCAGGGCTTTGAGGAAGAGGCCGGATAGGTAGCCGATGGTCCTGGCTCGCTGCAGGCTGTTCTCCAGTTTGAGGGTGTCGTCTATGGCCTGCCTGAGCAGGGCGGTGACATCGGCCATGGTGTGGAGTGCGACGGGTTCGGCCTGGCCGACGGGGCCGATGTGACGGCCGTGACGGGCACGCCCGCCCCTGCTGCGGGCTGCAAGGCGCTGGGCGGACCGGTCCGGGTCGTGATGGAAGCAGTAGTCGGAACCGGCGAGGGCGTAGGCCTGGCAAGGCGTGCCATTTTGGGTGGTGGCGGTGCATTTTGGAGCTGTCATATCTGTGTACCTCCTGGTGGATCTTCTGGTGGATCTTCACTATCACTATCAGGCGCGGTGGGGTCGTGAGAGACGAAGAGTGACTGGTAGGGCAAGTCTTCTATGTCTGTGTAGATGAGTCCCCAGCGAGCGTCAAAGCCGCCTTCCCGGCGGTCCTGGTCTATACTCTCGATCCGATCAGGCGAGTAGGAGAGATATTGCATGAGGCCAAGACACTGATCAATGTGGGAAGCGAGCAGGCGGATCTTGTGGGTCAGTCCGTCGGGGTCGTCCGGGTTGGTTTTGATAAAGGGAGCGTCCAGACTATCCCGGTGGCGGGCGACGTAGGAGGAGAGGCGGGTCTGCATCAGGGTGAGGGGATCACAGGTGGGGTCGTCGGGCGGCGAGCCTGGCGAATCGTTGTTTGGTAGGTCGTTCGTCGTCTTTCTCATCGTCTTTCTCCTAGGGGGTGATTTAAGAACTCGAAATAGGACACGGATAGTCACGGATCAGACGGATTTTCGCTGATCTTTGTGTTTATCCGCGCAATCCGTGTTGATCTGTGTCCCATTCATCTGCATGTGTCATCAAAGAGGGGGTTCTTAGACTACCTCTCCCTGATTGACTGACAAATCGGCATCGTTTCAAATCGCCGAAATAGCAACTTTACACTTTTTGGGCGGAGTGCAGGCCCAAGTGAACATAAGCAGCCATTTTACCCCTCTGGAAGCCACTTCTTGGCCGTTTTGCGCTCCGTTTGAAGCATAATCGCTGGAAAAGTGTAAAGCGATCTCCGATCATTTCCAAGCCGGATGAAACGATGCCGACAAATCTTTTTTGGGACGCAGATTAACGCTGATGGACGCTGATCTGCGCTGAAAATCAACAAAATCTGCGTCCTATTCCTGCCTTCCTTTCGGATAGTCGGCGTTTTGTCAGTCAATCAGGTCTCACGCCTAGATTGCGAGCCAATCCGTTTCGGATAGTAAGCGTTTTGTCAGTCAATCAGCTACCCCTCCTTATTATATGTAGAAAGGAGCCGCCAGGGCTCATCGCGCCGCCACCCTTGCCGCTCCTCCTTTTTACACCTTGTGCGCTTGCCGCTTGATTTGAGAGGTGATCTCGGATGAGATGCCCACCCACCTCTCTATCCGCCCCAAGTTGCGAGTGTATTTTAGCACACAAGTTCTATCATGTCAAGCGGCTGTTTTGGGCGCGGGAGGGGGGACGAGGGGACAAGGTGACGG
>CAZMOT010000039.1:0-9742 GCA_964568065.1 uncultured Anaerolineales bacterium
CGACCAGGTAGACGTGGCCCACGCCGATTTCGAGTTCGGGCACCATCTTTGCCATATGATGCGCGGCAATGAGCCCCCGTTGCGTGGGGTCGGTCACCAGCAGCAGAACGTCCACATCGCGCGTGGTGCGGCGGCTGAGGTGCTCCATCCCGGCCTCGTTGTCAATCACCACGTAGTCGTACTGCTTCCCGATTCGGTCCATGATCACCCGCAGCATCTGATTGGCGGCACAGTAGCAACCGGGGCCCTCGGGCCGCCCCATCGCCAGCAGGTCCACCCGCTCGTCCTCAACCAACGCCATCTGCACCTGATAGTCCAGGTACTCCTGCTTGCTCATCCCGCCGGGCATCGAGCCAGCCAGCGCACCGCTCGACTGCACCAGGTCCAGCATCTCCTCGCGGATGTCGCCGACCGTCTCCCCCACCTCCATTCCCAACACCAGGTTGAGGTTGCTGGCGGGATCGGCATCAATGGCCAGGATGGAGCCATTGTGCTCCTCGACCAGATAGCGGATCAGGAGCGCGGCGATGGTCGTCTTGCCAGTGCCGCCTTTGCCGGCCAGTGCGATCGTCGTCGTCAACTCAATCTCTCCCAGGTGGTACTTGGTACATTGGTAAATTGGTAGACTGGTAGATTGGTAAATTGGTGGGTTGGTCAACCGATTCCTTCGCTCCCCAATTTACCTGGTCTACAGACGCACCAGTTTCCCAGTCTACCAACTTACTTGGGATTTGAGATTTAGGCATCCAGTCCCTCCCCGTACATCTGCCCCGGCCCCAGAACCTCCGGGAACCGTCCTCGCAGCATCACCCGCCCCTCATAACACAGGTGACAGGCGTCCACGTAAGCCTCCTCGTGCGGCAGGTCGTACCGCTCCACCAGTGCCGCCGGACCGCCTGCCAGCAGCGGCCCGACGATGGGATGGGCCTGTGGGTCATACGTGGCCACGATCTCCGTCAGCGGCTGCTCGAAGAGACTGCCCATCGTGAGGCCCTGACAGAGGTGAAGGTTGCCCAGGTGATCCACGTGTACCCGGCCGGGGTCGTCCAGCTTCTCATGGGGACACTCTGTGAACTCGCGCCAGGGCCGTCGTGCCACTCCCTCGACCAGTTTCACTGCCGCCCGGCCTTTGAACATGATCGGGCCACTCTCCACAGGCTCACCAGCGGCCTGCGCCGGGTAATCCGGAGCCCCCTCCGGCACCTCGCAGATGATGGTGCCAGTCGGGATGCCCAGTTGTTCCGCCGCCGCCAGCGCATTACGCGCGTGAGCGCTCATCACCTCATCGTAATGAAAGAGATCGGTGGAAATCGTCAAGTCCTGCACGATGCCGGCGAGAGGCCGCAGCCATTCGACCGCGTCCTCAACCGTGGTGGCCCAGTAGTCATTGGTCACGATGCCGACCCGGAAACCCCGTTCAGCCGCCTCCTGCGCCGCCCGCACCATGATTGGGTAGTACAAGAACGGCTCACCCCCCTCCAGGTAGATCCACTTCACCGTCCCCAGCTCCCGCGCCTGGCGGTAGATATCGCGGATTTGTGCCAGCGTCATCGTGCCCTCCTGGGAGGGGCTTCCCCAGACGAAGCAGTGATCGCACTCGTAGTTACACTGGTATGTGAGCAAGAAGTGTAGGCTGGTCAGGTTCACGGTGTCATCCTTATGGTTAATAGCTGCCCTTCTTGCTGAACCACCTCTATGCACTGCTCTGGCATATCTGACTCACCCTCTCCTCGCGCATCTGCCGAATATCTTGCGTTACGTCAAACTCGCCTTGTGAATCATCCTCAATGTCATTGCACTCTGCCAACAATTCCTCTGCTAATTGCAGCCGAACCTGCCTCATCCGTTCTGCTTCGCCTTCTGTTGCCGCAATACTCAATTGCTCACAGATGCGTGCCACTAATCTCAATTGCTCTGGCGGCGGTAATTGAGCCACTAATTGCTCCACTCGCTCTAGCGGTGGCAAATGAACCGCTGCCTGATATGCTGCACGCGCTTCCCGAATCTCGGCCTGAACAGCCTGCTCTTCAGCAAGTGCGGCAGCATAGTCGAGACAGGCAAGGATATCTTCACGTTCAAGCGAGGGATACTCTGCGAGCAGTTCCTCGATTGTGTCTCCATTAGCCAGCATGCGAACAATCTGATGGACGGGGATGCGGGTGCCTTTGATGCAAGCCTGTCCGTGGCAAACTTTCGGATCAATCGAAATGCGTTCGTACATAGCAACACCTCCTCGTGCCGTGTTATGCGAAGCCAGGGGCATTGGCTTGTCTACACTTCATGCCTCACGAACCAAAGTTTCTACGCGCCAACGGCAGGTAGATTTGGTATGGCTTGAACTCGGCCGCGCCTATGTCAACAACGGGTGTGCCATCCAGATCACCGTCCAGCGGACGCGAGTCTTGCTCGAAGTCAACAAGTGGCGCATTGGTGCCAGTACCGGCATCTCTACCAACCTACCAGTTTCCCAATCTACCAACCTACCGCTCCTTCAACAGCATCGCCACCGACGGGAACAGACTCTCATCCGTGTGTGGCAGGAACATCGCCGCGTTGAACTCGTCGAAGAAGGTATTGTCGGCTGAAAGTTCCAGGTAGGTCATCATCTGTCCTGCCTCACTCACCCGCTGGCGCATGTCCCGCGAAATGAGCGCCAGGTATGCCCCGCGCACCGAGGTGTTGCCCAGGAAGTGGAAGCGATCGTAGTCCACATCGGGCAGCATACCGATCTGGATTGCCTTCTCCACGTTGATGTACTGGCCGAAGGCCCCGCCGATGAGCACTTGCTCCACGTCGGCCAGGCTCAGTCCCACGCTGCGGGCCAGGATGGAGAATCCGGCGTAGATGGCCGCCTTGGCCCGCATCAGATTGTCAATGTCCACCGCCGTGACGACGATGTCCTCGCCGGTAGCGGTCTCGTCGGCCCAGGCCAACACGTACTCCGGGCCATGCTCCCCCTCTCGCACCCGGTCTATGGGCAGGTTCAGGTTGACATTGCCGCTCTTATCCATCACCCCGGCGACGAACATCTCTGCCAGGAGGGAGATCAGACCAGAGCCGCAGATGCCGCGTGGCTTTTCGCCGCCGATGACGCGGTAGGTGGCCTCATAAGTATCCGGGTTGACCCATATCTCCTCGATGGCCCCGGCGGTAGCGCGCATCCCGTGCACCACCCCGGCCCCTTCGAAGGCCGGCCCAGCGGAGCAGGCACAGGCGATGAGCCAGGTACAGTCTCCCAGCACCATCTCCCCGTTCGTCCCGATGTCCACGAACAGCGCCAGTTCCTTCAGGTCGCACATCTCGGAACTGACCACACCCGACGTGATGTCGGCCCCCACGTAGGAGGCGATGCCGGGCAGGCAATCCACCGTTCCTGCGGAGTTGATCGCCAGGCCGATCTCCCGGGCCGGGAAAGGGGGCAACTGGTTGACAGCGGTGATGAAGGGCATCAGGCGGATGGACGCCGGGGGGATGCCGGCGAAGAGGTGGATCATCGTGCTGTTACCGGCCACCACTGCTCTGTAGATCTCGTTAGTGCCGATACCGCGCTCCCGCGCCGCCTGTTCCAGCAGCCGGTTGAGCGTCTCCATCACTAACTGTTGCAGTTCTTTCAGGCCGTCTCCCTTGGAGGCATAGATGATACGGGAGATGACATCCTCCCCACGGGCGATCTGGCCGTTGTAGTCGGCCTTCTGGGCCATCACCTCGCCGCTGATCAGGTCCACCAGCCAGACGTGATTGCTGGTCGTGCCGATGTCAATCGCCACCGCCCACAGGCTTTCCAGGTGCTCTCCAGGCAGGACATCTATCAGGCGAGGCGGGCCATCGGGACGGTCCCAGGTGTCCAGCTCAATCACCACAGTGACCGTCCACTCCCCCTCGCGCAGCGCCCGGCCCAACTTGCGCAGCACCGGAAGAGAGGCCTGCAGCCCTCGCAGGCTGTAGCGGCGGGCCAGTGCCCGCTGCAGATGGGACCAGTCGTCGGTCTGATCCTGCAGGGAGGGCGGCTCCAGCGTGATGGCGTACTTGCGCAGCGGCTGGTCGTGCAGGTCGTAGGGGAAGGGCAGTGCAACCTTTGCCGCACGCTTGCTTTCCTTCAGCCGCCGCTCGATCTTTTCCTGCGGCGGGATGAGGATGACGACATCTCCCTCGATGGTCGTCTGGCAGGCCAGGGCATAGCCGGCCTCCACGTCCGCGGGGGAGAGGCGCTGGGTAGAGCGACGGCGGACCGCTCCTTCCTCAACGATGACAGCACAACGTCCGCACCGTCCCTGACCACCGCAGGGCATCAAGACATCTATCCCTGCCTGCTGGGCAGCCTCGCTCAGAAGTGTACCGGCGGGAATCTCTACCTCGTGGTCAAGGGGTAGGAATCGGACCTTGCACATTGTCATCGTCAGTACATCCGTAGAGGACTGATGGATTGGTAGTTGGTCTCCGTTACCAATCTACCAGTCTCCCCATCTACCGACTATGGCTGCCACAACTTTAGATAGCCAGGCAGGTCTACCGCTTCGCGCGGCCCGACCTGTATCTCCCAGCCTGGCAGTTCCTCCTCCAGTTCACCCAGCAGCACCGACACGTGGCCGGGGATGATTAGCTTGCGATGGCTGACCTTATCCTCCATGTTGTTGGTTTTGACCGCCTTGGCGATGCGCTCGGCGTCGAACTTTCCCGCAGCCCAGGCGGTGAGCACGCTCATACCCTCCGCGTCGGCCACCAAAAGCCAGCCGGGTACGCCGCTGCCGTCAATCTCATTTGCCACGGAGAAGTAGGTGATGGAGAAGTTGGTGGTAACCATGACCGCCGAATCGGATTGGGGGTCGTTGATTTCGTAGACGCCCGGCTGGACCTGGATCGGCTGCTGGGGGTCGGTGTAGATGTTGGTGCGCAAGGCCAGCAGGGGATAAATCGTCGCCGGGCTGAACCGATCCAGCACGACGAAGCCGCCATACTTGGTAATCGCATGAGTCGCCGCGACAGTGACCATCCCCTCGTCGTACGCGCTGCTCGCGGCGCGCGCACACTCACCGGGGAAGGTGATGATGGGGAAGCCCAGCGGGCGGAAGGTCTTCTTGAGCGCCATACGACGGATCAGCGTGTTCAACGCTAGCGATGACTTGAGGTCGCGCACACCAGGGTCGAGGACGATGTCTTCGACGCCTGCCTCCTTGATCTTCTCCGTCAGCTCGGCCAGCCTGCTCAGCGAGTCGGCCCGGATCGCCATCGGTGCGTCGTGCTTTTTCGCCAATTCAGCGAAGGGTTCCCAGTTGTCAGGCGTGGCCCCATAGATCAGTGGCTGCGTTCCCTCGGCCGCCTCCAACCCTTTCGCCATCACTGCCGCGTCGGTGGTGATGAGGATCAACGGAAGTTTGGCTGTGTCCAACACACCTTTGACGGTAGCGGCGAACGTGTCGCCATCGCTGGTCGCCTCGACCGCGAACCCGTCAATGGTCAACTCCATGCCGACGTACTCCACCGAGTAGACTGCTGCTTCCTCTACCTGGGCTTTGATCTCGTCCAACGGCTGGCCGTCGTACACGCGAATAAAGAGCCCTGCTGGATTGAAGAAAGTCTTTTCGTGCCGGAAGAGCACGATCTCGTTGCCTGACTTGACCTCTCGACCATCAGCCGAGATGGTCACGAGCCGCACAGGTGGCGCAGCCGACTCGGCCAACTGCTCTCGTGCCTCATCGGACACGTGGGGACACTTGTCCAGCTCAATCTGCTTGGCCGCCAGCTTCATCGCAAAAGCCAGGCAAGTAGGAAAGTCGCAGTCCTTACAGTTGGTCTGAGGTAACAGTTTGTAGATCTGAATGCCTGAAAGTGCCATGCTTTTTCTCCTTATGAACCACGCTTGCGTGTAGCGTGATGCGTGAAACGCGAAACATAATCGTCACGTCACGCATCACGCTTCACGTTTTACGCCTCCCCCATCAACTCATCAATCATCGCGTGGATACGCCGCACCGACTCGGGATGGCGCAGCACGATGACATCAGCACCCGACTCAACCAGGGTGGACGCGGTCACCGTCTCCCAGTTGATAGCCCGTTCCTCCCACTCACCCCAGGACTCGGGCACGCCCTCTCCGACCTTGCTCTCCTTCTGACGCCAGGCCTCGTAGCCCACGGTGACGATCATGGGCAACTGGGTCATGCTGTCGCCCTGCAGGGCCGCCAGTCGCAGCCGCTCCATCACCGAGAAACCATACTCCATACCATAGCCCACGCCAGCGCAAGTTGGGTCCATCAAGATCCGGTCGGGAGGCAGGCCCATGTCGCTGATCAGGATGTTGAGTTGCTTGGCCAGGTTGACGTCCATAGCGGTGCGGGCCGTGACCAGGTGGCCGTGAGCCAGCGCTGCCGCGACGATGGTGCGGTAGTTTTTCTCCTCGCAGATACCCAGCACGAGCCGCTCCCCGGCCGTCTCTTCCGCCACAGGGACGAGAAGTTCGTTATCGGCATCCACCTGCCCTGGCCCAAGCACGATGAGCGGTAGACCAGTAGCCTCGAGCACTTTGCGTATCACCGCGCGGGCGTTCTCGGGTGTATTGGGCTCACCGTCAGCGTCGGTCAGGCTGAGTTGGAGCAGGGTGAGGTCAGCACCGGCCTTTGCGGCAGCCTTGGCCCACTCGCCGGGGTCTTTCATGACGTCTCCCCAGGACTCCATCAGCAGCGGCGACCAGTCGTCGGGCTTGCGATCCTGAATCTCGATGGCGATCACCGGTTTGTGAGGCATCTCACCCTCAAAGTCGAGGAAAGGCATTACGGTCTGGCCGCCGACCGTGACCGTCTTGGTTCGTGTGCCGCCTTCAGCCTCGGTCGCGCCCAGCGTGACCTCGCGGACCTGGCCCATCCATTTCTCCTTGAGGACTTCCAGGCTCGTCTCCTTGTCCTCAGACCAGGGCGGCACTACCGGTCTAACTATTTTTTTTACGGGGAGTGCAGCGACCTCCAGCGCAGCAGGCTCGGCTACTGGAGGCGGGGCCACGGGGACGACCGGCACAGCCGGCACAGTCCCGCCCAACTCCCGGAGCGCAGCCTCCAGCGCACGGCGGAAACTATCTACGACGATCCCGGCGCTGATCTGGGCGATCTGTTGGACATCGGCGCCCACCGGTACCTGAGGCACAGCCACAGGAGCAGGAGCAGGCGGGGGTGCAGGCGGCGCGACCGGTTCCGGCGCAGGAGCAGGCTCAGGCTCCTTGACTATCTCGACTACCTCGGGTTCTTCCACTTTCGGCTTGGCTACCGGCGCAGGCACAGCCGCCTCGGGAACCTCCTCGACCATTCCTGAGGCCGCCTGCATCACGCCCATCTCGAGCACCGGGTGCTCCTTCTCTTTGAGCCACGCCACCAGTTCATCTACCGTGATGACGTTCCGCTCGTCGGCGATTTGATCAAGCAGGTCGGGGACGCCCTCACGCTCCGCCACGGCAGCGAACTCGTCCGTCATACTCTCCTTGAGGAAACTGGACATCCAGACCACCCGCTTGAAGCCACCGTCGGCCGAGAGGAACTTGGGGCTGGTCATGTAGAACTTGCCCACACCCATCACACCAGGCGTCTGGATGCCGCCGCCGCACATACCGGCCAGGGTGGAGAAGGTCATGCCCGCTGGTGTCATGCTCGGATCCTCACGGCTGACGACCATCACGCCTTCCGCCTCGGGGATGTACATCACGATGCACTCGAAACAACCGCATGCCGTCATTGGATTTTCCATAATGGAGTACATCGCCACCTCTGTGACGGTCCCCTGCGAGTTCTTAACGGCGGTCTCGTTGGTGCCAGTCCAGTACCCCTTGACCGGGTCAAGCAGTTTCCCCTTGGAAATCGGCTGGTTGGGGCCGGTGGGGTTGATCTGGTGGGATGCCTTGCAGTCCAGCCAGTTGTAGGCCCCGCATAGGCCCAACCGCTGCGGGCTGATGATGCAGACGTGCGTGGGCGCAAACGACTGGCACAGGGTGCAGTCGTAGAAGGTATCAACCGCTTCGTCGGTCAGATCGGCCAGTCGCCGGTTGCGAAAGTCGTAGGCCACGCGCGCCTTCTCCAGCCACTCGGCGTGCAAACCGGGTTCGGTGATGATCGTGACCTGTACCTTATCCACGATAGCGCCAAAGTCGGCGTGGAAGCGGGCGTAGAGGATGTCGCCAAAGTGATGTAGGTTGAAGCCCTTCTCGGCTGCCGCTTTGCTGATGCGAATCCAGGTGATATCGCGCTGGCCCATGTGCTGGAGACCGGAGGCTGCGTTGACAAAGTAGTGGATCTGCCGCTCCAGCACCGGCTCGAAATCCTCCTGCATCTTGCGGCCGGCCACCTCGATCAGGATGCTCACATCCATCGCGCCGCCGACCTCCACATCCTCAAACTCGGGGCCGATGATCTCAATCTTGCCGTCCTCCACCTCGTCCATATCCACCATACGCAGGTACTCGAAAGCCCGACTGGCCTTGCCGCCGAACTCGATCCGCATGTCGGCCCGGCGCACGACCTCACCCTCGAAGGCGGAACCGTATGGAACAGGGATCGGCACCTTGGTGATCCTGATCTTGACGCCACGTACCTCGATGGCGCGCTGCACCAGCTTGGCAGCCCGCTCCGTGTCGTTCTCCGCCTCGATCTCGTTCCACGGCATGGATATGACGTGCTCGTACTGCGTGACGCCGGTGGGCAGGATCTCGGGGATGATGGTGTCGGCGATGGTGGGGAAACCGTAGGAGATGGCTCCGGCGGCGGCGGCGTACTTTAAGTCGTCCACCTCGCCCAGCGCCAGAACGAAAGCAAAGACGCGGAACTTGTTGTAGAGCAGGATGTCTCGCCACTGACCAGGCTTCAACCCGCCGAAGGTCAGTGCCGAGCGGGTGGCAAAACCCACCGGGTAGATGGCGGAGATGGTGTCCTTGCCGAAGGGGACGATGTAGGTATCGTACCCCATCTCCACCCCTTCCTCGCGCAACTGGTCAATGACGGAGCGACCGTTGGAATTGCCGCAGAGAAAGATCAGGATGTTGCGCTTTTGGAGCTCCCGCACGATGCTGACGGCCGCCTCGTTGGAGCGAGCTGCACCGACAATGGCGGCAAAGCCCGGCATGCGGCCGTCCACCAACTGGATGCCCCACGAGCGCAACTGGATATCGTCAATGGGGCCATTGAGGTGGCCATCACCCTGAAAGTCTGGATATTCGGTGCTGCCGAGCAACTCCAGCCCCGGGTAGGGCTGCGGCTGTTCGCCGTAGGCGAAGCGAATGCCCTCAATGGCTTCCGCAGCCAGCAGGGTCGCCATGCCGCTGTCGAGTGTCTCGCCCAGGTACGGAACCCACAGGCTCTCGTCCGGCAGCGGATGCAGGAGCTTCCTGGCGTGATTCAGCGAGAATTCCAGGTCCCCCAGCGTTTCGACCTTGTGCTCCAGCATGCCGTAGGTGACCGGCAGGAAATAGGCTGTGTTGGGGAAGACCACGGGAGTTTCGGCTCCTTTCTCAGCGATGGCCTTCTTGAGCAGTGCGTCCGCCTCGGCCACGAGAGCGTTGGCGCCGCGGATTGCGCGCGTTGCGATATATTTAGACATGTTCTCTCACCTCTCTACTTTCCTGCCATCCCATAGACCGCTTCGAGCCGCTCTTCCAGCGGAAGTTCGAGCAGGTCCGGCATGCGCCGGTCGCCGCTGCGACCCCACTTGCTGGCGTCGTATTCGGGCAGACCCAGCGCGGCCCGTTTCTTGTCAATGTGCTCTATTGAGC
>CAZMOT010000039.1:9752-25433 GCA_964568065.1 uncultured Anaerolineales bacterium
TCCGGAGCACTTCCTCGCTCCCGGAGACAGGGCCGTCGCTGCCACCCATGATGACGTAGGCGCCAGAGGCCACGCAGTAGGTGGCGATGGAGATCGCTTTCTCGCTCATCCACTCCGGCGCCATGCCAACGGCCGGGATGTCGGCGATGTCCTCGCCCAGGCCGCCCTCAGTCGCCACCTGCGCGAGGATGGTCAGGATACGGGAGTTGTCCACGCAGGAGCCCATGTGGAGCACCGGCGGGATGCCGACCGTCTCGCAGACCTCGCGCAGGCCGGGGCCGGCCAACTCCAGCGCCGTCTTGGGGGTCATATACCCCTCCTTGGCGCTGGCGATGGCTCCGCAGCCGGTCTCCACCACCAGGACGTCGTTCTTGATGAACTCGGTGACGACGTGGTGGAAGAGTTCGTCGTGGCGCACGCGGGCGTTGTTGCAGCCGATGTTGGCCACCACGCCCCGGATGCGACCGGCCATGATGGCGTCGTTGAGCGGGCGCAGAGAGCCGCGATAGAAGCCACCCAGCGCGTAGTCAATGTACTCGTGGGAGAAGCCGGGCACCATAGGGCTGGTGACGTCGGGAATGAAAGTATCCCCCCGCTCGGGGAAGCGGTCAATTGCCCGGCGGACGATCTCCTTGGCAATCTCCATCGCTCTCCGTTCGTCGAACTCGATGTGCGTGGCACCTTTGATTTTTACCTTGGCCGAGGTGGTGATCAGTTCGGTGTGGAATTTGTCCGCCAGCGGAGCCAGACCCTGCATAATGCACTGGATGTCCACCACCATCGCCTCGACCGCGCCGGTGAGGATGGCCAGTTCCTGCTGCAAAAAGTTGCCCGCCAGGGGCACGCCTTTCCGCATTAGCGTCTCGTTGGCAGTGCAGCAGATACCGGCCAGGTTGATGCCTTTTGCCCCCTTGCTCTTGGCGTATTCGATCAACTCGGGGTCCAGCGCCGCTGCCACGATCATCTCGGAAAGCGTCGGCTCGTGGCCGTGGATGATGACGTTGACCATATCCTCGCTGAGCACGCCCAGGTTGGCCTCGGTCAGCACCGGGGCCGGTGTGCCGAAGAGGATATCCGAGAGATCGGTAGCCAGCATCGAGCCACCCCAACCATCGCCCAGTGCGCAGCGCAGGGCGTGGTCCAGGATGTGCTCGGCCTCCTGGTCGTTGCCGACGTGAGTGCGATGCAACATCTCCACGACCTCCCGGTCTACGGCGCGGGGAGCAATCCCTGCCTCGCGCCAGATTTGCTGTCGCTTGGCCGGGGCGCGCTTCAGGTTGAGGATCTCGCCCTCGATCTTGCCAAACTCGTTCAAGGCCGCCAGGGCCACGTCCCGCGCGATCTCGTCGATGGGCCGCCGCTCGCCTTCTTCGTCTTTCGTCTCGACGCCCAGGTAGCCGGCCATTTCCATCAACTTGAAGGGGTCGCGCACGCCATAATCTGGTGCGTGCCCCTCGGCCGCCTCCAGCAGCGTGTAGGCCAGGTCGCGGCCGTGGTCGGAGTGGGCCGATGCGCCCACCGCCACGGCGCGGGCAAAGTTGCGGGCCGCCACTGTGTCCCGTGTCGCCCCGCAGACCCCGCGTTCGGTTTTCCCCGTCAGGCGGCAAGGGCCCATCGAGCAGTTCTTGCAACACAGCCCCTGGGACCCGATGGGGCAGGGGGCGAGAGCGTCGGCCCGCGCGAAAGCGGTCTCTGCCTCGATCTGGCAAGCGTGCTCCAAAAGGGCAACCGAGGCCCGATCCCAACTGGACTCTTCCGGTGTTCTTGCTTTCTTTTTTGCCATATTCCATAACCTCCCTAGTACCGCCGGAACTCGCCCGACATCTCGAGGTCGGCCTGATTGGTCTCGGTCATCCGCGAGCCCAGTACCTCCCACTGCGGGTCTCGAAGCCTTGTACCGGGTAGGGCCAGCACAGGGAGTTCCCCTTCGCCCACCGGGTAGCCGGCTTCAGCCAGCGCTTTCTCGATGTCGGCACGTTTCGTCTTGCGATTGTTATAGTCAACCAGAACCTGCTTCCAGGCTGAACTGGCGTACACGTCATTCACTCCCTCCAGGTTCACCAGCGCGTCCCGTACTTTGAGGACGTGGTGATCGGCCCAGAGGGTGGGTACTTCAAGCACCACTTTCGCCATAATCCTTACCTCCTAAATGATGCGCGATGCGTGGCCCGTGAGTCACATATCACGTTTCACGCATCACGTTTTACGTTTTACGACAGCCCCAAAACCTTGCCCGTCTCCACATCTATGTCAATGTCCGTGAAGACTGGCCGGGTGGGCAGGCCGGGCATGGTGCGCATGGTGCCACAGAGCGGGAAGAGGAACCCGGCACCTACACTGGCCCGCACATCGGTGATAGGCAATGTCCAGCCGCGTGGCGTGCCCTTGATAGCTGGATCGTGGGTGAACGAGAGGTGGGTCTTGGCCATGCAGAGCGGCAGGTGCGCGAGCCCCATGCCGGTGAAGAGCTTGATCCTGGCCTCGGCCTCGGGCGTGTACGTCACCTCGGCGGCGCGATAGATCTCGCGGGCGATAGTTTCTATCTTCTCCTTGATGGACATGTCATCCGAGTAGAGGAACTTGAAGTCGGTCGGCTTCTCGCAAGCCTTCACCACTGCCTCGGCCAGCGCAGCGCCGCCCTCGCCGCCCTTGGCCCACACCTCGCTGAGGACTGCGTCCTCGGCACCTGTCTCTTTGGCGCGCCCTCTGATCAGTTCAAGTTCGGCGTCGGTGTCGTACGTGAAGCGGTTGATTGCCACCACCACAGGTACGCCGAACTTGACCGCGTTTTCGATGTGCTGGAGCAGATTGGGCAACCCCTTCTCCAGCAGTTCCAGGTTCTCCTCGGTGTAGGCCTTGTCCAGCGGTTTGCCGGCGACGACCCTGGGGCCACCGCCGTGCATCTTGAGGGCGCGGACGGTGCAGACCAACACCACACAGTTGGGAACCAGCCCGGAGACGCGGCACTTGATGTTGAAGAACTTTTCCATCCCGCAGTCCGCCCCGAAGCCGGACTCGGTGACCACGTAGCCCTCTGGCCCCACCAGCTTCAGCGCGATTTTGTCAGCCATGACGGAAGAGTTGCCCTGGGCAATGTTGGCAAAGGGGCCACAGTGGACAAAGGCGGGACTGCCGTCGAGCGTCTGCATCATGTTGGGCATGATCGCATCCTTGAGCAGCACGGTCATCGCGCCGGCCACGTTCAGATCCTCGGCCGTGATCGGTTCCACCGACCGTTTCGAACGCAGCGCCCCTGGATTGTTCGTGCCGATGATGATGCGCCCCATGCGTTCGCGCAAGTCGGCCAGATCGCTACACAGAGCCAGCGCGGCCATGATCTCGGAGGCCACGGTGATATCGTACCCTGTCTGGCGCGTGGGGCCGTCGTTTCTCGGACCCTGGCCAATGACAATGTTACGCAGCGCTGCATCGGACACGTCCACCACCCGCCTCCACTGGATGGAGTAGGGGTCAATGTTCAGGCGGAACATCCGCTCCTTGTCCTCATCACTCAAATCAGAGGGTCTTTTTGATTTGAGGCCCAGTTTTTCCAACCGCTTGCGCATGCTGGGCGTGTATTCGTCATCCGGACAGAGCGCCTTCGCCAAGTAACTGGTGCTCCAGCGAGCTTCCTTCGCCAGCCGGTTGTCAATGGCGGCTGCCAACAGGTTGTGGGCCGCACCCACGGCGTGGATGTCCCCGGTCAAGTGGAGATTAAAGTCCTCCATGGGGACGAGTTGAGCGTAACCACCGCCGGCCGCGCCGCCCTTGATGCCGAAAGTCGGCCCTTGCGAAGGTTGGCGGATGCAGGTGAAGACTTTCTTGCCGATGTAGTGCAATCCCTGGCTGACGCCGATGGTTGTCACCGTCTTGCCCTCGCCCAGGGGGGTGGGGGTGATGGCGGTCACGTCAATGTACTTGCCGTTGGCCCGGTCCTTGAACTTTTCGAGCACGTCCAGGTGGACCTTGGCCTTCCACTTCCCTTGCAGGTCAATGTCGTCCTCAGAGAGTCCGATGCTCTTAGCGGCCTCGACGATGGGAATGAGCTCCGCTGCTTGCGCGATCTCAATGTCGCTAGGAACTGGTTTAACTCGCTTGACTGGCATTTGTTACCTCCTATGTGTATGTATGTGATGTTTGTTTCTCGAGTGCCTCACGCCAGATGCTTGATGCTCGTTGCTAGATATTGGATACTCAATACTGATGAGGCTTCCAGTACCCAGCTTCTAGTATCCAGCACTGCCATTGCCTCCCAAAACCAGAATGTTTCCTTCAGGATGTCTCACTATGCCCATTGGGCACCAGGTAAGTTGCCTGCGGCAAACAAGACGCAATCTCGACCTCCACTGCCCGCCGTATGAAGTTGCCCGAAACCTGGATCAACGGCTCCCCCAGACCGGGGTCCACGCGCATTGTAGCCAGGCAAGGGTAGTGGTGGTGAAACAAGCCGGCCTGAATGACCGCCTCCTGCACGTCCACCCCGACTAATTGGCGGGCGACGTCTCGGGCGCACCCGCAGGCCGCGTCCCGCTCTACCTCGACTTCTGCGATCTTTTCGCCGTCGCATGCAATCCGAAACACCGGTCGGCCAAAGCAGCGGGCGAACTCGCCGATCCACGGATCCTCGAACGAGACCTCCTGCTGGCGGACATTATAGCAGTTTTCGGTGAGGGAGCAAAACGGCTTGGGGAAAACGGCGGTTACTCCCAGGTCCGTCAACTGGACGCGAAGCTGGCGGACCAAACCGTCTGGCAGCCAGGCCACGTTGTCCACGGGCGCGACGGCCGCCCGAGCGCCGGTGCGCTCGACGACGCTGGGCAGGAGTTGAGCCGCGCTGGCGCTTTCTCCCAGGGAGATTACCACATCGCCGGCAGGAAGGTTTTTAGGGAGAAACTCCAACGGCTCATCCACGACCAGGGGTAGGGAAGAGGGAGCGCGCCAGGCTTTCACTGTCCAGGCCTCAGGAGCGAAACGACGGATGTTTTCCAAGATACGTTGCCCATAGTGCCCCTGAAACAAAACAAAGAGCCGCAGTGCCTCTGGGCTGCGGCTGTGCCAATCCACCGATTCGCGAATCGCCTCCAACAGGTCTTCCACGCAGTGACCCTGCTTCATCTGTTGGTAGTAAGTGTGGATGCGATTGTCTTCCAAGGTCAGTCCGACGACTTTTGCGCCAGGGACGGATTCCAGCACCTGGGTCACCAGGCGGCTCTGTTCCTCACCCTTAGCCTCAATAATCACCACATCGGGGGCGGCTGCCTGCACCTGGGCAAACACATCGGGGCCGACAGTGGCGACCCCGATAACTTTTATGTCCGGTTGGCCAGAAAGAAGGCTCTGAACGCCCTGGGCGAAGAGCGGTTGGCTGGCGAGGATGAATACGTTAGTGGAATCCATTAACTGACTACCGGTCAGTAAACTGTCAAGATTATACTCCTGTTGTGACGGTTCGTCTATAGCCCTCATGGGGCATATATGGGGCTTGAATGGCTCAGCGGGGCCAGCCTTTGGTTTGTTCTCAGTTTCGGTTGCAGCCGACGGTGTTCATCGGCCGCCAATTTGCCCTGCCCGTCGTGCTGTATTACAATTCTTTCGAGGCAAAAAACCCCGTAAATCCTGACAGGAACGGATCACAACAGCCACTCAGCCTGCTCAGGGTACACCTGGTCACCTGACCAGGGCAAAGACTAGCCGCCTGCCCAGCCCCAAAACTCCCCGGTTGGCCGATGCGCCGGGGAGTTGTTTGTGCTACACTATGAGCAAAAGTGGGACAAACGGAGGTGGACGAGATGGACGAAAACAGGAAGCGGGTGTTGATTGTGGATGACCAGCCCCAGGTGCGCTCGGCGCTGCGGTTGTTGTTGCGGGAGGAACTCGACGTAACCATAGTCGGAGAGGCCAGCGATCTGGAGCGAGCTCTGGAACTAGTCAGTGTCGAGCAGCCCGATCTGGTGCTGCTCGATTGGGAGTTACCCACTCAGGGTGGTGCTGTGGCGCTGGCAGGGCTGCGGACAGCACGCCCTGGGCTCACCGTTATTGCTCTCAGTGGAAGGCCGGAGGCACGGCGGGCAGCTCTGGCTGCAAGAGCCGATGCCTTTGTCAGTAAGGGAGACCCACCGGAGAATCTGTTGCTCAGTGTGGGTGGTTATTGCCGCAGATAGCATGGGTGGACCTGGTTGCGCAGACTACTGATGATCGAGAGTGATCGAGAACAGCGTCCAGCGCTGGAGCACGAACTCTGAGCCGCTTTGCTCGGAGTTTGTCGTTCGTGTTGCTACTCTTGCCCCCCGGTCACCTGACCGGGGCTTTTCCGTTCTTCTGACCAGTTGAAAGACCTCACCTCCTCAACTCTAATACTCTACCTCGTTTCTGCTGTGTGGCGTAGCCGTGGCTTGCGATTTTTGGGGTTCGCCTGTCGGGGGAGAGTGCTACCGGGGATGCTCCCCTGCGCCGGGCAGATGAGGTCGTAGCCGTTCAGCCGACCTTTTATTATTGCCCCAAGATTGTGAATGACATTCAGCCTGCCACGAGTACTCGCAGTGGAATGTTGAGCAGTTTTGGGATTTGGAGTTTGGGATTTGGGCTTTGGAACGCAGTTCGTTCGCTAAAATGAGGAAGCGATGATATACTGAATGGGCTAGGTTCGGTCTATCCATAACAAGAATTCCAAAGCCCGCTATAGTGAGGTGCGATGTGAACGACACATCAAGCACTCAGTCGAACGGGATGCCGTGAGGGTGTGTATCTGGAATTGGGCCTCAATAGCATCGGAGCACTATGAGAATCGTTGGCCAAGCACATAGCACAGGTAATCTCTTGACCCTCCCAGGAACTGATCCCGTGGGGAGGTGAGAGAGATGACCTGGAAGCAGACGATTGAGGCGTATGAACTGCTGGACAGCGCCACCGTCACCGGCGAAGATGTCGCCCAGGTGCTCAGGGATAGAGGGCTTGCATCGGTAGAGACCATCGAGGTGGAGGGAGAAAAAGGGAGTACAGATTTCATCCGCGTCACGGTGCCGGGGACGGACGGCAAGCGAGGCAACGGCAGCGCACCCACCCTGGGCATCATCGGGAGGCTGGGGGGCATCGGGGCCCGCCCTGCCGCCATCGGCCTGGTTTCCGACGCCGACGGAGCCATCACTGCGCTAGCCTGTGGGCTCAAGCTGGCCGATATGGCCCAGGCCGAGGACCGCTTGCCTGGCGACGTCATCGTAGCCACCCACGTCTGCCCGACGGCCCCCGTCATTCCCCACCAGCCGGTGCCTTTCATGGGTTCTCCGGTAGATATGGCGACGATGAACCGGCACGAGGTGCGTCCAGAGATGGACGCCATTCTCTCCGTGGATACTACTCGCGGTAACTGGGTGTTGAATCAGAGAGGGTTTGCCTTCACTCCCACTGTCAAGGAGGGTTACATCCTCAAGATCAGCCCCGACCTGCTGACCATCATGAGCACGGTGACGGGCAAGGCTCCGGTGGTATTGCCCATCACCACGCAGGACATCACTCCCTATGGCAACACCATTGATCACATCAACAGCATTATGCAGCCGGCGACGGTCACCGCTGCGCCTGTGGTGGGCGTGGCTTTGACGGCTGCCGCAGCGGTGCCCGGTTGTGCCACGGGGGCCAGCCAGGTGGTGGATATCGAGATGGCCGTCCGTTTCTGCATTGAGGTGGCCAAAGCCTTTGGACGGGGCCAATGCGCCTTTTACGACGCCGAGGAGTTCGAGCGGCTGGTCGCCCTTTACGGCCCTATGAAGCACTTGCAGACGTTGGGCAAGGAAGGCGAAAAGCCAAAGTAACCATCCCATTGCCCCGGCCCGGAGAGCCAGGGCTGGCGAGGCTCCCCAGTGCCGCCTGTTCACGGCGGTGCAGCTCTCAGAACCGCTTCACCTTTCAATGCATTGTGGCAGAAGTGACACGACGGCTCCAAAAAGCTCCTAATCGATTAGCATATCGTAATACGCAAGCTAATTCTATCACGTTTTCGTAAAACCCACAGTCAATAGAAGCAGGCGCCTGACAACGTGTTTGCAGAGGTGTTCGCTTCGCTGGCAACCTCGCAGACACGCGAAACGCTATCCGCTGCTCCAGCCCAGATCCAACGCGGCCCTGCGGCTTCGCTCAAGACACCGCACCTGTGTTCTCCGCCCACTGGCATCGGTCGTGGTGGGGGAAGCGGGGCGGCGGGCGTTTTGGCTTGTGCAAGGGCCGTTGTTGAACTATAATCGGGCACGTATCCGACAAGCGGAGGAAATTGACAGCCCTTCGCTCCCAACTGACACAATTATCCATACACAGAAGGAGGAACAGTGACTATATCTACTCACTCCAACACTAGCTATTCAAAGTGGTTTGTTCTGGTGACAGCAATTTTTATCACCTGCCTGATCACGGCTAACATCACGGCGGTGAAGCTGGTGGGCGTGTTCGGCCTGGTTCTGCCAGCCGCTGTCATCATCTTCCCCATCAGCTACATCTTTGGCGACGTGTTAACCGAGGTGTACGGCTACCACCAGGCGCGGCGAGTCATCTGGCTGGGTTTTATCTGCAACTTGATCGCCGTGGTTGCCATCTGGGTGGGGCAGGTGCTACCTGCTGCCTCGTTCTGGGATGGGCAGGCGGCCTACGAGCGCATTCTAGGCTATACCCCCCGGCTACTGGTCGCCTCTTTCCTGGCTTACCTGGTGGGCGAGTTTGCCAATTCCTTCGTGCTGGCCAAGATGAAGATCGCCACAAGCGGCCGCTGGCTGTGGATGCGTACTATCGGCTCAACACTGGTGGGGCAGGGGCTAGACTCGTTGGTATTCATCACCCTGGCGTTTGTGGGGACGATCCCTCCCAGTGGGCTGGCCTCGGCGATCCTGACGCAGTGGCTGGCAAAGTCAGTGTATGAGGCGGCGGTGACGCCGCTGACCTACGGCGTGGTGAACTTTCTCAAGCGGCAGGAGGGGCTGGACGTGTACGACCATGAGACGCGGTTTAATCCGTTGTTGATTTCGGAGTAGAGATAGAGTGTTAACAGAACATCGATACCTGCTGATTGTAGCCTGCTCCCAGCGCAAGCGTTCAGCCCCCGGTCTTCTGCCAGCTATCGAGCGGTACGATGGTGTCAATTTTCGGGTGCTGCGGAAGGCTCAACGGGAAGGGTACTGGCCAAAGAATTTGGATGTGTTGATTCTGTCGGCCAAGTATGGCTTGTTAAAGTCAGACACGCTGATTGAAAACTACGATTTGAAGATGACACCACGATGGGCTATTGAGTTACGGGCCCGGGTCAGTGCCGATTTAGACGAATGTCTTGAGAGGACGCCTTACAGTGAAGTGTTTATTAACTTGGGAAAAGTTTACTTGGCTGCTTTAGCCTTGTCTAAAGAGTTGACAACTATGAATAGGCGAGTACGTTACGCGACCGGTGGCATTGGGGAAAAGATGTCCCAGATGAAAAAGTGGCTCATCAACCTATCCTGTGCAACTACACATAGATGAGGAGAAAGCAATGATCCCCTGGTCCCAATTTCTCTCGTTGGTAACAGATCCCAACTTGCTGAACAGACGAATAGACCAAGACTCGGCACAAGAAGATGGGGTTAGAGCAAGTGTAGACGAGTCGCTTTTTATTGTTGCTGGGCCAGGCAGTGGCAAAACTACGGTGTTGACTCTGAGAGTCTTGAAATTGATATATGTGGACAGCATCGATCCACGTGCAATTCTTGCTACTACCTTTACACGCAAAGCGGCTGCGGAGCTTCGCTCGCGCATCCTTGGGTGGGGTGATGAGTTGCGTCAGGCTATCCTAGCAACTCCCAGCACCACAACGGCTTTAGCCGAACAACTTGGTAAACTCGATCTCAATCAAGTAATCACTGGAACATTGGATAGTATAGCCGAGCAGGTACTGGGGGATTTCCGTGAACCAGGTACTCAGCTACCCATTCTATTGGAGGAGTTTGTCGTCAATGCAATGATGCAACGATCTGGATTGTGGGTACCACGAGGGCAACCTCGCTCGCGAGACGCAGATTTTCAAGCCTATATTCGGTTACTAAGGGCAAGCAATCGACGACCTAACCTGAAGGATATGCTAAATACATGTAGGGAAGTACGAGATCGGTTTTTACATGATCAGGTGAATGTTACTGCGTTTGAAGGAAGCGCTAGCCCCCAAAACCCGGGAGCCGTCATTCTTTGTAGAATAATCGAGGATTATGAAACAAGGCTAGGCGATGACCTGGTAATGGACTTTGCCGCATTAGAAGCAGAGTATCTCGCGAGACTTCAAGCAGGGCTTGGGCGCTTTACACAGAGCTTGCGCGTTGTTCTAGTGGACGAGTACCAAGATACTAATCTCTTACAGGAACAAATCTACTTCACTTTGGCACAAATCGTCAACTCTCAAGGTGGCTCAATTACCGTGGTGGGCGACGACGATCAATCACTGTACCGCTTCCGGGGGGCAACAGTAGAACTCTTTCGGGATTTTCAGCAAAGACTCCAAAGCCAATGTGATATCCAAGCCAGGTTGATTTATCTTAACAATAACTATCGTTCCACCCAAACCATAGTCAATCATTGTGCCAACTTTATTGATCTTGACCCTGCTTATAGTCCAGCACGAGTAACTGGCAAGCCCAGGTTATCTGCGGCTCGTACCGGTTTATTTCAGGAGTATCCGATTATAGGAATGTTCAGGCCGGACGTAGACACACTGGCTACAGATTTGGTGCAATTTCTGGATGCTGTATTCAATGGCAATGGTATAGTCATTCAGCAGACAGGTCAGTCGCTGCACATCGTCAAAAATCCTAATAGTGGGGCCATTGGAGATTGCGCTTTGCTCTGTAGTTCGCCAAGAGAATACAGTTCAGGCGGCAATCCACGATTACCTCTGCTAATTCGCGATCAGCTTTCTACCCTTCAGCCGAGCATCCAGGTTTTTAACCCACGTGGAGAAGAATTTAGCGAGGTTCAGGAAGTGGAGCAGCTTTGTGGATTGATGCTGGAGTGTATAGATCCCAATTCTACGATACAGAACAGTATACCAAACTTTCCACGCAATGTCCCGCAAACTTTCAATCACTGGCGAAATATCGCAAGGCAATATATCGCAGGCAATCCGCAAGCACCAAGTAGTAGCGCCGGTCGTACCTTGAGAAATTTCGTCCGGGCCTGGCAAAGCCGCACCCCACAAGGAAGCGGGAATTGGCCTCAGGAAGTGACTTTAATGTCTTTACTATACAACCTGATAACTTGGATTCCAACTTTACAAGATGATCCGGAAGGCCTAATCTACTTGGAAGTTATCACACGCACTATCACCCAATCTGCCCGATTTATCTCCTATGATGCAACGATTCACCGAGATCAACCTCATGCAGATAGGTCAGTCCGTGCAGTTCTGTGGGGGATTTTTGAACCACTTGCTTCTGGCGCAATAGAAATAGACGAGGATTTGATGGATAAATTTCCTAGAGACCGTCTAAACATCCTCTCCATTCATCAAGCCAAGGGACTCGAGTTTCCTATGGTCATAGTGGATGTCAGTAGCGATTTCCGAACCAACCATTGGACACAAGCTTTCAAACGATTCCCAAGAGGTGGTTCACATTCCCATATTCTTGAGGATACGCTGCGCCCCTTTTCACCTCTGGGAAGACCCGTGCGGTCAGCAATCGATCGAGCTTTTGATGATCTTGTTCGACAATACTTCGTCTCATTCAGCCGCCCCCAAGATGTTCTAGTGCTGGTTGGTCTTTGTGACAACAGCGGAATGCCGAGAGCTATACCAAACGTGGCGCTTGGATGGATAAGGAACCAACAATGGCCCTGGCAGGGCTTGCCAGGCATCACCTTTCTGTAGTCTTGGAGGTAATCACACATGACGCTTTCAGTTCGTCCAGAACCCTATTTGATTCCTGCTTACAGTTTAACAGGAGATTTGCTGGCCTATCTTAACTGTGGTCTTCAATACCGTTATCATAATCGGGGATCTTTGCCCCCCTCAAAACCTGTGCAATTGTGGTTTGGACAATTTATCCACGGAGTCATGGAAGAAGCTTACCGAGTTTGGAAATCTGGAGCGAGTCCTTTGCCCTGGTCAGATACAGATATTGAGCCTATCACGGACTTTATCATTCGCCGTCTGGCAGCACGAGGACTCGATTACCAACGTACTGAATTGCTTGAAATCGCCCTTCAACGGGCCCGGGTTTCGATTAATACCTGGGGCGCTGAACTCTTCCCTCTAATCGCGGAAGCGGAAGTTCGGTTAAAAGGCATCCGCCCTATGCCTCCAGGCACGGTTACCATCCGTCGGTCTAACTATTACGAAGTAGAGGGAGTGGTTGACGTTTTGACTTCTGTGGAATTGTCCTCTGCTACAAGTTCGAATCCAATAGTGGACGCTGTACTATTGAGCCTTGGTGCTCAGACCTATGAAGTCATCGTTGACTACAAAGGAATGCGTAGGCCAAGGATTGATGAGCCAGCCTGGGAACACCAAGCGTGGCAGATACTGACCTATGCTTGGCTACGGGAACAGCAGCCCGATGCAGACTCCGTAAGAAGCGGGATCTTGCTATACATCAACGAACTTGTGCCCAGTGCGTCGGATATGGACGACCTGCGAGAGGAAGTTCTCGGCGGCAATGTCCCCCTAACGGATGAACTCCCCACAGACAGTGATCTAGAGGCTTTGCAGGATTGGCCACAGATAAAAAGGTCCTGGCAGAATCAGATGCGAAGTTGGAGACAACAACGGCGCAATTGGTACCAAACTGGCCGCGCCCAAGGTCAGCCAGTACCTATCATGCCTCAAATGCCACAGCCTTTATCAATGCAATATCGCAAGAGACGATCACTTCGGGTTATTCCTATTGACTCCAACAGTGTCAACACAAGCTTGACAAGATTTGATGGCGTCGTATCCGAAATTGAGGCATGCGTTGCTCAAGAAAGCGCCGGATCGTCTCTGACAGGCACTTGGCCCACTATTCGGCGTCAGAGAACTTGTGTCGTGTGTGACTTTAAGACCTTCTGTCCAAACTCACCATATCAGGGCGCACCAGAAGCTCCATAGACCTTCTCGTGAGGATTCTCTGATGAAGTACTTTTTGCCAGATTGGGAAGACAAATTAGACCCAGGGTTCGACTTTCAAGCCGATACATACACGCCGAATCGCGATGTGTCAAAGGATGTCTATGCCCATGAGATTTTCGGCACCCCCCCATATGACGGCATTTTAGTGAGCCGGGCAGTCGCAGAGAAAAGCAAAACAAAATATGAAACTCTACAGAGGCAAGGGGCTCGTAATTATTTACGCCTACCCAAAGATTTGGAGGTCTTTGGAGACTGTGGGGCGTTCAGCTACGTTGATGAAGAAGAACCGTGGTATGAGACCGAAGACGTGATTGAGTATTATGACACAATCGGGGTAGACTATGGAGCTTCGGTGGATCATCTCGTAGTAGATACCATATACGTCACCGAGACTGTTGAAGAGAAACTCGAAGATGGCACTGTGGTAATAAAGCAGAAGAAGCGAAAGGAACAGATGGCCGAAGACGAACGCAAGAGACGAATCCAACTTACTCTGGAAAATGCACTCGAGTTTCTCAAACTTCATAAAAAGCGAGGATACAAGTTCACGCCAGTCGGTGTGGCTCAGGGATGGACACCTGATACATACGCTGATTCGGTGACGCAGTTGTTGAAGATCGGCTATACGTACATAGCCCTGGGTGGCCTTGCGCGGTCGTCCGCGTCTACGGTGCTCAATGTGCTAAAGGCAGCCAAGCGGGCTGTTGAGGAATTCCCAGGAAGTTCAAATGAGGTCAGGTTTCATCTTTTTGGGGTTGCAAAGCTTACGCTTATTGATGAACTCCCCAAGTATGGAGTGGCAAGCATAGATAGCGCGTCGTATTTGCGCAAGGCATGGCTGCGAAGCGGGCAGAACTACCTTGGGGCAGACGGTCAATGGTACACCGCCATCCGTGTTCCCCAATCGTATCATCCCAAAGTGCGAGAGTATATCCGTGAGAACGGCAAGTCATTAGAAGAGGTTCAGGCACAGGAGCAATTCTGCCTGCAGATGCTTCAACGCTACAGCGATGCAGGATTACCGGCTGCTGAACTCGACCGGTTACTTGACGCTATAGTTGAGTACGACACTCACTTGCTGCGATTTGGCGATGATGGTCAGAGTCTGCGCAACAAAGTCATCAGCAGAGAGAAGTATAAACGTACCCTGGAGACTAGACCATGGGAAAGTTGTCCATGCGAGGTATGTCAAGGCTTAGGGGTACACGTCCTCATCTTTCGGGGCACGAACCGGAACAAAAGACGCGGATTCCACAACACGTGGACCTTCTACCGTCGCCTGACTGCCGGAGCGCCATCTGCCCAATAATGCGTTAGACCTACCAGACGAGGTCTGCCGAGACGCTGCTGGAAGGGGCTGCTCGGCATCACGGATAGGGAGTTGAAGGAGATCCGGCGGTCGTTGGAGGAGTTGGGGTGAGGGGCGTTTGGACCACGAAATACACGAAATGTCACGAAAGGCGCGAAAGGGCTTTCGTGAATTTCGTTCCCTTTCGCGAGTTTCGTGATTCAGGGGCGCAGGAGATCGAGGCGGAGATAGACCGGCTGGCGGCGGGGTTGTGGGAGCTCAGCCAGCAGGAGTTGGGGTGAGTGTCTGGATCATGGAACGCACGAAATGGCACGAAAGGCGCGAAAGGGTTTCGTGAGTTTCGAGGCCTTTCGCGGCTTTCGCGATCCAACGGCGCACGAAGCCACAGCACGCGCCGCCTCGACGAGAGCCTGGGTTGGAACGAGGAAGCGTTCAAGGCGTTAGTCAAAATCCTGGTGGGCAAGGTGCAGAGACTCAGCGACCTGGTGGGTGTCTACCGCGCCCACAGCCCCGCCTATCTGGCTACTCAGCATCAGGAAAGCAGAGAAACAGATGGAGGAAGTATGACACAGGTAGAGATTCTGGAAGAACTCGAGGGTCTTACAACCACAGAGCGCCTGACCATCATCGAAGCCGCTTTGCGTCTGATCCGTGAGGACCTTCAACATATAGAGCCTTCGCCGGCCCAGGCAGAGAGAAAACAGCAACTGGCTGCGGCGGCTGAGGCTCTCCTACCGGATTATGCAGCGGGAGGTGAATTGACCAGTTTCACGGCTCTCGACAGCGAGGACTTTTATGCACAGGGGTGAAATCTGGCTCATTAACTTGGACCCAACGGTTGGCGCCGAGATTAAGAAAACCCGCCCGGCAGTCATTGTGAATGATGATGCCATCGGGGTTTTGCCGCTGAGGGTGATCGTCCCTATTACCGAGTGGAAAGATCGCTACGCCGCAGCCCCGTGGCTGATTCGGCTGGAACCCGACGCAGAGAATGGCCTGAATAAGGCTTCGGCCGCAGATGCTTTTCAGGTACGTTCGGTGTCACAAACAAGATTTGTCCGGCTACTGGGGAAACTTTCTGACACGGCGATGCGAGAAATCACCAAAGCATTGGCAGTTGTGCTGTGCATCGGGCTATAACTGCAATTACCTCGTGCTCAGTCCGTAGGGCAGGTTTTCAACCTGCCGCATCCGCGTTCATCACGGCGGTGCCAAAATCCTGGTGGGCAAGGTGCAGAGGCTCAGCGACCTGGTGGGTGTCTACCGC
>CAZMOT010000040.1:0-25361 GCA_964568065.1 uncultured Anaerolineales bacterium
GCCCACAAAGGGCCTCAAGGTGTTACGTATAACCTCAGCACCAGCGGCAGGTAGATCTCGTGGTGCGCCGGCCCTTGCTCGCTCCTGATCTCCGAGAGGTTCCCCGCCCGGTCCACGACGCGGATGTAGACCTTGCCGGAGGGCTGCAGTGTCCACGGGACGTCCGTCGTCCCACCGGTAACCGCAAACTCTGAGAACTGCCCAAAGCCCGCGCTATCGCTGATCAGCACCTCGCTGACCCCACTGTTGTCGTCGCTGGTCGTCACTTGCACGAGGGCTCCACCAGCCGTCTGGGTAATGATCTCTACGTCCGTCACCTGTGGCTTCACCGGATCGTAGACGATGTCGTCCTGGAACGGCCATTGTCCTCCGCTGCCGTCGCGGAACCTGACGTACACCGTGCGTGGCATGCGCAGGTCGCCGTAGGTCGCCAGAACCCAATCGGCGTAGGTGGGGTCTGCCGGATTGACAGGAATCCAATCGCTTGTATCGTCTGAGCCAAATCCGCTGTCGTTGCTGAACTTGACGTAGAGTATATCGTCAGCCGTGTTCCACGAATAGCGCAGCGTGACGGTGGGGATATTGGTGAAAAGCGCGTCGTCATCAATCGGCAGCCAATAGCCTGGGCCGGAATCGCGTCCGTCAGCGCAGCCGTCGCCGTCACGTCGCTGCGGTTGTGCAGGACGAGCGTGTACGTCAGGACGTCGCCGCTCTCGGTGGCCAGGTTGACCGATCTGTTCGACTGTGACAGGTCAGGCTGCTGCGGGGCCGGGTCCTGTACCACCACGACCATCGTGTCGCTGTCCTGGCTGCAACTGTTGGTCACCGTCACGCCCACCGTGTATGTATCGGAGACGGTGAAGGTGTGCTCGAACACACTCCGGTTCTCACCCACCGGCGCGCCATCCAGCGTCCAGGTGTAGGCGAAGGGCATGGTTCCGTTGGCATCCGCCGTGAACCAGACGGTGTTGCCGGTGAACAGAGCGCCGAGCGGCGTGCGGCTGAGTTGGACACCGGAGACGGGATCGCAAGGGTACTCGTCGGCGCCGAGGTCGTAGCCTGCGCCAACCGGACGGGATTCACCGTCAATGTCCACGCTGACGCCCGCGTCCACGCCCTGGTCTATGGCCGCCGAGCCCTCAAAGATGTGGTAGTCGCCGCCGTCGGGGTTCACAAAAGCCGTATCGCCCCAGTGCTGGTTCTGCAGGCTCACCGTGGCCGTAGGCGACTGCGAGACGTTAATGTATACGTTATGCCAGAGGATGCCATTGACCGTCACCGTGTTGCCGCCGGTGACGCTGATGCCCACCAGGTGGTCCGCCAGGATGGTGTTGGTGAGAGCAATGGTACTAGGCTCACTAGGCCACTCGGCCACGTAAACCCCGCTGCCATCGCCGCCGCTGTTGCAGGCAATGGTGGTGTGCAAAAGTTGGGACGTAGCACTCTCGCCGAACAACCCGCTGCCGGCGATGTTTGCTCGATTGTTGGCGACGACGTTGTTGATCAACGTGCCGCTATGGCCATTCAGGAACAACCCGCCGCCATAGTCGGCGGTGTTAAAGGTGACAATGTTGCCGCTGAGCGTGGCGTCGCTGTCGAACAGGCGCAGTCCGCCGCCCAAGACGGCGGTGTTGGAGGTGACGGTGTTGCTGTCGAGCGCGGCTTCGCTGTCCAACAACATCAGCCCACCGCCATAGAAGCCAGCGGTATTGGATGTAACCGTATTGCCGCTGAGCGTGGCCTCACTATACCACAGCCACAGCCCGCCGCCGCCCCTGGAGAAGTTGGAGATGACGGTGTTACCACTGAACGTGGCGTCACTTCCATACAGGTACACCCCTCCGCCGCACCATTCGGCGGTATTGTTGAACACTTGATGGTAGTCGTGGCGCTGAGGACATACACCCCACCCCCTGCATCAGATGCCCATGCGCATTCATATCCTCCTTGATGGGTGGCATCGCCGCCCGTCATACGGAGACCCTCGATTGTGACACTGATATCGCCCACGATTAAGAATACGCGCCCCTGTCCTTGTGCGTCCAGCGTCGTGCGATTGTTCTCCGGATCAGAACCCGTCCAATTCGTCGTTTGTGACTGTATCCCCCGGAACGAGCTTGGGGAAAGTCTTCTCCTGGCCGCCCAACTTGGCGCGGCCAATCTTGTACTCGATCGGCATTGTCTTACTTCTCTCTTTATGGATTGAATTGAATCGGATTGCCTGAACTTGCTGCCTGGGCCGCGTCCCTGCCGGCCCCCGTTACCAGATTACCTCCAGCGCCTCCACTGCCGCCAGTGCCCGGTCACGGGTCAGGAGTGGCAGGCCACCGGCTACACCTCCGCCAGGCTCCCCCCACAGGCCGAGCACGTCCCCGCCCCGATGGGAGGGTTCACTCTGTGAGTTCTATCAGCCCCAGTCGCTCCACGAAGCGGAAGTACTCGACCAGCAGCGGCGTGACCTCCAGGCCCGTCTCCAGCGCGACCAGCCGGCCGATCTCTGCCACTGTGCGCTGGCCGTCGGCCCAGTACTGGGCCAGCACCGGCATCGTCCGCGACGCTTTCTCCTTGATCCGCTGGCAGAGTTTCCACCACTCGTCCCGCCCAGCTTCGTCCAGGCGGCCCACGTGGGCCTCGACCGGCAACGGGCCACGAAACAGCCGGTGTGGGACCAGCCGTGCGGCCTTCTCATTCTTCTCCACGTTATCCGACCTCTGAGGTAGCAGGTCGGCGGCGTGGGCGAACTCGGCCTCGGCAAAGGCTCCGTCGTCGGTCTGCCAACTGCTCACGTCTATTGAAGCCAGCCGCGTCAGGCTCGCCAGCGCCTCCTGGTGCCGCTCTACCTGGTACTCCAGCCGGCGGCGCAGAGCCTCCCGATCTGGTCCGTTCTCCCGCTCCTCATGGGCATCGGTCACCGCCCCTTGCACCATCCCGATGACGCGCTGCCGGAAGCGGGCCGACATCTCCGAGGCCAGCCAGCGGGCCTCGGGCTCCCCGGCCCCGGCCAGCCAATAGGCGTAGGCAGCCATGAGGACGCAGACCTTGCCCAGCATCGCCGGGTCTACCTTGTCGAGCGTGTCGGCCGTCGTGTGGTAGAACTTGTCCGGCCACTGAGTGGGCGCAAGCATGGGCACGCCCACACTGGGATCGGAGAAGATGACATGATCGGAGCCGCCAATGAAGGGAGTGATAGCGTGGCGGAAAAGGGGGTAGCCGCCCAGTTTGGCATGCGTCTTGACCTCGGGGAGGAGCATCTCGTGCAGCCGGGCTAGTAGGTCAAGAGCAAAACTGGGCAGCGCATCGGGCGGGCGCTCCAGCAGGAAGGAGCTACCGCACTGCATCTGAGCCTCCCCTACCATGTCCACGTTGAGTCCGGCGATCATACGGGAGAGGTGTGCTTCGTTGGTCGCCAGGAAGGCGTAGGTACCGGTCATCTCGGGCACCCACAGGAAGCGCAGCGTACGGCGAGGCCGGGCCAATCTGCCAGCGGTGATGAGACTTTGCAGCGCCCGCGCCACTTCCAGCATCGCCGCTGCCCCCGAGGCGTTATCGTTGCACATGGGCCGCGGGTGGCACAGGTGGCCCACCACCACGATTTCCTCGTCGCGCTCTCCGGGGATGGTCGCGCTGACCACCTCGAGCCTGCCGTCGTAGAGGCGGGCGTCTACATGGGCCCGCACGCGCACTGGCCCCGCTCTATCTTCCTGCCGCTTCCGGATCAGCCGGCGCAGCCGCTCCCCCTCCCGCGGGCTCAGCGCGAAGCCGAAGCACTTACGCCCCTCGCCGTACCACCAGAAGGAGGTGTACTGGATGGCGTCGGGCAGCGCCCAGGCGGGGCGCACCGGCTCGACCTCCGCCATTCCGTCGAAGAGGATGCCCACCGCGCCGCGCCGCAGCACGGCCAGGTCGTACACCCGGTGCAGGTTGCCCCGCGCCAGCACGACCTTGCCCGCCACGTCCAGACCATCGTACTCCGCTGGACTCTCCCCTTTTTCGACCGTGACCACCTCCACCTCGCCGTCGAAGGCCACGCTGCGCTGGATGAGCGAGATCGGCACTTCTCGATAGTCAGCCAGCTTGCGTGCCCGGTGCTCAGGCTCGATCAGGTGCAGCGTGCCGGCCTGAGCATCCCACTCCTGGAAGCTGCGCGCCCCCCAGAAGGCCGTTGCGGTGTTTGCCGGAAAGCTTAGTATCTCGGCCTGTACGCCTGCCTCGGCCAGCCGCTCGCGGACGTACTCGGCCGCCTGGCGGAAGCCTGGACTGGCCTGGATGCGATGGTAGCGGCTGATGTCAGCGATGATCTGGTAAGCCGCTGCTCCTGAACATTCCTCTTGCAACGTGCGCCACAGTGATTTGAACATAGGTTCCTCCAGAGAAATAACGGTTCCATGCAGCGTGAAACGTGATGCGTGAAACGTGAAGATTTACTGGTACACAGACCTCATGTTTCACCTGGTTGCTAATTCCCCAGCTTCCTCTTCAGTGCTGTGCCCAGCCGGCGGATGCCTTCGACGATGACGTCCGGCGGGCAGAAGGAGAAGGTGAGACGCATGGCATCCCGTCCTCCATCCTGGTTGGGGTAGAAGTAGATGCCAGGTACGTAGGCGACCTTCTCCGCGATGGCTTCCTTGAGAAATTCTGTTGTGTCTATGGGTTCAGGCAGCCGCGCCCAGAGGAACAGGCCACCCTGGGGGTGGGTCCAACTGCAACCCTGGGGCCAGAACTCGACCAGCGCGTCGAGCATCGTATCCCGTCGTTCTTTGTAGACCTGACACAACTGCTTGACGTGCGGCTTTAGTAAGCCCCGCTGGCAGATGTCGCCGGCGATGTACTGAGCGAAGGTGCCCGTGTGCAGATCAGCTCCTTGCTTGGCTTGCACAAAGCGGTGCATCAGTGGCTCCCGACAGACGATCCATCCCAGCCGCAAGCCCGGCGCTAGAGTCTTGGAGAAAGTGCTCGTATAGATGGTGCGCTCGGGGATGAAGGTGCAGATAGGAGGGATATCCTCGCCCTCGTACCGCAACTCGCCGTAAGGGTCATCCTCGACGATGGGAAGGTTCAGTTTCGTGGCGATCTCGGCCAATCGCTGGCGTCGCTCCAATGGCAGGGTCGTGCCGCCAGGGTTGTGAAAGTTCGGGAGGACATAGATGAACCTGGGCGGGCGTCCAGAATCGGCCAAGACCTTCTTGTAGGCGTGCTCGATCTCGTCCACGACCATGCCATCGTCGTCGAGGGGCACGGTGTGATAGCGTGCCTGGTAGGCGTTCCAGGACTGGAGTGCCCCCAGGTAGGTGGGACGGCTGGTGAGCACATAGTCGCCGGGGTCGAGGAAGGTTCTGCCGATCAGGTCCAGCGCCTGCTGAGAGCCGTTGGTCATCAGGACGTTGCCCGGCGCCACCGGGACGCCGTACTTGTGCATTGCGTCGGCCAGGTACTCCCTTAGCGGTCCATATCCCTCGGTGGCGCTGTATTGCAGCGCGTTGGCACCGTCCTCGCGGATGACGTGCCGGCAGGCTTCCTCGATCTCGCGCAGGGGGAAGAACTCCGGGGCCGGCATGCCACCCGCCAGGGAGATAACATCCGGCTGTTGAGTCAGTTTGAGCAATTCGCGGATGATAGAACTCTTCATCCCTTCTGTGCGCGCGGCCAGATGTGGGGCCCAATCTAATTCTGGTATGTCGCGGTTCAAATCGAGCTTCGATTCCATGACTCACCTCCTGATTGAGATTTGTGGTTGGGCGAGGCCCTGTGACGTAGACAATCCCTCACTCGCCAATTTCGTCCTCCAATATCTCCCGCAGGACACGTTTACGTGCCGCGCCGCTGAGGGTCTCCAGGCGGCGGATGCCCAGCGGGTCAATCACTTCCCGCAATAGCTGTACTTCCTCAGTTGTCGGTGGTTCGGTCTCGTGCAGATCGGGGGCGATTTCAAGGGGAAAACCTGTCTTGGCGCAGATTTTCTCGATTGTTACACCAGGATGGCGGGCGATCAGCCTCATCCGCCCGCCAGCAAAGTCGAACTGACCCAGGTTGCTGACGAGATAGCACGGTCCCGCACCGTGCCCCAGGCCGCTGACGAAATCCACCCGTTCGACAAAGACGGCCCGACTGTGGCGTGGGACGTACAGGTAGCTCTCGCGGTAGTAGGTCGTCACGTCAGCGATGCCGCCGCAGCCGGGCAGCCGCATGCGGGGATGGGTGTAGTCAGCGCCGATGACGACGTTGTTGAAATTGCCGGCGGCATCCACCTGGGCGGGGCGGAAAAACTCCTTGGGCTGGAAGCGGGGCAAGAGTTCGCAGGCGATCTGGCCAAAGCTGAAGGTCATTAATGCCTGGCTAAGCCACAGTTCTTCTACGTGGGTCAGTCCAACAGCGCCGGGTTCGTTCACCAGCGCGTTGCCGATGGCCGAGGCGAAAGAGACGTGGGGTGCGTGGGTGTATTTGGCCAACAAATAACCCGCCATAACCAGCGGCGTAGCAATTCCCTGTGCGAGAATGTCGCCGTCGGTCACCTGGCGGGCGATACAGACGGATATCAGTTCGTCAATCGTGTAGTCGGTCGCCACGTGAGCATTGTAGCATCATAACAACACAAGGTCAAATAGCAAGAGATTTCGCGCCGTAGGCACGATGAACGCGACTTGACTATCGGGCAAAATAGAAGTATCCTTGCCCAGGCTAAGTATCACAGAAATCAGGAGGTTACCTATGTACAAAATCTTGCACAAGGAAACGCTCGGCAGTGATATCAACAAGTTGATGGTCATCGCCGCACCGGAGGTGGCGCGCAAGGCACAGCCAGGACAGTTCGTCATCGTGCGCATTGACGAGTATGGAGAACGCATACCGCTCACCATTGCCGACTACGACCGCGAGGCCGGCACCATCACGCTCATCTTCCAGGAGATCGGCAAGACGACGATGCACCTGGGGACGCTCGAACCGGGTGACGAGTTGGCCACCTTCACCGGCCCGCTGGGGCATTCGACCGAGGTCGAGAACTATGGGACCGTGGTCTGCGTGGGCGGCGGGACGAGTATTGCCATTATCTTTCCCATTGCCCGAGCCCTCAAAGAGGCCGGTAACACCGTCGTCTCGATCATCGGTGCGCGCACCAAGGACTTGCTCTTTTGGGAGGACAGGATGCAGGCGGTCAGCGACGAACTGATCGTCTGCACCGACGATGGTTCCCACGGGCGCAAGGCATTGGTCACCGAGCCGCTCAAGGAGTTGCTGGAGCAGCGCGACGGAGAGATCGCCCGCGTGTGGGCCATCGGGCCGGCGATCATGATGAAGTTCATCTCCCTGACCACCCAGCCGTTCAAAGTGCCTACCATCGTCAGTCTGAACACGATCATGATTGACGGGACGGGCATGTGCGGTGGCTGCCGGGTGCAGTTGACCGATGGTGCCAAGTTTGTGTGCGTGGATGGGCCTGAGTTCGACGCCCACCAGGTAGATTGGGACCTGCTGCTGGCACGGCAGCGGTTCTATCTGGAGGAGGAGAAACAGGCGGTCGAAAGATGGGAGCACAAGTGCTGCGAGGGAGGTGCTTAAATGTCTGAACTCACACAACGCGAGCGGTTAAAGATTTCCCGGCTGGATATGCCTGTGCAGGACCCCGTGGCCCGTGGAGAGAACTTTGACGAAGTTGCCCTGGGGTTCACGGAAGAAATGGCGCGGCGGGAGGCGGATCGCTGCTTGCAGTGCGCCAAGCCTGATTGTGTGGAGGGTTGCCCGGTAGGCGTCCTCATCCCCCAGTTTATCAAGGCGCTGCGGGAGGGGGACATGGAGGGCGCGGTGCGGGCAATGAAAGAGAAGAACAACCTGCCCGCCATCTGTGGCAGGGTCTGCCCGCAGGAGACGCAGTGCGAGGTCAAGTGCGTGCTGGGCAAGAAAGGCGAGGCAGTGGCAATCGGTCGGCTGGAGCGGTTCGTGGGTGATTACGAACTGGCGCAGCGGACCTGCCCTTTGGAGCGCGCCCCCGACACTGGCAAGCGGGTGGCCGTCGTTGGCTCCGGCCCGGCCGGGCTGACCTGCGCGGTGGATCTGGGGCGAGAAGGGCACCACGTCACCATCTTCGAGTCGCTTCACGCCCCCGGCGGCGTGCTGGTCTACGGCATCCCGGAGTTCCGTCTGCCCAAGAGCGTGGTGCACGGCGAAATTGACTACGCTGCCGAGTGCCTGGGTATTGAAGTACACCCAGACGCGGTGATCGGACGACTGTACACGATTGACGAATTGCTCAATGGCAATGGCAATGAGCAGGGCTTCGACGCCGTCTTCCTGGGGACGGGCGCGGGGCTGCCCTCATTCATGCGCATTCCCGGCATCAATTACAACAGCGTCGTGTCGGCCAACGAGTTCCTGACGCGGGTCAACCTGATGAAGGGCTACCTCTTCCCAGAGTACGATACGCCCGTCAGAGTCGGCCAGCGCGTGGCCGTGATCGGCGCGGGGAACGTGGCGATGGACTCTGCCCGCTGCAGTCTTCGCCTGCAGGCACTGCGCGCACAGGAGACTGGCGAGGAGCGTGGCGAGGTCCACATCGTCTACCGGCGCTCGCGAGTCGAGGTGCCAGCCCGGGCCGAAGAGTTCCACCATGCCGAAGAGGAGGGCATCATCTTCGACTTCCTGACCAACCCGGTGGAGATTTACGGGGACGAGAACGACAACGTGTGCGGTATGCGCTGCATCCGCATGGAACTGGGCGAGCCCGACGAGAGCGGGCGTAGGCGCCCTATCCCCATCGAGGGCTCTGAGTTCGACATCGTCGTGGATATGGTGGTCATGGCACTGGGGACGAGCCCCAATCCGCTGGTCTTCAACGACGCCGGCGGGCTGGAGCGGACGAAGTGGGGCACGGTAGTCGCCGACCAGGAGACGGGACGGGCGACGAAGGCGCGGGTGTGGGCCGGAGGGGACGTGGTCACCGGCGCGGCGACGGTCATCAGCGCGATGGGAGCTGGCAAGCGGGCCGCTGCCGATATTGACCGCTTCTTGAAGGGGGAGAACAATCCCTGGTAAACGGCAAATAGATGAAGTCAGCGCCGCTCGTTTGAGCGGCGCTGTGCTTTGCTCAGGGCATTGGAGTGGGAGAATAGGTGGGCGTAGGTGCTGTCTCCAGCCAGGTGAAGGCGCGCACCTGGCTGGGGACGCCAACCTCCTCGTATGCCAATGCATCGTCCAAGCGCCGTAACTCCCGCACGACCTGTACCTGCCAATGAAACTCACGCACATCAGCGTCCACGGCCGGCAGCAGGTCAAGAGGTACGCGCCAGGCGGTGGCACGGGTGTGGACTGTGGCCGACATCACACCGCCGGACGGTTGGAGGAGGGTCAGTTCATACCACTCAGTGTCGCGCAGCACGCTCACCGAGGCCCATTGTAAGACGATGGGTTCATCATCACTTACAAATACAGTACCATCGGGCGGGCTGAGGAGCGGAGGCGCCGGGTAAGGCGGGACAGGGGTAGGCGTGGCGTTGGGATCCACGGTAGGCGTAGGACTGGGTTCCGGCGTGCCCATTGGGATGACAAGCGACTGGTTGACGAAGATGGTGTCTTCGCCAATGGGCATGTCGTTGGCATACCGGATGCTGTCCATCGAAACATCGTACTCCTCGGCGATGGCACTGAGTGTCTCGCCCGGCGCGACGATGTGGATGATATGATCGGGCGGCGTCGGCGTAGGAAGACTGGGGTCAAGCGTGTTGGTGGGCTCAGGGGTAAGTGTTCCTCTCGGAATGAGCAAGACCTGTTCCACCTGGAGGAGCATTTCTGGCTCTACGCCCGGATTCAAAGCCAGGATGTCCTCGATCGTGGTATCGTACATTCCGGCGATGATGATGAGCGTCTCCCCCTCCTGCACCTGGTGGACAAGCGGTGGAACAGGGGTAGGCGTAGGAGTGGGGGTGGGTGTATGAGTGGGCACCATGGTCGGCGTGGCCGTGGGCGTGTGGGTGGGAGGAGCTGTTGGTGTCGGGTTTTCAGGCTCTGCAGTGATCAGCTTATAGAGCCCGAAGCCACCTGCGGCCAGGATCGCCAGCGCCAACACAACGACGATCAGGGCTCTGGCCCAGCCAGGCAACCCCCGCCGTACCACTTCCTCCGGTACAGTTTCTTCCTCGATGAGCGAAGCCCCGCACATCAGACAGGTCGTTGCCTGGGCGGCCACTCGTGCACCGCAAGCTGGACAGCGGCGAGGCTCGTCGGTTGGGAGTAAGACTTCAGGTTCTCCAGCCATCATGGTCTACCAGAAAACGGAGTGTATGATAGCACAGAAATGAGAATTGACAAACACACCGTATTCACAGCTTGCGCAGTGATTCGGTCCCGTGGATATGAGATTGCTGTTACCCTATCCCATTACGCTGTACAAGCCTGGGTCGTGAAGCCCTGCAAGGCAGCAAGTCTATGCCAGGCTAGGCTGTAGAAGCGATCACTTGTTTGTGCATTGGGGCTAATCCTAGTATAATGGCAAAGTTGCTGGTATAGTGGCAACAACTCGTCGTCGGGTAGGCATACACAAGCCGATGCACGAACTGTCCATTACCCAAAGTCTGATGGAAATCGCGCTGCGCCACGCGGAACGGGCCGGCGCCCGGCGCATCACCCGGCTGAATCTGGTCATCGGGGGACTGACGAGCATCGTGGATGACTCGGTCCAGTTCTACTGGGACATCGTCAGCCGTGGCACCATCGCCGAAGGGGCGGAGTTGCACTTCGAGCGCGTGCCGGGGACCTTGCGCTGTCAGGGTTGCCATCATATCTTTCCCTTGAACGGCCGGGATTATGCCTGCCCCGTTTGTGGTGAAAAGCAGGTCGTCGTCGCAGGGGGTGACGACTTCCGGCTGGAGAGCATCGAGGTGGATTGAATCAGGTGATTGACTTGTGACAACGCGCGTTTCTGTAGTCGAGGAGATTTTGAGCGCCAACGATCGGTTGGCTGCTGCCAACCGTGCCTGGCTGGATGCGGCGAAGGTCTTTGCCATCAACATGATGGCCTCCCCGGGTGCCGGCAAGACCAGTCTCATCACGCGCACGGTGGAACCGCTGAGGGACGAACTCCGCATCGGCGCAGTGGACGGCGACATCGCTACTACTCTGGACGCCGACCGGATCGCGGCGTTGGGCATTCCCACCGTCCAGATCAACACCGGTGGAACCTGTCACCTGGACGCGGCGATGTTACAGAGCGCGCTGCTGCAACTGCCGCTGGAGGAGTTGGACCTGCTGATCATCGAGAACGTGGGCAATCTGGTCTGCCCCGCTAGCTTCAAACTGGGGGGGCATCGCAGCGTCCTCATCGCCAGCGTGCCGGAAGGGGACGACAAGCCCTACAAATACCCGGTGATGTACCGGGGTGTGGATGCTTTGGTGTTGAACAAGATGGACGTATTGGCAGCCTTCGAGTTCGACGTGGACTACTTCCTCCAGGGAGTGGAAGTGCTCAACCCCAGCCTGGCCTTTTTCCCCCTTTCCTGCAAGACCGGAGAAGGGCTGGAGACCTGGCTGGCCTGGCTGCGAAAAGAGGTGAGAGAGTATGTGCCTGGCGATTCCGGGGCAAGTAATTGAAGTCAATGAAGACGAACTGATGCGAATGGGCAAGGTGGACTTTGGGGGGGTGACCCGTGAGGCTTGCCTGGCCTACGTGCCCGAAGCCCAAGTGGGAGATTATGTCATTGTCCACGCTGGCTTTGCTATCAGCAGGCTCGATGAGGTCGAGGCGCAGGAGACACTTGAATTGATGGTGGAGAGTGGACTGCTGGGAGAGGAAACTGAGAGACTCAGTAGATCCAAATTCTTGCCTCAATAAGACTTCGGAAGTCTCCAAACATGGCTCTATAGGCAAAATCCTCTTAGTTTGTCGAGCATTTTCGTCAGCGGAACGTTCTCTAAGACTTCCAAAGTCTGAAATCTGGGTCTACTGAGACTCATCACTGGCGGGATAGCACACCCGCAGAAGGAGGCGAATGAAACTTTGCAAAGTGTTGGAGCTCATTGAAGGCAAACCGATTTCCAAGAATGTGAACCTGGATCAAGAGGTCGAGATGGGTTGTGGGGCTGATCTGATGAGCGACGTCTTGGCCTCCACTCATGAAGGGACTCTGTTGATGTCCGGGCTCACCAACCCTCAGGTGGTGCGCACTGCCGAGATGGCTGGCATATCAGCCATTGTCTTTGTGCGCGGCAAGATCCCTCCGCAAGAGACCATCGCCCTGGCTGAGGAGAAGGGCATCCCGCTGCTGGCCTCCAAGTACACGATGTTTGCAACATGCGGCAGGCTCTATCAGGCTGGGCTGCCCAGTTGCGGTATTTTTGAGCTTACCTTGCGCCGATGGCGTGAGGCTTTTGAAGATCGGTAAATTGGTTGCCAACGCGCCAATTCCCAATGTACCAATGTACCAATCGTAACTACCAGGCTCTTCCCAAGACAAGCACAAATAGCACACGGATACACACAGATGAAACGGATTCTCACGGATTTTTTATTTTTATCTAGTACATCCGTGTAATCCGTGTTGATCCGTGTCCCATTTGTGGCTGGCTGAGCAGTTACCACCAATCTACCAATACGAGGAGACCGATATGAGCCTAATGATTCTAGATAAGGGAGCGCTGGCCCCGTTGGTCAATGCCTTGATGGCCGACTATCGAGTCGTCGGGCCCCAGGCGAAGGGACCCCAGTTTGTCTTCGAACCGATCACTGACCCGGTCCAATTGCGGCTTGACTATAACACGACAATCCTGCCACCTAAGAAGGTGTTGCAGCCCCCGCAGGAGCGGCTGGCTACTTTCACTCTTCCCCCCCGCAGGTGGGGGGGACAAGAGGGGGCGGAGGAGCCGCGCGTGGAACCGGTCATCGAGGCTGCCCCGACGGTGCTCCTGGGTGTGCACACGTGCGATCTGCACGCCATTCGGTTGCTGGACGAGGTTTTTTCCCAGGACTACCCCGATGCTCACTACCTGGAGCGGCGGCGGCAGACTGTTATCGTCAGCATGGAGTGTCTGGAGCCCTGTGACGAGCATTCCTTCTGCAAGAGCATGGGAACGCTGACCGCCGACGAGGGATACGATTTGCACCTGACCGACCTGGGACCGGCTTACGCAGTGGACGTGGCGACCGAGGCCGGGGAACAAGTTCTCTCTCGCTACGGGACTGCTAACGAGACCACCGATGCTGACGTCCGGCGTCTGAACGAGGTGCTCAGTGCCAAGTGGCCTCGCTTCACCTATCGTCTCGACTTTGACGCAGCCGAGCTGCCGGCCCTGCTGAGCATGGCCTACGATCACCCCCTCTGGGCAGAACTGGGGAAGCGATGCCTCGCCTGCGGCTCCTGCACCAATGTCTGTCCCACCTGCTACTGCTTCAACGTCCTCGACGAGGTGAACGTGGCGCTGACCGAGGGAGAGCGGCTGCGCCGCTGGGATTCCTGCCAGTTGGACGAGTTCGCCCGCGTAGCCGGTGGTGAGAACTTCCGCGAGGCCCGCTCGGCCCGCCAGCGCCATCGCTTTATGCGCAAGGGTAAATACATCTACGAAAAGTTCGGCGAGTTAGGTTGCGTGGGCTGTGGCCGTTGTATCCGCACCTGCGTGGCGAACATCAGCATCGTTGATGGTTTCAATACCATCCACGGATCAGTGGAAGGGAGAGCGAATCATGACAACATCCATCTATACACCTGAAGTGGCCCGCCTGGCCAGCGTGGAACAGATGACCGCATTGGAAAAGCTGTTCACTATCGAGTTGCCGGATGGGCGCAATTTGGGCCACGACCCGGGACAATTCGTGATGGTCTCGCTGCTGGGTGTAGGCGAGGCACCTATTTCCATCACCTCTTCGCCCAGTCGCTCCAACGGCAGCTTCCAACTCTGCGTGCGACGCGTGGGCGACGTGACCAACGCGCTGCATAAGATGCAGTCGGGGGGCCTGGTGGGCATTCGTGGGCCCTTTGGCCACGGCTTTCCCATCGAGAAAATGCGCGGCAAGGATATGCTCTTCGCCCCGGGTGGCCTGGGGTTGGCCCCACTCCGTTCGCTGATTAACCAGGTGCTCGACGAGCGCGGTTCCTTTGGGCGAGTGATCATCCTCTACGGAGCCAAGCGACCGAAAGAACTGCTCTTTCGTGATGAGTTAGAGGAGTGGGTCGCTCGCGACGACGTCGAGTGTCGCATCACGGTGGACCAGGGAGACGAGACGTGGGACGGCCACGTGGGCGTCATCACCACGCTCTTCCCTGAGGTCAGCATCAACCCACGCAACACCGCCGCTGTTACCTGCGGCCCACCTATCATGTACCGCTTCGTACTGATGGAACTGTTGGGTAAGGGCATCTCGGAGACACAGATTTATCTCTCGCTGGAGCGACGGATGAAGTGTGGCGTGGGGAAGTGTGGCCACTGTCAGATCAACAATTTGTACTGCTGCCAGGAAGGCCCGGTCTTCACCTATGCTCAAATCAAGGGCGTCGAGGAGGCACTGTAACAATGAACAATGAGACAATGAACAATGGGAAGCCGAAGGTCGCTTTTTTTGACTTTGCGTGCTGCGAAGGGTGCCAATTGACAGTGGTTGACTCGCTGCAGACCCATCTAGACCTGCTCGACGCCGTCGAGATCGTGCAATTCCGCGAGGCGATGACCGAGAAGGGGAAGGACTACCAGATCGCCTTCATCGAGGGCTCCTGCACCCGCCAGTCCGACGAGGCGCGCTTGAAAAAGATCCGCGAACAGGCCGATATTGTCGTCGCGCTGGGGGCCTGCGCCCATTTGGCGGGTATCAACGCTCTCAAGAGCTTGCACCCACTGGAAAACGTCCGCCGCTGGGTCTACGGGGACAAGGCGGATTGGTACGAGACCTACGACGCTCGGCCCATCAGCGCCGTGATCGAGGTGGACGCTGTCATCCCCGGCTGTCCCATTGACCGGGAGGAGTTCGTCCGGGTGGTCAAGGCGGTTCTCCTGGGCAAGAAGCCGCCCATCCCTGACTATCCCGTCTGCGTGGAGTGTAAGCTGAAAGAGAACGTGTGCTTGCTGCTCCAGGGCAAGTTTTGCCTGGGGCCGGTCACACGGGCTGGCTGCGACGCCATCTGTCCCACCTACGGCGATGGCTGCGAGGGTTGCCGGGGACTGATCCCTCACCCCAACGAGAACTCGATGAAAGACGTGCTGGCCGAGGCCGGTTTGACTGTAGAAGAGGTAATGTCTCGCTTCACGATGTTTAATGCATACCAGGTGCAGGAACGAATGGCTGAGGTGGGAAAATGAGCGCTGTGAATGTTAATGTTAACGTGCATCACGTGACCCGTGTCGAGGGCCACGGCAACATCGTCGTGGACACCCGCAACGGTGAGATCAAGGAGTGCCGCTTTGAGGTCGTCGAGGCTCCTCGCTTCTTCGAAGCGTTCGTACGCGGTCGGCCCTACTACGAGCTCAGCCACATTACTTCCCGCATCTGCGGTATCTGCAGCGTGGGCCACGCCACGACCAGCCTGCGTGCCACTGAGAAGGCACTGGGGGTCGAGCCTTCGGAGCAGACCGTGCTGCTGCGCAAACTCAACCTCCACGGCGAGATAATAGACAGCCACGTTCTGCATACCTATTACCTGGTCGCACCGGATCTCCTGAGTGTTGGCTCCGTCATCCCGCTGGTGAAAACCCACCGGGACGTAGTGCTGCGGGCGCTGCGGATCAAGAAACTCTCCGGCGACCTCTGCGCAATGATCGCCGGCCGCCATACTCACCCCGTTGCCATGGCGGTCGGTGGCTTCACACACCTGCCCACCGAGGCCGAACTGCGGGATATGCGGACCCGTTTCGTAGACGTCCGCGCCGATATGGACGAAACAATCGCGCTGTTCGCCACCCTACCCTGGCCGGAGTTCGAGCGGGAGACGGAATACGTCTCCCTCAAGAAGGACGACGAGTATGCCTTCATTGACGGCACTGTTGTCACCACCGACGGTTTTTCCTACCCCATCGAAGACTACAGGAAGGTGACCAACGAGGAGTGCGTGCCCTTCTCCACGGCCAAGTGGGCCCATCACAACCGCGAATCCTACATGGTCGGTGCGCTGGCGCGGCTGAACAACAACTTCGACCAGTTCCATCCTCGCGCCAAGGAGGCGGCTGCCAGGCTGGGCCTGAAGCCCCTCGTCATCAACCCCTTCCTCAACAGCGCCGCCCAGGCAGTGGAGATGGTTCACTGCGTAGAGGACAGCATCGTCATCATAGACGAGCTACTCACCCGAGGTGTCCGGCCCGAGGAGCCCCCGCTGGTGGACGTGAAGGGAGGAGAGGGAGTCGGTTCGTGCGACGTGCCACGAGGCATCCTCTTCCACAACTATGTCTACGATGAGAACGGCATCTGCACGGAGGCGAACTGCGTCATCCCCACCAACCAGAACATGGCCAATCTGAACCACGACATGCAGGCGCTTGTGCCCCAGATTATGGATAAACCGCAGGACGAGGTCCGACTTATGCTGGAGATGCTGGTGCGGGCCTACGATCCCTGCATCTCCTGCTCGGCTCACTTCTTGACGGTAGAGTTCGTGTAAAGCGATGTGCGTGAAGCGCGATGAGACGGCGGCTGAAGGAGAATGGGCTCTTATAACGTTGTGACGGTGCGCTGCTGATGGACGATGAGCGTGTTAGTGCTTGGATTGGGTAATCCCCTACGCGGCGACGACGGCATCGGCCCGCGAGTAGTGAAGGAATTGACTCACCGTGGGCTGCCGGAGGGGGTGATGGCCCTTGACGGAGGGGCCGGGGGGTTGGATCTGCTGCCAGTCTTGGAGGGATGGAAGCGGGCAGTGATTGTAGATGCTGCTGACGTTGGACGAGAGCCAGGCCAGTTTGTCCGCTTCACGCCGGCCCAGGCCCGTCTTACCGAAGCGGCGGATCGCTTCTCCCTCCACCACGCTGGTTTGAGCGAGGTGTTGGCACTGGCTAACGCGCTAGGGCAGGCCCTGCCCGAGATAGTGATCTTTGGCGTCCAGCCGGCTGAGGTTGGTTGGAAAGAGGGGTTGAGCCCCGCTGTGGAGGCCATGCTCCCGGTCCTGACCGACGCAGTACTCAAGGAGATTGCGGGCAGTTTGCCCGAGAGGAGAATGCTATGCCCAAGATTCTGGTGATTGAAGATGATTCTGACATGGTGGCGGCGCTTCGCATGCCGCTGGAGGCCAATGGCTACGAGGTGCTCACCGCTTCTACAGGTGAGGAAGGCCTGCAGAAAGTCAAGGAAATCGAGCCCGACCTGATCATCCTTGACGTGATGATGGAGACGACGACGGCAGGCTTTCAGATCTCTCTCCAACTTCGGAGCCCTGACTCCAAGTCGGAATACGCCGCCTACCGGCATATCCCAATTCTGATGCTGACCGCAATTCATACCACCACCTCTCTGCGATTTGGCCCTGATGAGGCCTACCTGCCGGTGGATGACTTTGTGGACAAGCCAATTGATCCCGACGTGCTGCTGGAGAAAGTGCGTGCGCTGATTAGTAGTTAGCTTTAGCCGTTAGCAACTAGCAAACCGGAGCGTGCGGTGGAACTAGAGCAGGTGCTGGCCTGTCTGACCGACGGAGCCAGACAGACATTGCAGGCGGACGCAGCAGCGGTCCGCCTGCTTGACCTTGGCAAAGGCAAAGTAGGCGCGCACTTAACGGTGGCGGCGGTCTCTGGTCTACCGACTGTGCCCAGCCAGCAAGAGCCCAGGGAGATAATACCGGTGGAGCACAGCCCCCTCGATGAGAAGGCCCTCTCTGGTCAACCGACCATCGTCACCGATACGCACACTGATCCCCGGGCTGTGAGCGTGCCCGGAGATTACCGCTCTATCTTGTGCGTTCCACTGATACACAAGCACAACTCCATCGGCACCCTCCACATCTACGCGACCACGCCCCAACGCTTCGGCAAGCAGGACGTCGCCCTACTGATGCCACTGGCCGATCTGGGCGCGGCGGCTGTAGCGGCTGCTCAGTCGCTGACGACGCTGGAGACCCTGGAAGCCAGCAAAGCCCACTTTATCCGCGTCGCAACCCACGAACTGCGCTCTCCCGTCGCCGTCGCCCAGTCACTGGTGCGGGGCGTGCTCAAGGGATACGCTGGCGAACTGACCGATAAACAGTCCGAGATGTTCGGTCGCATTAACCGCCGCCTCGATTTCCTGGAGAGCCTGGTCAATGACCTTCTGGATCTGGCGGCGGGCAAGGCCACCGAGTTGGCGGAGGAGGAGACCGCAGTGGCGATCAATTCTTCGGTGGGGCGGACGGTGCTCCTACTTCAGCCCCGCGCCGAGGAGAAGGGCGTTGCCCTCACTCACCGTGTTTGCTGTGAGGAGCTGGTGGTCTGGGGTGCCGAGGAGGGATTTGACCGGATATTTGTCAACCTGGTGGGAAACGCAGTCAAGTACACTCCTTCGGGGGGCAACGTGACCGTCTCTCTGCGCCGGGTGGATGATGAGGACGAGATCGAAGTGACAGTGACCGACACCGGCATTGGCATCCCGCAAGAGGCGCTTCCCCACCTGTTCGAGGAATTCTACCGCGCTCCCAATGCCAAGGTGTCGAACGAGATCGGAACGGGGCTGGGGCTGGCCATCGTCAAAGACCTGGTAGATCGGTACGGCGGACGCATTGATGTGGAGAGCAAGGTGAGGCAGGGCAGTACTTTCACCGTGACCTTCCCGTTGTTTCATCTTGATGAGTGAACGGATTTCCCTAATGTCCCTTAACAGTTGAGTTATCGACAGGTGGCACACGGAAGGTCAAAAGCTCTTTCAAGGTCCACTTGTGATCGGTGATACCAATTGCCATTGCCGGGGTCACCTGCCGCCACTTCTTGGGCGAACTACTGCCCTTGGTCGGTATCGGAGGTAGGCTGTTCCTCCCTTTGTGGCTACCCGTGATTATACTCAATTCCGCTGCGTGTGCCAAACGGATAGACAAAGACCCCAGGGATCTCTGAAACCCCTGGGGTCTGCGATGGCAAGGTACAGCACCCGCTGCCCCGCTTCACCCACCACAAGCAACGCTGATCCCGCATCCTTATCTTGACATCCTCCCCGTTTGCGGTATCCTTCCCCTGCGATGTTCTACGACCAGGCCAAGATCTATGTCAAGGCAGGCGACGGCGGCGATGGCTGCGTGGCTTTCCGGCGCGAGAAATACGTCCCCTATGGTGGGCCGGCCGGTGGCGACGGCGGCAAGGGAGGCGCTGTCCTGCTTTACGTAGACCCCCACCTCAACACGCTCTACCACTTCAGTAGGAAGCGTCACTTCAAGGCCACGCGCGGCAAGCACGGGCGGGGCAAGAACCAGCACGGTGCGGCAGGCGCGGACCTGCGCGTTCCGGTGCCGCCCGGCACCGTCGTGTACGACGCCGACACCGGCGAGTTGGTAGGCGACCTAACTGAGCCAGGACAGGAGCTGGTCGTGGCGCGAGGTGGGCGTGGTGGGCGAGGGAATGCCCGCTTTGCCTCCTCCACCAACCAGGCCCCTCGCATCGCCGAGCATGGCGAGCCCGGCCAGGAGCGCTGGCTGCGGCTGGAACTAAAGCTGCTGGCCGACGTGGGCGTGGTGGGGATGCCCAACGCGGGTAAATCCACGCTGCTGGCGGCGGTGACCGCTGCACGCCCCAAGATCGCGCCTTACCCCTTCACCACCCTCCAGCCCAACCTCGGCGTCGTCGTGCTCGACGAGTCTGGCGGCAAGCGCCAGACCGAGTTCGTCCTGGCCGACATCCCCGGCCTGATCGAGGGGGCGTCGGAGGGCAAGGGGCTGGGGCACGAGTTTCTGCGTCACATTGAGCGCACCCGTGTGTTGATCCATCTCCTCGACGGCCTCTCCGCCAACCCATTGGCCGATTTCGCCGCCATCAACCACGAACTGGCAGCCTTCGGCCACGGCCTAGCCCAGAAACCCCAACTGGTGGCTCTCAACAAGATGGACGAGCCCCAGGTACGCGAATGCTGGCCGGAGATAAAGACGGCGCTCGAAGCGCAAGACCACCCAGCTATGGCGATCTCGGCGCTGGCGAGGGAGGGCACACGAGAGTTGCTTTACCGGGCAGCGCAGATGCTGGCCGAACTGCCGCCGGAAGAATTTCCGGCGGAGGCCCCGGCCCGGGAGTTACCCGTCTTCCGGCCCGGCGAGGATGAGAAAGCGTTCGCTATCGAGCGCGAAGAAGAGGACGTGTGGCGAGTGTGTGGCGTGCGGGTGGAGCGGCTGGCGGCGATGACCGTGTGGAACCTGGACGAGGCGGTGCGTCGCTTCCAACGGGCGCTGGAGCGCATGGGAATCGTGGAAGCGCTGGAGGAGGCGGGCGTGCAGCCAGGGGATACTGTCCGCATCGGCGAGAGGGAATTGGCTTGGGAGGAGTAACGAGATTAGGCATCATAGGTGGCACCTTTGACCCGCCGCACTACGGTCACCTGGCACTGGCCGAAAACGCTCGGGCGCAACTTCAACTCGACCGTGTGCTCTTCGTCCTGGCCGGGCAGCCTCCCCACAAGCCCGATCGCCCGATCACATCGGCTCACCACCGGGTGGCTATGGTGGAGGCGGCCATCGCCGACCATTCCGCTTTTGCTCTTTCCCGCGTGGACCTGGACCGGGCCGGCCCGCACTACACGGTCGAGACGCTGGCTCTGCTGCGGCAGGAGTACCCAGCGGGTAGAGACTACCCGGCAGCGGAGTTGTTCTTCCTGATAGGCGAGGATAGCCTGGCCCAGTTCCCCACCTGGCGCGATCCAGCAAACATCGTGCGGCAGGCCCGGCTGGCAGTGATGCCACGCCCTGGCTACGAACCCGACCTGGAGATGCTGGAGCGGGCCGTACCAGGTCTGCGCGAGCGGTTGGTCTGGCTCGACGCGCCGTGCCTGGACATTGCCGCCTCCGACATGCGGCGGCGCGCCCGTGAGGGGCTGCCGCTGCGCTACCTGGTGCCACCGCCGGTCGAGGTCTACATCCGCGAGCACCGCCTATACGAAGCGTTGCCGGGACAAGGTGGGGGTGCTATAATTTCTTGATGGGGGAGATCCTCGTTCAAGGAGAAAGGTAGTCGCTAATGGATACATCACCGAATCAGCAAGAGAAGGGCAAGAAGGAGATCATTTTCTCCAACGGCAATCGGGCGCAGTTGGTGGCTCCTCTGGCAGGCACAAACGCCGCCGACATCTTGAATGCACTGGGCATTGAACAACCAAAAGCGCTGATCATGATCACCGGTGGCGCCGCTGGCCTCGACGAGGCCCTGAAATCTCGTCTGGTGCAGTTGTTCAGCCGGGGCATCGCTCGCGCCGCCGCCGACACGGGTGCATTGATCATTGACGGCGGCACACAGGCGGGGGTGATGACCCTGATGGGCCAGGGCGTGGCCGACCGGGGACGACAGTCAGTCCTGTTGGGCATGGCGCCTGCTGGCAAGGTCACCTACCCCGGCGGGCCGGCCGAAGGCGGCCTTGAGGACAGCGCGCCGCTCGATCCCAACCACTCCCATTTCGTGTTGGTGCAGACCGACGAATGGGGCGGCGAGACCGAGACGATGTATGACTTGGCACAGGCATTGGCTAATCGAGTCCTTGACCCGCCACGACCTGCCGACGACGGCTCCTCCGCCCAGGACGGAGAGGAGGCGTCGCCGGCAAGAATCCCTGTCGTGACGGTGCTCGTCAATGGTGGTCTCATCGCCAAAGACGAGGTGTTGCGTAGCGTGCGGCAAGGCTGGCCCATCATCGTCGTTCAGGGCAGCGAGCGGCTGGCGGACGAAATCGCCACGCTGTGGCAGGAAAAGCCGTCCTTTATCGCCGACCCAGTGGTGGCCGAGATTATCGCCGATGGCGATATCCATCTCTTTCCGTTGGATGGCTCGGTCGAGGGGTTCGAGCGAGGGATCATCCGCCAGTTGAGGGGGGACGCAATACTCAAACTGGCCTGGGAGCGCTTTGCGCTCTACGACGCCAACGCTAAACGCCAGCAGACCAGCTTTAACAAACTGCAACTGTGGATTCTGACACTGGGAGTGCTCGGCACAGGTCTGGCGTTGAGCCAAACGTATTTTGAGCTGGATCAGATGCTTCTTCGCTATGCCATCGTGATCGTGCCCATAGCGACGTCTGCTTTGCTGGTGGCGGCCAGTCGCTTCAAAGCGGGCAACAAGTGGGTTTTGCTGCGTGCCAGCGCCGAAGCAATCAAGCGTGAGATATTCCGCTATCGCGCCCAGGCCGAAATCTACAGCGATCAACAGACAGCAAAGACTTCCCGTGAGGCTAAACTGACCCACCAGGTGGAGTTTATCAGCCGCCAGTTGATGCAGACCGAGGTCAACCTGTCCGCTCTGCGCCCGTACAAGGGTCCCATTCCGCCTGAGATGTACGGCGCGGCTGCAGCCGACGACGGGCTCAGCTTCCTCACGCCCGATCACTACGTCACTGTTCGCCTGGGCGACCAACTCAATTACTATCGGGGCAGGACAACCAGGCTGGAGAGGCAATTGAAGCGTTTGCAATGGTTGATTTGCCTCTCTGGCGGTGCGGGCACCCTGCTGGCTGCAGTGGGGCTGGAACTGTGGATGGCGCTGACGACGGCGTTGGTGACTACTTTCACCACGTACCTGGAATACCAGCAGGTCGAGAACACGCTGATGACGTACAATCAGTCGGCGACGGACCTGGCCAACGTGCGGGGCTGGTGGATGGCGTTGTCGGCGGAGGAACGAGCGGACCCCAAAAACGTGGATAAGCTGGTCGGCCACACGGAGAAGATTCTGCAGGGCGAACGCGTCGGTTGGGCGCAGCAGATGCAGGATGCACTGGCCGAACTGCGCGCCGAGCAGGTCGGAGAAGGACCAGGCACAGAAGAAGACTGAGATGGGAGAGACCATCTACCAAGGCAACTACTTCTCCATACTCGTAGACGCGAACGGCACTGACGGTCCGGTGCTTTCTATCTGGAAAGTTGGAGGAGGTAATAGGATGAATGACCACGTTTTTGTCTCCTACAGCCACAAAGACCAAGCTTACGTACACAATCTGGTGGACGATTTGCGCAGACATGGCTTTGACGCATGGGCTGACGACCGCATTGACTACGGCGATCGCTGGTGGCGGACGGTTGTCGAGGCGGTCCGCGCCAGCGCGGCCTTTGTCGTGGTGATGACGCCTGCGTCGGAGGACTCGGATTGGGTGGAGAGGGAAATCATGGTGGCGCTGCATGAGCGGAAGCCGATTTTTCCGCTGCTACTGCGCGGCCAGGAATTTACTCTCCTGATCACCACACAATACGTCGACGTAAGCGACGGTCGGATGCCGCCGCAGAGTTTCTACACCCAGCTTAGAGAAGTGATGCTCAGTCCTCTTCCCGTCCCCGTTCCCGCCGAGCCAGAGATGATCCTCATCCCTGCTGGCAAGTTCCTCATAGGCAGCAAGCGTAGGCATCGGTTCGCGCAGGACAACGAGCAACCCCAGCACACCCTCTACTTGCCCAACTACTACATAGCCAAGACAGTGGTGACTAACGCGCAGTATGCGGCTTTCGTCCAAGACACCGGGGGACGTCGGCCAACCCATTGGGGAAGCGAGCGTGGACGGCCTCCAAGGGGAAAAGAGACGCACCCCGTGGTTTACATCTCCTGGCACGAGGCGATAGCCTACTGTGACTGGCTATCCGAGGTCACCAGCAAGTCGTACCGTCTGCCCAGCGAGGCTGAGTGGGAGAAAGCAGCCCGGGGCACCGACGGGCTCATCTACCCCTGGGGCGACCGGTGGAACAAGCAGCGGTGTAACAGCGCTGAGGACGACTTGGATGACACCTCGCCGGTGGGGTCATACCTCAAAGGAGCCAGCCTCTATGGCTTGCTGGACGTGGCTGGCAACGTATGGGAGTGGACGCGGAGCTTGTGGGGCGAGGATTCCCTGGAGCCAGACTTTGAGTACCCCTATGACCCCAGAGATGGGCGAGAGAGCATAGGAGAGGGCGACGAGATGCGCCGGGTGCTGCGTGGAGGCTCGTTCGCCGACCTTGCCGGGAACGTCCGCTGCGCCGTCCGCCACGCGCACCTCCCCTACCGTCGTTTCAGGAATGTCGGCTTTCGCGTGGCGGCGTCCCGGCTCTGATGAGAAGGGGAGGCTTCCGGCTATGGCCAATCACGTTTTCATCTGCTACGCGCGCAAGGACGGGGACTTTGTGCTCAAACTGGCGGCCAACCTCAAAGAACGGGGCGTCCGCGTCTGGCTGGACCAATGGGACATTCCGGCCAGCGCCGATTGGGACCTGACCATTGACGACGCCCTGTACGACTGTGCCCAATTCCTGATCATCCTCTCGCCAGCAGCGAGAGCCTCGCGGGAGGTGCGGGGCGAGCTGCGCACCGCGTTGGATGAGGACAAGCCCATCGTGCCCGTGCTCTACCAGGTGTGCCGCATCCCCCGCCAGTTACGGTTGATCCAGCACGTTGATTTTACCGCCTGTGGCCCGGACGACGGGACTGCCCTGGGGCAGGTGTTGCGCGCCCTGGGCGTGTCGGAACCCTCCCCTCCCACACCTGAGGCGAGGACAAGGGAAAAAGCTGCCCCCGCCCGCCAGCCCTTCGAGCCGGAGATGGTCCTCCTGACCAGGACGCCGGTGACCAACGCTCAGTATGCGGCCTTTGTGCAGGCTACCGGCCACGGGCAGCCGGAACATTGGAAAGGCGGGAGACCACCAGGAGACAAAAGGAGGCATCCCGTGGTATATGTCTCCTGGCATGACGCTGTGGCCTACTGCCGCTGGCTGGCTGAGGTCACCGGCAAGCCCTACCGCCTGCCCAGCGAGGCGGAATGGGAGAAGGGGGCGCGGGGCAGCGACGGGCGCATCTACCCCTGGGGTAACCGGTGGGATGCGCAGCGGTGCAACAGTGGAGAAGGCGGCCCAGGCGATACCACGCCGGTGGGGGCCTATCCTCAGGGGGCCAGCCCCTACGGCTTGCTGGATTTGGCCGGCAACGTGTGGGAGTGGACGCGGAGCCTGTGGGGGAGGGAGGTGTCCAGGCCGGCTTTTGGGTACCCTTACGATGCTGAGGATGGGCGGGAGGACCCGGGAGCGGGCGACGAGGTGCTCCGGGTGTTGCGCGGGGGCGCGTTCGGCGATTGAGCGTGGGGTGTCCGCTGTGCCTTCCGCCACTGGAACCTCCCGTTCAACCGCTACGGCCACCTCGGTTTTCGGGTTATGGTGGCGTCCCCCGTCCGTCTCTGAACTCTGGTGCTCTGGTCCCTTCGGCTTTGCTCAGGGCAGGCTCTGGAACTCTGGACGCTGGGGGGAGTCCAGAGGGGGGCTCTGCCCCATGCGCGTCAACCTAAGAGAGAACCGGGCAAGACTTTT
>CAZMOT010000041.1:0-24680 GCA_964568065.1 uncultured Anaerolineales bacterium
AGCCCCCACGCCAACGGCCACAGCGACACGCACGCCTCTTCCGGCAGCGACCGCCCCGCCTGCCTCACCCACCCCACCGGCCAGCGCAGGGCCATTGGACTTCGATGTGCCATACCAACTGGAATCCTGGCGTGGGGCTGGAGGGGGTTACGAGGCCACGATTTACATCTATATCAACGGCGGCACACCGCCCTTCACCGTACGCCACGCTGCGGATGTCATCCGGACCGAGAACCGGGCCTGCACCCTCGTATTCACCTGGTCTGGATGCACGATAATAAATGGCATCACTGTGGAATCGGCCGACGGTCAAAGCGTCACCCACGATTACTTTATTCGTGCGCCCTGGTGCGACTGATGGACGGCTAGCAGCCCGCGGGAACGCATCCAAGCCAGGCAACGCTCACCGGTAGTTCAGCCCCGGCAGAAACGAGGGCAGGGGAAACAATGCCGGGATGATCTCGCCCAGCACCCCCGACCCGACGGCTACGTCAGGCAACATACCCGCCGGTACACCCATCACCAGTCGCGTCATCGCTGTCCCATCTAGTTCGAGCCGTTCCTGTCCCCGCACGATGGCATAACCGATCCCCTTCGGCTCCAGACGTTCCGTCCGCGCCCAGGGCAAGTCCGTCCTGCTCAAACCGCAGGCTGCGTCGCTGACGAGCCGTCAGTCGCGCTCTCACATAGGACCGTAGATCCGACATCAGGCCAGGAAAGTTGATGATGCGCATGGTATGTCCGAAAAGAGGAATGTGATCCCCGGTGACACCCCGCTCTCGAAGAAGTTGAAGCAAGTCCACGTCCTGCCACGGCACGGGCAGCCGCAGTTCCTGCAGCCCCAAGCGCGCCATTACCCCAGCCAGCGCACCAACCAGCGCCACCCGGCTGCCGGCGTACTCGACCACCTCCCGCACGCGTGCGTCATACACATATAGATACTCCCATGGAATACAGGTGAAAAAGTAGACCACCGGACGACCTGCCACCTCGACGATCCAGTCCTCCGCCTGGGAGTACTCCTCGCGCTCGCGGAAATGCTTCGTAAACTCCTCCACGCGCCGCACGAAGTGGACGCGCCGCACAAAGTGGGCGGCCTCCATCTGGTAGAGGCGAGCGCAGATCGAAACGTCCGCTTCCGTCGCCGAGCGAAGTGAAAGATCATCCTGCCCCGGACGAAGCGATGCCCTGCCACCACGAGTACTCGTGGCGGTGAGCCTGTCGAAGGATTGGCCAGGTTTGAGCGCAATATGCCAAGTCCTGGGCGGTGACACAGCCGGCCCGGGTATACAGCCCCCGCACACCGGAAATGAGCATCAGCCGTGCGCCTTCATCCGTCAGCTTGCGCGTGCAGTAATCGAGCAGCCGGGTAGCTAATCCCAGGCCCCGGTAGTCGGGGTGGGTGCACACACCGCCAATGCTACCGACCCGCAGATGACTGCCGTACACGCTGACCCGGCTGTGGTAAATGCCGATCTTGGAAACGGGCACACCTTGGTGGCATAAGACCTGGACGCCTCCACGTCGAGGTGCGGTATACGAGGCCATCAGGTCTTCCTCCTCGATCTCCTCCACAAAATCGGGAAAACACAGCAAGTCCAGGCGGTGCGAGGCCGCCAGTTCCTCCCGCCGGATGAGACGCGGGCCATCCAGTTCTTGCGTATCAATCGGGCACTCTCATTCTAATCCCCCAGTCACTCCAGGGGAGCGAGACTGGCTATCAGCCGCTTCAGCCCGACTTCCTCGAAGCTCACCGTGACGATTTCGTCGCCCCCCCGAATGCGGCTCTGTATCACCAAGCCCTCGCCGAAGGTGGCGTGCCGCACCCGCTGCCCAGCGCGGAACTGGGGCCGGGCAATGCAGGGGGCCTCGGGCGCTGGCCCCCACGTCGTCGCCCGCGAGGACGCGTCCTGCCGTGCCCGTCTCCACGAGCCGCTGACCAACTCCGGGGGAAGGTCGTCCAGGAAGCGGCTGGGGACCGAGGGTTCGCCCTCACCGTAGCGGGTGCGAATAAAAGCGTAGGTCAAGAAAAGCCTATCCTCTGCCCGCGTTAGACCAACGTACATCAGCCGTCGCTCCTCGGCCATCTGCTCCGGGTTGTCCAAGGAGCGGCTGTGAGGCAGCATCCCCTCCTCCAGCCCGGTGATGAAGACGACGGGGAACTCCAATCCCTTGGCGCTGTGAAGCGTGAGCAGCGTTGGTGCGTCTACCTCATCGCGCGGATGGCTGCCATCCGCTAGGTTATCCACGTCAGAGACGAGCGCGACGTCGGCCAGGAAGTCGGTCAGCGTCAGATCCTCGTAGTCGGCGGCCACGTTGCGCAACTCCAGCACGTTAGCCCAGCGCTCCTCTCCTTCCTCGGTGCCATCACGGAGGTAATCGGCGTAGCGGGTATCCTGCAACACGCGCTCCATCAACTGCGCCACCGTCAGGGACTCGCGTGCCGCGATCCAACCCTCCAACATTTCCAGGAACGCCGCTAGCACTCGTTGCGCACGGGCTCCCAGTTCGTCCGGGATTTCTTTGAGCACCTGGTAGACCGAAATACCACGCTTCCGCGCGGTATCCTCCAGCACTGTCACCGTCTTCCGACCGATGCCCCGAGGGGGCACGTTGATCACGCGGGTCATGCTCACGCCTTCGGCCGGATTGTGGATCAAGTGCAGGAAAGCGATCACGTCCTTGATCTCGCGGCGAGCATAGAAGCGGGTGGCCCCGACCAGCCTGTAGGGCAACCCGGCGCGGATGAAGGCGTCCTCCAGAGCACGAGACTGAGCGTTGGTGCGATACATCACGGCGCAGTCGCCGGGGCGCACCCCCTCTTGGGCAGCCAGTTGGGCGATGGTGTCCACGACAAACCGGGCCTCGTCGTCCTGGTCGTAGGCTTCGTGGACGACGATCTTGGGACCGTTCCCCCGCTGCGTGAATAGGGCTTTGTCGGTACGGTCGGTGTTGTGGCGGATCACGGCGCGGGCGGCGCCTAGAATATTCTGGGTGGAGCGGTAATTCTGCTCCAGGAGGATGGTCACGAGGTCGGGGTGATCGTCCCGCAGGCGGCGGATGTTGCGGTAGTCGGCGCCGCGCCACATATAGATCGACTGGTCCTCGTCGGCGACGCAGAAGAGATTGTAATGCCGCCCCGCAAGTTGCCGCAACAGTGCGTACTGTGCCTGGTTAGTGTCCTGGAACTCGTCTACCAGGATGTGATGGTAGCGCTCCTGGTACTTGACCAGCACGTCCGGGTTCTGACCGAATAGGCGCTCTGTCACCATCAGCAGGTCGTCGAAGTCAAGCCCGTTGTTTGCCGCCAGCAGCGCCTGGTAGCGCTCGTAGATGCGTTTGACAACCTCGCCGTAGTAAGAGCCGGTGGAGTACGCCTCCGGCAGAATCAACTCGTTCTTGGCGCGGGAGATGGCCCCATGCACCGCCCGAGGACGGTAACGCTTGTCGTCCAGGTCCAAATCGCGGATGGCCTGCTTGACCAGGCGGAGTTGGTCGTCGGCGTCGAAGATGGCGTAGTCGCGGGGGATGCCGGCGGCTTCGGCCTCGCGGCGCAGAATGCGAGCACAGGTGGCGTGGAAGGTGCCCAGCGTGAGGCTGCGCGCGCGGGAGGGGCCGAGAAGCCCTTCCAGCCGCTCCCGCATCTCGCGGGCGGCCCGGTTGGTGAAGGTGACCGCCACGATGCGCCAGGGGACCACGTCCCGTTCCACCACTAGCCAGGCGACGCGATGGGTGAGCACGCGCGTCTTGCCACTGCCGGGCCCGGCCAACACCAGCACCGGGCCATCGGAGGCGGTGACAGCTTTCTGCTGTTGAGGGTTGAGCCCTTTAAGCAGGTCCATAGTGGCGCATTGTAGCACAGTCAGGTACAGTGCGCCAGTTTTGGGATTTGGGAGAACTGTGCTATGATACTGGGAAGAACAGAGATTGCGGATAAACAACATCCGGGAGATTAGAGATGGTCATCACCCAAGAACTAAACCTACGCACGCAAGGTCACCCCGACCGCAGACGGTCGACCGATATTCAAGACATCACATCTCAGATCGCGGGCGCAGTGAGGGACTCCGGTCTGCATGCGGGCATAGTCACCATTTTCTGCCCTGGCTCGACCGGGGGCCTGACTACCATCGAGTACGAGAGCGGCGCGCTGGCAGACCTCCAGCAGGTGCTCGATGAGATTGTGCCGCCCGACCGGGATTACCGCCATCACCTGCGCTGGGGGGACGACAATGGCCACTCCCACGTCCGCGCTGCCCTCATCGGACCCTCACTGACGGTACCCTTTGCCGAGGGCCGCCTCGCGCTGGGCACGTGGCAGCAGATCGTGTTTCTCGATTTCGACACCCGCCCCAGATCGCGCCAACTGGTGGTGCAGGTAATGGGAGAGTGCGGATAAACAGCATCCGAGAGACAACTGGAGATGAGAGATGCCCAACCGCAAAGTGATGAAAGCAGCAGCCGAACAGCGCCGCCAGATGCGCCCCCAGGCAGAGCGCGCCTATCGCAAGTACGGTGCGCAGGCACGCAACTTGATCCGCCAATTGGCCGGCCCCACGCAGGCCGACCACGATGAAGCCTTCGACCGGCTGTCCCGCATGGGCGAGTTTGCCTCGCCTGCACTGCTGGAAGCATTAGATGACCCCACGCTGGATCTCATTGCTGCCGACGAGGTCGTTTCCCTCCTGGGGAACACCGGCGACGAGCAGGCGCGCGAACCGGTGTGGCAATTTCTCCAGGCCAATCTGGACGGCCCGGAACGAGTATCCACCGCCGCACTGAGCCTGGCCGGTCTGGGAGACGATCGCGCCCTACCCTACCTACGCAAAGACCTGGACGCCGATGACGAGGAACTGGTCGCCAACGCCGTGGCCGGTATGATCATGTTGGGACAGCCAGAGGATGTCCCGCGCCTGCGCCAGGTGCACCGCCATCACCGCGTCAACCGTGAGATCTGCTCCGGAGTCGCCAATGCCGTGCTCACCATCCTGGGGGAGACCGACCAGCACACCTTCAACCGCATGCTGGACGAGATCCGCACCAGTTTCGTCGACCGGCATCTGTGGGCCGATATCTGGGCCAACCTGGAGAGCGAGTTTGGGTCCACACGCCATACGGTACATTAACCCGCTGCTGGATTGATGGGGGGAGGAAACGTGGACAGAGCAGTCAACGTCGTAGCCGTCGGCGAAGTTCTCTGGGACATCATCCTCCTCTCCCCGCTTCGGGGAGGGGCCGGGGGAGGGATGCACCTTGGTGGCGCACCCTTCAACTTCGCCGTCCACTGCCACCACCTGGGCGCCCGCAGTGCAATCGTCAGCCGCGTAGGCCAAGACGAACTGGGCGATGAGATCCTGGCACGGGCTCAGAAACTAGGTGTGGATGCCAGCCTGATCCAGCGCGACACCGAGCACCCCACCGGGCAGGTGCAGGTGATGCTCTACGCCGACGCTCAGCCGGAGTTCGACATCTGTACAGGAGCAGCCTACGACTATCTCGCCGCCGACCCGGAAGCCATAGCCCGCGTCCGTGCCGCCGATGTGGTCTGCTTTGGCACACTGGCGCAGCGGCACCCGGTAGCGCGGCAGTCTATGGTCACACTGTTGGAAGCTGCCCCACAGGCGCTTCTCGTCTGCGACCTCAACCTGCGCCCGCCCCACTACTCCGTCGAGGTCGTGCGCGATTCGCTGTCATGGTGCCGCCTGTTGAAGTTGAACGACGACGAACTGCGTGAGGTGCAGGAAATGCTGAGGCAGGATGTTCTGGACGAGGACGCATTTCTGCTCCACCTGCTGGAGACCTACCGCCTGGAGTTGATCTGTGTGACGCTGGGCGCGCGCGGATGCACCCTGCGCACACACCAGGAGCGGGTGGCCGCTCCCGGATATGCGTGCCGGATGGTGGACACGGTTGGCTCCGGGGACGCCTTCACGGCAGCATTGGTCGTAAAGTACCTGGCAGGCCTGCCGCTGGCAGAGGTGGCCGACTTTGCCAACCTGGTGGGAGCCTACGTCGCCACGCAGCGCGGCGCGACGCCGCCCATCACGCCGGGTGCATTGGAGGCCTTCGCTGCGCGATCACAGCCAGAAGGCTGAAACCATAGCACCAGAACGCAAAAACCCCGACTTCTCGAAGAAACCGGGGACGTTTCACTTACCTGGCACCTGGGCGATCTAACAGCGCTTCTCAGATACCCTCCAATGCCTTCTGCCAACTTGCCAGGTTCAGTTGCCCATCCTTGAGTATCACCACCCCGAAGGAACGGGCGCTAGATTTGACTTCTTCGGTCCACACCTCCCCGGCCGCTACAGGCAGGGCTCGCATCCCGGCACGACGCAATATCCTGGCCCGCCGCCCTGCCCGCTCCACATCGTGATTATCCACCAACCGGGAGACCTCCATCACCAGCACTACGTCGCCACCATCCTCTCGCGCCTGCCCTCCCCAGAAGAGATCGGCGGCCAAAGCATCCCTGCGCTCATCTGCGGAGATCGCTCCCTGCTTCTGGGCCTCGTAGAGACAATCGGCAGCTTGATTGGCGACGTCGTGGCCTCAGGTGAGCACCAGACCAAAGATAGACACCACCCGAGATTGATACCAGATTTCCTTGGTCAGACCCTTCAACTTACCGACGTCTTTGGTCAACGTGTACATCTGATCGGTCAGCCGTTCGATGCTCTCCCAGATGCGCCGATGATCGGCAGCAGCCTCGGCACGGGCAGTAGCCGCTTCGGCGAAGCCCTTCTCCATTCGCTCGGTCAACCGGGTCAGTGCTTCCTCTGTCCGGCGTTGAGCCTCGCTCAGCTCTTTCACCACGCCCGGCAAATCGAGGAACTCCTGGGGAAAAAGCACGTCGCGCAGTTCCGCCCGCCACTGCGGATTGGTTTCCAGGAGACGTACTAATTCGTGAAACTCGATCGTCGTAACGGCCACCGCCATCCCCCTGCAGCAAGTATACCACAAATGTATGAGACAGGCGAACTTGTGTCTTTCATACCTTCGGCTATAATGCCAAGCTACATGGATACCCCCACCCCCTTGCCCATCAACGAATCTCGCGGGTTGAACTTCCCGCTGTCGTGGCTCATCGTCGTGCTTGCCATCGTGATGTGCTCGGCCTTCCTCATCGCCACGCCAGATGGATTGCTGACCAAGGCGGACATGGTCGGCTACGCCGTGTGCCACCGCATAGAGTCCCACTCCTTCGTCATCACCGGGCGTCAACTCCCACTCTGCGCGCGTTGCAGCGGCACCTTCCTCGGCGCGCTGGTTGGACTCTTCGGACAGGCTGTGGTGCTACGCCGCCACCGCGCTGCTGAATTTCCTCCGCTGCTTGTCATCGTCATCCTCGTCTGCTTCATGCTGCTGTGGGCCTCCGATGGTCTGAACTCCTACCTGACCCTCTTCACTAACGGCCCGTATCTCTACGAACCCCAGAACTGGCTGAGGCTGACCACCGGCGCGCTGAACGGGTTGACGATGAGCGCGCTCATCTACCCGGTCTTCAACTTCACGTTGTGGCGATTCCCCTCCTCCGAGCGCACCATACGAAACGTGCGCGATCTGGGAGTGCTGCTCCTGCTGGAAGCCGGCATGGTCGGCCTGGTACTCACCCAATGGTCTTTTCTGCTCTATCCGCTGGCCCTGCTGAGCGCCCTGGGTGTGTTGACCCTCCTCACCAGCGTCAACAGCATGCTGGTGTTGATGATCGTGCGGAGAGAGAACGCGGTGGACACCTGGCGCGATAGCATAGTACCGCTACTGGCCGGGTTCACGGTGACTCTCATCCAGGTGGGCGTGATTGACCTCGTGAGATACACGCTCACCGGCACGCTCTCAAGCATCCCGCCTTTGCAGTAGCAGTTGCTCTGTTCGCGCATTTGGGCTATAATGCAGACGCTTGAGACGTATAGATACCGATTAGAAAGCCGCTGTCCGACCGCAGCGGTCGGCCTGCAGCCAGCAAGGATGTAGTTAGTCTCTTACAAGAAGGAGGGGAGATGAGCGAATCGTACTATGCACCACCCCCGGCCGCGCCACCGACCAGCGGCTTGGCCATTGGCAGTCTGATCGCCGGCATTCTGGGACTGACCCTGTTGCCTACCATTGGTTCCATCATCGGGTTAGTCCTGGGATATATGGCCCGCAACCAGATACGCGATAGTGGGGGCACAATGACCGGGGAGGGACTGGCAACGGCGGGCATCATCCTGGGATGGATCGGTATCGCACTGGCAGCGATCGGGATTTGCCTGGTGATACTGGTGTGGGTTGGGATTCTGGGTGGGTCTTTTGGCCTCACCATCTGCGCAGGCCTAGGCAATTATTAGGTACGTCGTGACCCGCAAGCTGGTTGGTAGCCAATAGATTGGTAGACTGGTAACCAGCTACCTGGCTTACCAGCCTACCAGTTGCTACCTCGCCAGGTGCCTCTTTGCTCCTGGCGGGGGTGTTTCGGGCCGCCCAGTCCCTAGCCAGAGACCAACGCCGCTGCCCTAGCGCCCGGTCGCGGCCCAAACTGTGGGAGCGATCAATTGAGTCGCATCTCTGCCAGGGCACACATCGCCCGTCTGGAGGACGCAAAATGATAGCACAAGGCTTTTTGAGCCTGGCGACTGCCTTCGGCCTCTCGACCTCGGCCGGTCTGAACGCCTATATTCCGCTACTCGTCGTCGCGCTCCTGGCCCGGTTCACCTCGCTGATCACGCTCAGCGAACCGTATGACGCGCTGACCAGTTGGTGGGTCATCGGCACATTGATCGTGCTGCTGATCGTCGAAATACTGGTGGATAAGGTCCCCGCCGTAGACACAGTCAACGACGTCATCCAGACCTTTATCCGTCCGACGGCTGGGGCGCTTCTCTTCGCTGCCACCACGAACAGCATCGGCGTACACCCCGTACTGGCCGCCGTCTGCGGGGTGATCCTGGCTGGCGGCGTGCACGTCGTCAAGGCGGGAGGGCGGCCGGTAGTGGCATCGCTGACGGCGGGGACAGGCAACCCGGTCGTGAGCACGATCGAGGACACGATCTCATTTGTGGTATCGGTGCTGGCTATCGTGGCTCCCTATCTGATAGCCGCCCTGCTCGTGATCTCGCTGGCGCTGCTCACGTGGTGGTTCCTGCACCGTCGGCGGCGGCGCGTTTGAACCCGCGCGAGGAGGAAAAGAATGGCTACCACGCGAACCCTGACGTTGGACGAACGGGTTATCAATCGCCTGTCTAGCTTCGCCGGCGACAGAATAGAGGATAAGATCCTGTACTTGGTAAGCGAGGTGGTGATGGCAAAGTTGCGGGAGTGCAACGAGCGCATCGCTAGCTTCGAGTTCCGCTATGGTATGCCCTTCAACCAGTTCAACGCAGCCTGGGACAAGGATCAGATACCCGACAAGCATTCGTATTCCATGGAAGCCGACTATATGGAGTGGGAAGCGTTAGAGATGGAGAAGCAGCATTGGCTGGCCGTGGCTCGAGATCTGTCACCGACACCACCGCAGGAACTGGTATCGGCTTAGCTTGAGCAGAGCGGAGCAACTACAGTGAGCCAATGGGACACACGACTGGATGAGTTCCTGCGTCAGATCGAAGAGGAAACGACACGACATTGGCCTGGCTGTCACGTACAGGTTCTCGAACGACGCTTGAACTTTCTGAAGATTCGGCTGCCGGTGGGAGAAGAGTTGTTCATTGCGATCTACTTCAACGCCATGAACAACCGCCGGAGTTTCAGCCTGATTGCTAGAGGACAACGCATCTTGGGGTACGATCAGGTAAAAACGTGGCACCGGCACCCAGTTGAGGCCCCGGAGGAGCACATTCCTTGTGACGAACCTGATCTGACCCTCGTGTTTGACGAAATGGCGGACATCATTGCTGCCTTGCCACGGGGAGAGCATGTCTGACCATGACTTTTCCATTCGAACACCTTACCACCGACGGCCATGCCCGTGCCGGGTTACTCCAGACCCCCCACAGGGAGGTACCCACACCAGTCTTTATGCCCGTCGGCACCCAGGCCACCGTCAAGGCCGTCTCTCCACGCGACCTGCACGACCTGGGCGCGACCATCATCCTGGCCAACACCTACCACCTCTACCTGCGTCCCGGCGACGAGCGCATCGCCCGGCTGGGCGGCCTGCACCGCTTTATGGGCTGGGACGGCCCCATCCTCACCGACTCCGGCGGCTACCAGGTCTTTAGCCTGGCCACTCGACGCAAGATTGACGCCGACGGCGTCACCTTCCGCTCCCACATAGATGGCTCCGAACACCGCTTCACCCCGGAGAAGGCCATCGCCATCCAGGAGAACTTGGGGGCGGACATTATCACCTGCCTGGATGAGTGTGCCCCGCCCCTCGACTATGACTACAATGTGCAGGCGCTGGCCCGCACACACGCCTGGGCCGAGCGCTGCCAGGCCGCCAAAACTCGCCACGACCAGGCCCTCTTCGGCATCGTCCAGGGCGGCATCTTCCCGGATTTGCGGGAGCAATCGACCCGCTTTCTGACCGACCTGGGCTTTGACGGTTACGCCATCGGCGGCCTGAGCGTGGGCGAGACCAAGGAGCAGATGCACGCCATGCTGGAAGTGGTAGACGGCGTGCTTCCCACCCACCAGCCGCGCTACCTGATGGGCGTCGGCACACCGGAGGATCTGGTAGAGTGCGTGGCGCGGGGGGTGGACATGTTTGACTGTGTGCTCCCCACGCGGCTGGCCCGCAACGGTGGGGCGCTCACCCGCACCCCTGGGCTGAGCCCGTCGCAGCCGAGCCGGCTCAACCTGCGCAACGCCCGCTTCGCCGACGACCCCGATCCCATCGAGCCCGGCTGCACCTGCTACACCTGCACCCACTTCAGCCGCGCCTACGTCCGCCACCTCACCACCACCAACGAGATCCTGGGCCACCACCTGCTCACCCTCCACAATCTCCACCTGATGCTCACCATGGCCCACGAACTGCGGGAGGCCATCCTGGAGGGGCGGTTTCAGGCCTATCGGGAGGAGTTCTGGCAGAAACGGCCAGTGCCAATGAACAGCGAGCAATGAACAACGGCAAGCGGCTTCCATGCCATGGCAGGCGACAGTTGTCACCTCATCTTGCTTGACCCCTGTGACCCTTCGACAAGCTCAAGGCACTGCGGGCGCGGGATCTGGAACGGCTTCGGCTTCACGCTGGAATGGCGCTCACCCCTTGGCATCTTCCGCCAACTCCACTTGACCTGTGTGGATAACGACAGTATACTGAACATAACTGTACGCTGAGTTACAAGTACTGGCGGTCCATCACGATATATATTTGAGCGCCAGGAGCGAAATGCTGTAAAGCCTAAAACTGGCAAGGAGAAAAACAATGAAGCTACTCAATATCAAGAAACCGTTGCCAACTGTTTCTGTCCTGCTACTGCTATTGGGTACTGCTGTCGCCTGTGGGATCAAGAAAGACAGCCCGGCCCCCGGATGTATTGAATACTGGGGACTGGCGCCACTGGGGGGTTGCTTTGGCAAGAGCGTGATTATGGACCTTGAGGTGGAACCGGCAATAGATTGCCTGACAATTGAGGTGAATAACTGTAACGGGGGCATTCTTGAGGTCAGCAATTTGTGCAGTGAGCCCTTGGTTCTGGGCGGGGTCGAGATCAAACCGTCAGAACGCAACGTGGGGCTGGATGTATTGGGCCAGGAAGACGGCCGCTATACGCTGACTTACACCGCTTCGAATTTCTCCGACTACATCCCTCAAGAGGACGAAGCGATAGAAGTTTGGGGCAGCCTGGGCGATCAGACGGTGCGGGTTTCGTTTACCAAGACCCAAGAGTTGTGCTAGCTTTCAGATGAATCTCTTCAAGGCATTCCTACTCGGCCTCCTTCAGGGTGCAACCGAATTTCTCCCTGTGAGCAGCTCAGGCCACCTGGTGCTCGTGCCCTGGCTTATGGGTTGGAAATCACCGGGCCTGGCCTTCGGCGCCGTCGTGCACTGGGGCACTGCGCTGGCTGTCGTCGTTTACTTCTGGCGCGATTGGGTCTCCATTGCCCAGGCGGCTTTTCGCCCCCTGCACATATCACCCCTGCGAAGGTTACGAACAGGCCCGGCGGAGGAGCGATTCCCGGCAGGCGAGGATACTTCTGATTCGAAAGCCACTGCTGAACCTTCGCAAGGGTTTGCAGGAACCCGGCTGGCCTGGCTCATCTTACTGGGCACGGTGCCTGCTGCTCTGATCGGTTGGCTGCTGGAGGATTTCTTTGAGTCGATGTTCGCCCGCCCTGCCGCCGCAGCGGGCTTCCTGCTGGTCACGGCGGCGCTCCTGATCACCAGCGAACGGTTGGGCCGCCGCCAGCGCGATCTCCACACGCTGGCCTGGCCGGACGCGCTGCTGGTGGGCCTGGCCCAGGCGCTGGCCATCTTCCCCGGCATCTCTCGCTCCGGCGCGACCATCGCCGCCGGGTTGGCGCGGGGCCTGCGGCGGGAGCCGGCCGCCCGCTTCAGCTTCCTCCTGGCGACCCCCATCATCCTCGGCGCAGGATTGCTCAAGGTGGTGGACCTGGCGCAAGTGGGCGACCTGGCAGCGCAGGCCCCGGTGCTCGTCGTCGGTTTTCTGGCAGCCGGCGCCGTCGGTTTCGGCTGCATCCATTTCTTGCTGCGCTACCTGCAGCGCCGTCGCCTCTACCCCTTCGCCGTCTACTGCGCCGTCGTGGGCGTCACCTGCTTGCTGGTAGCGTTGGTAAGAGGGAGATAGGGACATAACTTGTTTGCACCACCAATGCGCGGTATAATTGAGGCATGATTTGTCCCTTCTGCCCCTCGCTTCCTGCTCCCCGCTTCCTGCTCCGGCAACCACGAGGAGTTGCCGCTACTTCCTGCTTCCTGCTCCTCCTGACCGCCTGCGCCCCTCAGCCTCTCACCGTCACCCGCGAGCCCGTCACCCTACGATTGGTGGCCGCCGATTCCTGCGGGCCGCTGGCAGAGGAACTGGCCATGGCCTACGAAGAGACCTATCCCTGGATCACAGTTGAGGTCGAGGTCCTCAACTCCGCATTGGCCAAGCAGACGCTGCAGGCAGGGGAGGCAGACTTGGCGTTGCTTTCGTGGCTAGAGGAGGCGGATAAACAGCATCCGAATGCCAGTGAGGAGCCTCGCTGGTCACAGCTCTTCGCCCACGACGGCATAGCAGTGATTGTCCATCCTGCCGCACCGTTCACAGAGATGGGACTGGCGCACCTGCAGGAAATCTTCCGCGGCCGGGTGCAGGAATGGAGCGGGACGGTGCTCACCGTCGTCAGCCGCGAGGAGGGCTCAGGGACCCGCGCCGCGTTCGAGAGCGCGGTGCTGAGCGGCTACGACACCACACTCACCGCTGTAGTGATGCCCTCCAGCGAGGCCGTTATCGAGTACGTGGCGCGCACCCCAGGCGCCATCGGCTACGTCTCGACACTGAGAATCCAAGTAGCCTTAAGGCCACAAGAATCCGTTGTAGATGGCGTGCGGGTGCTGCCAGTGGAAGGGGCCTCGCTGACTACGGCTACCCTTTCCGACGGGAGTTACCCGCTCTCGCGTCCGCTCTACCTGGTGACCATCGCCGAGCCTGTTGGCGAGGCCCGCGAGTTTGCCCAGTGGGTGCTGGGGTCAGAGGGGCAGGCGGTGGTGGGGCGGTTTCAGGGAAGATAAGTCGCGCTGACAAGTGCAAGGAGACGCGCTATGACGGAACAAGCCCGATTGCAACAATCGGCGGGAACTATCCTGATTGTGGACGACACCCCGACCACCCTGCAACTGCTGCAAAAGATGTTGGCCAAGCAAGGGCACAAAGTGCACGTTGCGAACAGCGGTGCGCAGGCGCTGGAGGCCGTGAAGCCCAGCCTCCCCGACCTGATTCTGCTCGACATCATGATGCCAGGGATGAGCGGCTTCGAGGTCTGTGAGCATCTGAAGGCGGACGCACAGACTCGCGACGTCCCGGTCATTTTCATCAGCGCGCTGAGCGAAACGGAAAACAAGGTCAATGCCTTCACCCTCGGGGGCGTGGACTATGTCACCAAGCCGTTTCAGCATGAGGAAGTTCTGGCCCGTGTCGAAACCCACCTGACCTTGCGAAACGCGCAAAAGAAGCTCAAGGAGAAAAACGCCCAACTTGAGCAGGTCAACAACGGGCTGAACCGCGAGGTCGCCGAGCGCAAACTGACGGAGGAGGCATTGCGCCGCCACGCCGCACGCCTGAAAATCCAGCGTGAACTCCATCAATCCATCCTGGCCGCCCACTCACCGGAGACCATTGCTATGGCAGCCATAATCCGTATTCGGCAACTGATACCTTGCCAGCGTGCTGTTGCCATAACGATTGAAGAGAACGGCACAATCCAAACGTTGGCGGCAGAGTCGAGTGGTGAAATCAAGCCGATCAACGTAGATATTTACCGTGAACTGTTCGAGGGCTCATCTTTGAGCGATGGTCGAGTCCGAGGGAGCGAGAACCTTGCCTCGCTCCCCCAACGCTCGTCTATGCAGCAGGCGCTGTACGCCGCGGGCATGCGTTCCTACGTGGTTGTGCCCCTATTAGTGCAAGGCGAACTGATCGGCACTCTGCACCTGGAGGCAGAACATCCCGGTGCCTTCACCCACGACCACATCACCATTGCCTTCGAAGTAGCCACCTCGCTGGAAGTGGCGATCCAGCAAGCCCGGCTGTACAAGCGGGCTCAACAAGAAAGACAAAGAGCGGATGAACTCTTGTTGAACATCTTGCCGGTCAGCATCGCCAACGAATTGAAAGAAACGGGCAAGGCCGCGCCGCAGAGCTTTGAAAAGGTCACGGTTTGCTTTTCGGACATTGTTGATTTCACGGCTATCGCTTCTCAGTACGAACCGGAGTTTATAGTCGGTGAGTTGAATGAGATGTTCACCGCTTTTGACAATGTAATTGAGAGGAATCAATGCGAGCGCATCAAGACGAACGGTGACGCTTATCTGGCTGTGTGCGGAATGCCGGAAGAGAACGAAAATCACGCCCATAACATCGTCCAATCTGCCATTGAGATGATAGAATATCTAAAGGCTCGCAGTGAGCGCTCGGAGGTCAAGTGGCGAATGAGAATCGGTATCCATTCCGGGAAAGTCGTTGGCGGCATCGTCGGGATAAAGAAATACATTTACGATGTGTTTGGCGACACGATTAACACGGCGGCCAGAATGGAAAGTCATTCTGAGCCGATGAAAATAAACATCTCCGAATCAACCTACCGTCTCGTGAAAGATGGTTTTCGCTTTACTGAGAGAGAAACAATCGAAGTCAAAGGCAAAGGCAAGATGCGGATGTACTTTTGGATTGGTGAGAGAAACGATTAAAGGCCCTGAGAGGCCCATATTATGCTTAACTAAAACGGTTGAGACCAAAGCAGGAGGTAACGATGGGAGACGATTTGAGCAAATTGCACCAGGCGCGTGAGCAGTGGGAACAGACCACACTCAAAGAGACGCTTGACCGGTATCCAGAACGGTACGATGAATTCATCACGACCTCCGGCGAACCCGTCGAGCGGTTGTACACCCCGCTGGACGTGGAGGGCGACTACGTAGATACACAGGGCCTCCCCGGCGAGTACCCCTTCACCCGGGGTGTCCACCCCACGATGCACCGCGGCCGGCTGTGGACGATGCGCATGTTCGCCGGGTTCGGCACCGCCGAGGAGACCAACGCCCGTTTCAAGTACTTGCTGGAACAGGGGCAAACGGGCCTCTCAGTCGCCTTCGACCTGCCGACGCTCTACGGCTACGACACCGACGCGCCCGAGGCGGAAGGGGAGTTCGGCAAATGCGGGGTAGCCATCTCCTCCCTGCGCGATATGGAGGTCCTCTTCGACGGCATCCCCCTGGACAAGGTGACCACCTCGATGACCATCAATAGCCCGGCGGCCATCTTATGGGCCATGTACATCGCCGCCGCCGAGAAACAGGGTGTGCCGATACAGCAACTGGGCGGCACCATCCAGAACGACATTCTCAAGGAGTACATCGCTCAGAAGGAATACATCTTCCCGCCGAAGCCCTCTATGCGGCTGGTGACCGACACCATCGAGTTCGGCAGCCAGCACCTCCCGAAGTGGAACACTATCTCCATCTCCGGCTACCACATCCGGGAGGCCGGCTCGACGGCGGCGCAAGAGCTGGCCTTCACCCTGGCCGATGGGATGGAGTACGTCCGCTGGGCGTGTGCGCGCGGGCTGGACGTTGACGCTTTCGCGCCGCGTCTCTCCTTCTTCTTCAACTGCCACAACGACTTCCTGGAAGAGATCGCCAAGTTCCGCGCCGCCCGGCGTATCTGGGCGCGGGAGATGCGCCACACCTTCGGCGCTCAGGACCCTCGCTCCTGGTGGCTGCGCTTCCACACCCAGACTGCGGGCTGCTCGCTCACCGCGCAGCAGCCGGAGATCAACGCCATACGGGTAGCGATCCAGGCGTTAGCAGCGGTGCTGGGCGGCACCCAATCCCTGCATACCAACAGTCAGGATGAAGCGCTAGCGCTCCCCAGCGAACACGCCGTCACCATCGCGCTGCGCACCCAACAGATCATCGCCCACGAGTCGGGTGTCACCAACACAGTGGACCCCTTGGGTGGGGCTTATGCCATAGAAGCGCTCACCGACCGGCTGGAAGGCTGTGCGTACGACTACTTCGAGAGGGTGGAGGCACTGGGCGGAATCATTCCGGCCATCGAGGCCGGCTTCTTCCAGCAGGAGATTGCCGACGCTGCCTACCGCTACCAGTGCGAAATTGACGAGCGGTGGCGCATCGTCGTGGGAGTCAACGAGTACGCAGAAGAACAACCCCTGCGGATCCCGTTACTAGAGATAGATCCCGTCGGATGGCAGCCATCCGCGGGGTACGAGCGACAGTGCGCCCGGCTGGCACAGGTACGGGCAGAGCGAGACAACGGAGCAGTGGGTCAGGCCCTGGAGCGGCTACGCATCGCCGCCCAGTCCACCGAGAACACGATGCCCTATATCCTCGAGGCCGTGCGCGCCTACGCCACGCTGCAGGAGATTATGGACGTCTTCCGGGAAGTATTCGGTCTGTATCGAGAGCCGATGATTGTGTAGCATCCCACCCTGGCGAAGGCTATGAGTAGCCCCAGCCTGCCGCGCCTGCCGCGAGTACTCGCAGTGGAGTACTCGCAGCGGGTATAGGGCATTCACGGCTGGCGAAGGCACCTCTGACTAAAAGCAATCGCCTGAGGGGTTCGACTGAGCACTCACGGCAAAGCCTTCGCCAGGGTTGCCTCCACCTAAATGCTCATAATCTCCGCCAGTTCGCACAATTCCGAGTCAACTTGCTTCTGAAAAGCGACCGCCTCCTCCAAGGGCGTCAGCGTGACGGCATTGTTTACCCAACCGACTACGTGCCCGCCATTTCCGGCGATCAGTTCGCGCACTGCGGCAGCCCCCATTCGAGTGGCCAACAGCCGGTCGAAGGCACTGGCGGAGCCGCCCCGTTGGACGTGTCCCAGTTGCGTGACCCGTACCGAAAAGCCAAGGTCATCCTGATGCTCGCGTAGCTGCTCGGCTAACGCCTGTGTGCCCGGTTTCCATCCCTCGGAGACGACGATGATGCAGTGTGGTTTGCCCTTGACATAGGCGTCTTCGATCATCCGGCTGATATCCTCAAACGTCGTCTCCACCTCCGGGATCAGCACCATCTCTGCCCCGCCGACGACGCCACTCACCAGCGCCAGGTAGCCCGAGTCGTGCCCCATCGTCTCAATGAGAAAGGCGCGATTGTGTGAGGATGCAGTGTCCTTGATCTTGTCCACGGCGTCGAGGATGGTGCCTAGTGCCGTGTCCACGCCGATGGAAATGTCGGTGCCGCTGACGTCGTTGTCAATAGTGCTGGGGATGCCGACGGTCGGGACACCGTGTTGCCAAAGTGCCAGCGCGCCACTCAGGGAGCCATTCCCGCCGATGACGACCAATCCCTCTATGCCGAAGCGATTCAGCGAACGTAGCGCATCTCGCTGGCCTTTGGGCTCGCAGAACTCGGGACAGCGGGCAGTGCCCAGAATCGTCCCCCCGCGCCCGATAATGCCGCCTACCGAGCGGGCATCCATCTCGTCTATCTCGCCGTCTATCAGGCCCGCATAGCCACGACGGATGCCCATCACTTCAACCCCCAGATAAAGTCCCATGCGCACCACGGCACGGATGCAGGGGTTAAGGCCAGGGTTATCCCCGCCGCTCGTCAGCACACCAATACGTTTCATCCTTCCCCTTGTCTACTTGTAGCCTTAAGGCCACTTGTAGCCTTAAGGCCACTTGTAGCCTTAAGGCCACTTGTAGCCTTAAGGCCACTTGTACCCTTGCATCCTCAATACAGGAACATCGGCTTACCCAGCGCGTGCCATATCTTGGGCCGGTAGCTATCCACGTCGTATAGTGCCCGCACGTCCACGTGTTTGACCCCCAGCGTGGGCGATTCGGCCGAGACGTCATTGTAGCGTCCGTCCCGCAGCGCGACCATGCGCCCAAACTTGCCGATGGAGAGCAGGTCCAACGCCGTGTTGGCGTAGTTGACCGCCACCATGATGTCCAGCGCATCAGGTGTGCCCGAGCGCATCAGGTAAGCTAGCTCCTGGCACATCGTCTTCACACCTGTGATCCGCTCCAGTTTCTCCGCGGTGACCGCGCCAATGCCACCCAACTTCTTGTGGCCATAAGGGTCGGCCATACCGGTCTGAACGATCTCCTTACCGATCTCGTGAGCGCCCTCCGAAATGGTCATTATGGCGTAGCGGCTGGGGTTAGCCCGCTTGTCCTCCACCAACAGGCCGGCCAGTTTCTCGATGTCGAAGGGGATCTCGGAGATGATGGCCCGATCTACGCCGGCCAGGTAGGCCGAGATGAGCGAAGTTTCGCCGGAGTGCCGACCAAACAGTTCGATCACGCCGATGCGCTCGTGGGAGCCAGCCGTGGAACGCAACTGGTGAATGTACTCCACGCTTCGTGTGATGGCGGTCGAGAAACCGATGCAGAAATCCGTGCCAAAGACGTCGTTGTCCATCGTCTTGGGGATGCTGATGACGGGGGAACCCTCTTGGTGAATGCGGGCTGCATATCCCAGAGTATCCTCTCCTCCAATAGGGATCAGAAGGCCGATTTCGAGATGCTCCAGCATCTTCAACACGTGCTCGGTGAAGTCGAGCGTCTGGCTATCGTCCAATTCCCCCTCAGGGCGCAGAAAGTCTGGCGCCTGGGAGGGGTACGTGCGGCTGGGGTTGGTGCGCGAGGTATGCAGGAAAGTGCCGCCGGTACGGTCTATGGTGCGCACCCTGAGTTTGTCGAGCGGCATGATGCACTCCTCGTGCGTGGTAGGGTCGTCTGGGTTGTAGAAGAGAAGCCCGCGCCAACCACGACGGATGCCGATGGGCTCGTGTCCTTCGTCAATGGCGCGGTAAACCAATGCCTTAATACAAGGATTCAGTCCGGGGACGTCACCCCCTCCCGTTAGAATGCCAATTCTCATTTCTTTCCTCCTTGCAGTGGGTGTTCTGTCACGTCGGCCACGTGGCCATCGGTTATACGCACCAGCGTCTCAAAGGCAACGGGAAACACAGCGTGGGGATGACCGGCCGCCGCGTAGACTGTCTCGAAACGATCCAGTGAAGCATCAATCCACGTCGGCAGTGGTCGCTGGTGGCCAACAGGTGACACACCACCAATGCTGAAGCCGGTCTCCTGTCGCACGCGCTCGGCGTCGGCGATCATCACCCGCCGTGCTCCCAACACCCCTTTTAGCTTGGCCGGGTCGGCTCGCCGGTCGCCTGCCACCAGAACCAACACCGGTTCCCCGTCGGCCAGAAAAAGCAAGGACTTGACGATGCTGCCCAGAGCAGTATCGAGCGCATCAGCAGCGAGTTGCGCCGTGCGAGCACTATCTTGCAGCCTTACGATGTTGACGTCCAGACCGGCCGCTTTCAAGGCAGCCTGCACACGCTCCGGTCCTTTCACCTTGTACCCTCGTCCACCCGCACAGCCTCCGCCCCGACTATAGGGGCCAGTTTCCGTGCCAACTCCGGACAGTAACAGGTCGCGTCGTTCGGGAACGCCAGTTCGACCGGCTTGCCTGTACCGCCAACCAGGTGAATGACGAAGCGGTCCTGGCCCGGGTGCTCCACCAGCAAATCGTGGACCTGGCGCAGGGTCTGCACGTCTCGGATTTGCTCCCCGCTGCGGGTCAGTGTCACGCGGACGGTGCGCACGCCTAGCAGCGAAGAGGAAGGAGGTGGCCGCCCAGCAATCTGCGGACGGCCTTGTGGCCTTAAGGCTACTTGCTTGACCGGAACTGCGACCTCATCGGCAGTCTTGACCCAGTCACACAACAGACTCGGCTCATCCCGTCGCCCGCCATCCACTTTGCCGCCCACTACCAGAATGCTCTCCGGCTGCCAGAGGTGTCTCGTCTTGCTCCACACAGAGGGGAAGACGACGACGTCACAGGTACCCTGCAGGTCTTCCAGGATCACAAAGGCCATCTCGTCTCCCTTCTTCGTCGTGTGACGGCGCACCCGCTGCACCATTCCGACGACGACCACCTTTTGCCCGTTCATATCCTGGCTCAACGCTCCCGCGTCAGCCGTCACAACATCCCGCAATCCAACAACAGCCTGGGTCAATGGATGTTCGGAGATGTACACGCCAACCAGCTCCTTTTCCCAGGCCAGGATTTCCTTCTGCGGAACCTCCGGGGTCTTGGAGAGTGGGGGCAGCAGGCTCTCTTCGGCTGCCAGATGCACGCCGGTGGCCTTGCCAAACAGGCTCATCTGTCCCACATCCCGGGCGTAGTGCAAGTTGGCACTCAGCCCGACGATGCGGTTCGCGATGGGCAAAAGTTGTGAACGCGTGCCGAAGGGCCGCAATGCTCCCACCTTGATCAGGCTTTCCAGCGCCCGCCGGTTAACCTGCCGCAGGTCGGCGCGGCGGCAGAAATCGTCCAGGTCGCGGAAGTCCCCCTCTGCCTGACGCGCGGCTAGGATCGTCTCCACCGGTCCCTCGCCTACATTCTTGACCGCTCCTAAACCGAAGCGGATCGCGCCGACCGCTGCGGTCGGCTGCGACTTCGGCGAGACTTCGGCGAACTCAGTCGAACTGCTCAGTCGAGCCGTCCCGTCAGCCTGTGGCCTTAAGGCTACCTGCTCCTCGATAGTGAAATCCAGGCCGGAGCAGTTGACGTCGGGAGGGAGCACCTCGATCCCCATACGACGGCACTCGGCGATAAGGAGGCCGACCTTTTCGGTGTTGTGCCGCTCGACGGTCAGCAGCGCGGCCATGAATTCGACCGGATACTTGGCCTTGAGATAGGCGGTCTGGCAGGTGAGAGCGGCGTAGTCGGCCCCATGCGCTTTGTTGAAGCCATAGCGGGCAAAGTACTCAATGTCGTCGAAAATGGCCTCGGCCGTCTCGCGAGGCAGGCCTCCGTGCTCCACTGCTCCCTGGATGAAAGAGACGCGATGCTTGAGCAGTTCGGCTTTCTTCTTCTTGCCTACCGCGCTCCTGACTCTGTCGGCCTCGTCCGGCGCGTAGCCAGCGATATCCGCCAGGAGACGGATGATCTGCTCCTGGTAGACAATGATGCCGTAGGTTTCCTGCAAGATCGGCTCAAGTTTTGGGTGGCGATACTCGATCTGCTTGCGGCCGTGCAGGCGGTCAATGTAGTCATCAATGTACTCCAACGGGCCGGGACGGTAGAGACTGATAGTGGCAATGACGTGGTCGAACTGTTGGGGCTGCATCTTCATCAGCACCCGCCGCATGCCCTGCCCTTCTACCTGGAAGATACCCATCACATCCCCGCGCGCGAGCAGGTCGTAGATGATCGGATCGTCAGTGGGAATATTGTCCAGGTTCAGATCCACGCCGTATCGCTGGCGGATCAGTTCGCAGGCGCGGCGCATGATGGTGAGGGTGGAGAGACCCAGCAGGTCAATCTTGAGCAGCCCCAGTTCCTCCAGTTCCTCCATTGTGTACTGGGTGACGACGCCGATTTCATCCCCTCCGCCGCCGCGCGTGGGGCGGTTCAGCGGGGTGTATTCCACCAAAGGCACGTCAGAGACGATGACGCCGGCGGCGTGGGTGCTGGCGTGGCGTATGTTGCCCTCCACGCCTCGCGCCGTGTCAATTAGCCGCCGGATGTGCTCCTGCGTCTCGCATTCTTGCCGCAGTTCGGAGACTTCCTCCAGTGCTCTGTCCAGTTTGACTTTGGGGCCGCCGGGCACCAGGCGAGCGATGCGATCCACCTCCGGCAGAGGATAGTCGAGCGCCCGCCCCACATCGCGGATGGACGCCTTGGCCCCCATCGTCCCGAACGTGATGATCTGCGCTACCTGTTCGTGCCCGTACTTCTCGACAGTGTAGCGGATCAGATCGGCTCGCTGATCGTCGGGATAATCCAGGTCAATGTCGGGCATCGTCACGCGGCCCAGGTTGAGGAAGCGCTCGAAGATCAGACCGTGTTGCAGCGGCTCCAGGTTGGTGATGCCCAGACTGTAGGCGACGATAGAACTGGTCCCCGACCCCCGCACATTCCACCAGATATTCTGTTCCCGGGCGAAGCGGCACAGATCCCAGACGATGAGGAAGTAGGTGTCAAAACCCATGCGATGGATGATGTCCAGTTCGTAGTCGAGGCGCTGGCGAATTTGAGGAATGATGACGCCGACCGCAGCGGTCGACGCGTATCGCCGCTGCAATCCTTCCTCACAGAGATGGCACAGATAAGACTGCGCATCGCGTCCAGCGGGAACCTCAAAAGGGGGCAGGTGATAGTGGCCGAACTCCAGTTCCAGTTCGCACATCTCTGCGATGTGCAGCGTATTCGTCAGCGCCTGGCCCACCTCGGGGAAGAGCACCGCCATCTCCTCGGCGCTTTTGAGGTAGAAACTATCGCCGTCCATACGCATGCGGTGCGGCTCGTTGACGGTCTTGCCGGTCTGGATGCACAGCAGCACGTCGTGGGCATCAGCCTGTTCGCGAAGGGCGTAGTGGACATCGTTGGTGGCGACCAGCGGCAGGTCGAACTCGTGAGCAAAGGTAATCAGTTGGCGATTGACCTGTGCCAGTTCAGGGATGCCATGCTCCTGGAGTTCCAGGTAGTACCGACCTGGAAAGACATCGCGGTACCAGGCAACAGCGCGACGCGCTTCATCAAGTTGACCAGCCTGGATCAGGCGGGAAACCTCGGAGGTGCCACAACCAGATAGGACGATAAGCCCATCGGCGTGCTCGATCAGGCCCTCTTTGTCAATGCGCGGCTTGTAGTAGAAGCCCTCCAGTTGGGCCATAGTCGCCAGACGCATCAAATTGTGGTAGCCGGTGTCGTTCTGGGCCAGAAGCACCAGGTGGTAGGGCTTGCGGTCGCGCTGTGCATCCCGGTCTCCACGGCCTCGGGGAGCTACATAAGCCTCCATGCCGATGATCGGCTTGATGCCGGCTGTCTTACACGTCTTGTAGAATTGGACCGCGCCGTACATCGCCCCGTGGTCGGTGAGGGCCAGGGCCGGCATACCTAGTTGGACAGCGCGTTCAACCAGTTCCCGGCAACTGCTGAGACCGTCGAGGAGCGAATACTCGCTGTGCACGTGGAGATGGACGAACTCGGCCATTGGCCCGCATTATACCACAAATCCCTGGTAAGTGGGAGGTTTGGATGTTCGCACCCAGTAATCTTCTCACCTGCGGAAGTGAAAGTTCTCTGAGGAGAAATCGAGTTCTCCGCCATCTCCCTTTCAGCTAGAACGGGAGATCAAGCTGCGGCTTGCACATCTGGCACTTCTATTATCCTGCGAACCGACAGCTTTGGGGTGCCATGATATGTTGGGCAGAAGTTGTCTGAAGTTACCAGCCAGGTTCGGTTGAATCTGCGCCTGAATCCGACGTGCCCAGAAAGACGAAGGGAGAGAGCGGAGAACCCAGCCCAGTGGAGGGCAGCGTGACGACGATGCTGGGCCCTGTGCCGTTCTCTTGTACCAGGACGAGGTCGTTCCTTCCCATTAGCCTCCGAAGGAGGGTTGAGCTTTCAGCTGGGCGGTTCAGCGCCCGGCGAGACGGGCAGGGTGACTCCCTAACTGCATAGGTGGCAACTTTTTGAGAGAATACAGACTTGACAAGTCTGGCAAGTTGGTTTATAATTGCCTTCAATTAGCAGCATTATCGGGTTTTCAACAATGAAGAATTGCTACACTTTGGTTATTATCCTGTTCAACTTGCCCCTTATCCTGGTTATTGGGGAGGGGCCTTAGCCCGTTGGGCAGGTGATTACCACCGCTTACTTAGCGCACACCAGAGCCGCCCAACGGGGCGGCTCTGATTTTTTGTCTCTCTTCTCGTTATACACCATCGGACAGACCGACAAGGACAGCAGTAAAGTGGACGTTCGCCAGTATTGCGACAAAGCATTTGTCTCCTCCATTTGGAGAATCGCCGAGGCCAGCCACCGTGCATTGGGCTTGCTTATTATCGTTATTATTGTGCTCCTGCTTAGCAGGGGCAATGGACGGCTGGGATGGCGCTGGTGAGTGCAGAACGATTGTAAGCGCTAAAAGGCAAACATAAGCCGCCCAACCGGGCGGCTTTTTTTTCTAGTTATTTGAAAACGGCAGGAAGGAGGAAAGATGAGACGGACAGGCGCACAAATTGTCTGGGAG
>CAZMOT010000042.1:0-24561 GCA_964568065.1 uncultured Anaerolineales bacterium
GAAGGAGACTGGCGCGTGGGGCCACTGGGCGCCGACGTCGCCTCTGGCGACGACCGGGCTACCTTTCACTTCGATGGAACGTCCGTCGCGCTGACGGTGCGACGGGGGCCGTATCGCGCCTTCCTCTACGTGACGGTGGATGACGCTCCAGCCAACCGGTTGCCCCAGGACAGGGAGGGCCGCGCCTACGTCGTGCTCTACGACGAGGCCCCTACACTCGCGACCGTTCCGCTGGCGACCGGCCTCCCCGCTGGCCCGCACACCGTCGAGGTGGTGGCCGAGGGCGGGCAGGGCCAGTGGGCACTGGTGGACTGGCGCGTGGGAGCGGAGCCGGTCCGCGACGGCTACGGCTGGAAGATAGCCGGGCTGGCCGCAGCGGGGCTGGTGCTGGCGCCGCTGCTGATACGCGATGCACGGAGGATAAAGTGGGCAGCGCTGGGGCGGACTTTCCTCGGCTGGCCCGAATGGGCACAGGTGGCACTGATAGCGGCGTTGACCGGCCTGCTCTGGGCCACCGCAGGAGCCAGTTGGGGACGGAACTGGGCCAGCCCGTGGTTCGTCGTTAGCCTGCCGATGCTGCCCGCGCTGACCGCACTCTTCGCGCTGCGGCCTGATTTGGGATTGGCGCTGGTCGCCTTTACTGCCCCGTTCTACCTGCACCCGGGCAACATGTTCTACCAAGCACTGAGCCTGCCGGAGGTGTTGGTGGGGCTGTGTGCGGTGGGAGTTGCGAGTTGCGGATTGCGAATTGCGAGAAAGAGAATGGCCCTCACCCCCCTCGACCTTTCTGTCGTGCTGCTGGTGCTGGCGGCGGTCGTGGCTGGCCTGGCCGCCGCTGACTGGTGGATGGCATTCTTTGAACTGCGGGCCGTCTTCCTGCTCCCGGCGCTCTACTATGCTCTGCTGCGGCTGGCCGGTCTGGACGGCCGGGCCAGGTGGCGGATCCTGGATGGCCTCGTCCTGGGGGGCGTCGGGGTAGCGCTCATCGGTCTGGTACAGTACGCGCTGGGTCGCAACCTCGTCGTCGCCGAGGGAGGGCTACCGCGCTTGCAGAGCGTCTACTTCTCGCCTAACAACGTCGGGCTGTACCTGGGATGGGTGTGGCCGCTGCTGGTGGCCATCGCGCTGTGGGACCCCTCCCCAACCGACCGCAAGCGGTCGGCCCCCTCCCCTGGAAGGGGAGGGAGGATTTCCCGCCGGGCGCTCTACGTGTTGGCATCGGTGCCGGTGGCGCTGGCCCTGGCGCTCAGCTTCTCGCGAGGGGCGCTGCTATTGGCAGTGCCTACGGCGCTGTTGGTGATGGCCTGGCGAGCCGGAGGACGCTACCGTTGGGCGGCGCTGGCGCTCGTCGTGGTTGGTGCGTTGGCGCTGATCCCGCTCCTGCGGTTGCCGCGCTTCGCCTCGATGTTCGACCTGCAGCAAGGAAGCACCTTCTTCCGGCTGGAACTGTGGCGCAGCAGTCTGACACTCGTGCGCGAGCATCCCTGGTTTGGCGTCGGACCGGGCAACTTCTTGGCCGCCTATCGCACCCGCTACGTCCTCCCTTCCGCCTGGCAGGAGTTCAACCTGGAGCACCCGCACAACGTGTACCTGGACCATTGGACGCGGTTGGGACTGCCAGGACTGCTGGCGGGAGTGGTGGTGCAGGTGATGTTCTGGCGGAGGATACGTCGTCGGAGGAAGGGCGAGGTGCTTATGCTTGGCCTCGCGGGCAGCATGGCAGCTCTGCTGGCGCATGGTCTGGTGGACAATACATTGTTCTTCCCCGACCTGGCGCTGGCCTTCTTCCTGACGCTGGCGCTGGTGCAACGAAGAACACCGCCACCTACGGCAGACTTGACAAGCAGCACGAAGACGTGCTAAGATAGGCCAAGATGAATCTCCCAGTGAGTTTGAAGCCGACTAACCGACCGCTGGACATCCTGCGGATCACCCTCGGCGTCCTGATCCTGCTCTTGTCACTGGCACTCTCCTCTCCCGTGCCATTCTCACCGGGAAGAGCAGAGGGGCTTGAATCGCCCGCTTCCCACGCCGCCGATTGGTGGCCCGCCGTGCAAGCCGACGTCCACCGCCGAGAATACCACATCGCCTGGGAAGGATCACCCCTCTCCCCCGGCGACCTGGTCATCACCCCCACCTGGAGCGCCACGAGCAACCAGGTCGGAGCCCTCCTCGGCTACTCCGTCTCCACTGCCGGGGACATTAACGGTGACGGCTACGCCGACGTCATCATCGGTGCGCCGAGGTACGGCCACAGCCAGACCGAGGAAGGAGTAGTCTTTGTCTACCTCGGCGGGCCGGATGGCCCTGCCGCCAGTCCCGCCTGTATTGGAGAAAGCGACCAGGAGTGGGCCTGGTTCGGCTACGCTGTCGCCATTGCCGGAGACGTGAACGGCGACGGTTACGACGACGTCATCATCGGCGCACCAAGGTACGACATCACCGGTACCACTCCTTTGACGGACACGGGGCGAGCCTTTGTCTACCACGGCAGTTCGACTGTAAGCGAAGCGACGCTCACCGCAGGCCCGGCGAACTGGGTGGCCACAGGCGACCAGGCCGACGCCCGCTTTGGCACCGCCGTCTCCACCGCCGGCGACGTGAACGGCGACGGCTACGCCGACGTGATCATCACGGCCAACGGCTACGACGCCGAGGAGACGAATGAGGGGGCCGCCTTCGTCTACCTCGGCAGCCCGGCCGGTCTGGCCGCTGACTATGCCTGGGTCGTCCATCCCACCGATCAGGCTTATGCTAACTTTGGCCGTTCGGCCTCCACCGCCGGCGACGTGAACGGTGATGGCTACAGCGACGTCGTCATCGGCGCACCCTGGTACGATAACCCCCTGACCACCGTGACAGACGAGATATACGAAGGAGTCGCTTTCGTCTACCACGGCTCGGCCACGGGCCTCAGCCTCACTTCTGACTGGACGTTCATCGGCACTCACAAGCAAGCCGAGTTCGGCACCGCCGTCTCCAGCGCCGGCGATGTGGACGGCGATGGCTACAGCGATGTCATCGTCGGAGCCTATCGCTTCAGTTACACCGGGAACGAGTCGCGCGAGGGTGAGGCCTTCGTCTTCCATGGGGCGGCAGAAGGGCTGGGCACCAGCCACGACTGGCGGGCCACAGGCGACCAGGAGCAGGCCAAGTTCGGAATCGCCGTCTCCACCGCCGGGGACGTGAACGGCGACGGCTACGCCGACGTCATCGTGGGCGCCTCCAACTACGAGGGCGGCCAACTTCACGAAGGGGCAGTCTTCGTCTACGACGGCGGGGCGGGGGGACTGACCACCAGTCACGACTGGAGTGTCGAGGGCAACCAGGAGGGAACAGCGCACGGTTTTGCCGTCTCCACCGCTGGCGACGTGAACGGCGACGGCTACGGCGACGTCATCGTCGGTGCGCCCACCTACAACGATGGGCAGACCGACGAAGGGGCGGCTTTCGTCTACCTGGGGAGCGGCGGGGATGACCTTTTGGCGCGCCCGCGCCAACTGCGCACCGACGGTATCACACCTATCGCCCCGCTGGGCCTTTCAGACTCCGCCAACCAGGTGCATCTCCAGTTGACCGCCCAGCCGCCGCAGGGGATACTCTCGGCGACCTTACAGTGGCAGCTCGCCCCTCTGGGCGTCCCCTTCACCGCCGCCACCGCTATCTCTGGCACCAGCCCCGGTTGGAGCGACGTGCTGACCAGCGGCGTCGTCCTGAGCCAGACCGTAGATGGCCTCACCGGAGGCACCGTCTACCGCTGGCGCATGCGGCTGCTCTACTGGCCCAGCGGCCACAGTCGCTGGCTGTACCTGCCGTCGAACGGTCCGCAGGAGGCCGACTTCCGCACCCCGAGTCTGCTAGCGCCCGACCGAAGTATGAAAGTCCTGCCCGGCTACTCGGCCGTATATACCCACACGCTGACCAACCCCACCAGCGCGACGCAATCCTTCACCCTGACCGCTGCTTCGTCACGGGGCTACACCGTCACCATCGCCACACCGCCAGACGGGCTAACCATTACCCTGCCGGCCTTCGGCTGTAGTCCCGTCACCGTCACCGTGCAGACGCCCTCGACGGCTATCACCGGCACGCAAGATACAACCGTCGTCACTGCCACCAGCGGCCTGAGCGGGCACGATGCTGTCCACGACGTCACCACCGCTGATCTGGCCACGGCCGATGACCCGCACGAGGTGTTCCTGCCCCTCATCCTGCGCTCTCTGCCGCTTTCATCGCGCTGACTTGACCGTGTCCCCTGCCCGGAATGCAATCAGGTGAGGCAGACAGGTGGATGATGCCGAATGCCCCTTGCTCCCAACCAACAACTCTTCGAATACCGTATCGTCCGCGTCCTGGGCCAGGGTGCCTTTGGCACCGTCTACCTGGCCCACGATACGCTGCTCGATCTCTCCGTCGCCATCAAGGAACTGACCATCACCGCCCAGACCGACGAGGTGGCCTTCAAGCGTTTCCTTCAGGAGGCCCGCGCTGCCGGCGGCCTCAATCACCCCCACGTCGTCACCGTCCACGCGCTCAAGGTCGTAGAGCCGAACGTCTACCTGGTGATGGAGTACCTGGCGGGCGGCAGCCTGCGGGCGTTGCTGGAGAAGCGCGACTCGCTGCCAGCGGAGGAATCAGGTTGACGGCAAACCCCACCTGGGCTACAATATCAACTGAGGCAAACGTACCAGGAGAGAGACGATGACAAAGCCAATTCGCCCTTCAGGGCACGCCCGTGGCCAGTTGGCGCGCAGGGGAGTTAGTGAGGACGAGGTGATCGAGACGATCCGCACATCATCCTGGCAGCCGGCCGAACTTGCGGCTGGAATGTCACAAGGATTTTCCCTACGGGCGCGAGTGGAACGGCAAATTCTACAAAACCAAGCGAGTGCGCCCCATCTTTGTAGAAGAAGCGGATGAGATCGTGGTGGTGACGGTTTACTCGTACTATTCCTGAAGGAGGCTGAGCGATGAAGATTACTTATGACGCGGAAGTGGATGCCCTTTACATTCAGTTTCTAGAGACCACTGTGACCACCGAACACCTGGCGGAAGGGATTGCAGCCGATTATGACGCAGAAGGGCGGCTAGCTGGCCTTGAGATTCTGGACGCACTGAAGCGCTTCGGTGGCCCTCAGACCCTGCGCCAGGTCGTACTGGAAGACGTGGGGTTGGTCAGCGCGTAAAGTAGGGCGAAGCTACACTCAAATGTGCATCCGATGAACGGAGAAAGTAGCATGCCCCTTGCCCCCAACCAACAACTGTTCGAGTACCGCATCGCCCGTATCCTGGGCCAGGAAGCCTTCGGCACCGTCTACCTGGTCCACGACGCATTCCTTGACGGCCTGCCGCCATCAAGGAACTGACCCTCACCGCCCAGACCGACGAGGTGGCGTTCAAACGCTTCCTGCAAGAGGCCCGCCCGCTGGCGGGCTCAACCACCCCCACGTCGTCTGCGCCGAGCCGATGCCGGGTGAGTACGACCTGCTGGGTGAGTTCACCCGCGACCTGAAGCCGGCCGTGCTGGGCAACCTGGTGCGCGAGGTGTGGGAGCAAATGCGGCTGGCGAGCGAGGCGGGCAGCCTGCTCAAGATCAAGCAAGAAATCACGGAATCGGTGCGCAAAGCGCGGGAGACGCTGGCCGGCTTGCCCCCGGCGATTCAATTGACCCCCTTTGGGCCAGAGCAGCCACAACAGCTGCCAATGCGCCTGGATCCGCGCGATTTGGAGGACGAAGCGTTTTGGGCTGAGGCCGAAGCCCGGGTGGTGGAGGCGCTGCGCACGTACACTCAGCGCACCGGGAATGGGCAGCACGTCTCACGCCGTCTCTTCGCCGAGGACGCCATCCAGGGCATTGCCTTCGTGAACCTTCTGCAACGCCCCTTCGATGTGGTGCTGATGAATCCCCCCTTCGGCGCGGCGAGCACGGGAAGCAAAGTGTACATCACCCACGCCTACCCCCGCACCAAGAACGACCTCTACGCTGCCTTCGTGGAGCGAGGGTTGGAATTGTTGCGAGAGGGTGGCTACCTGGGGGCCATCACCAGCCGCACCGGTTTCTTCCTCACCAGTTTCCGGAAATGGCGCGAAGAGATCCTGTTGAAGGAAGCCCGGCTCATCGCCCTGGCCGACCTGGGCTACGGCGTGCTCGAGACGGCGATGGTCGAGACGGCGGCGTATGTGTTGGAGAAAACCGGCGGAGTGGATTTGTAACCAAATCTTAACTCTGGGGTATTGACAAATAGTACTAAATATGGTACTATAGAAGGCGGCGACGTTATGGGACGAAAGGAAAAACTGCTTGAGCGACTTCGAAACAACCCAACAAACGTCAGATTTGAGGATTTAGACAAGCTGCTGCAGTGGTATGGATTCGAGTGTCGCCTGCCGCGTGGAGGCAGCCACTACTTCTATAAACGAAAAGGTTGTCGTCCCATTTCGATCCCTCGTCATAAGCCAGTCAAGAGCGTATATGTGAAGAAAGCCCTGGCGTTAATAGATGAGCTTAGTGAACCAACAGAGGAGTGAGCCTCTTTGGCACCTTCTCTGCCTGGCGGAGGAAAGCAAGATGAACAAGACGGTAGAACACTATCTGAGTCTCCCCTACACGATTGAACTGATGCCTGAGCCTCAAGGAGGTTGGTTCGTCTCCGTCAGAGAATTGCCCGGCTGCATGAGCCAAGGGGACACGCCGGAAGAAGCGATTGAGATGATTCAGGACGCCATGCGCGGCTGGATCGAGGTTTCGCTGGAAGATGGTGACACCATCCCTGAGCCTCGTCCGCTTGAGGATTACAGCGGAAAGTTCGTGGTGCGCGTCCCGCGCTCACTGCACCAAGATCTGGTCGAAACGGCGGATCGGGAGGGCATCAGCCTGAACCAATATATCAACGTGGCGTTGGCCCGCTCCGTAGGTCGGCTGGTCCCTGCCAGTCCTGCTGCGGACGAGGGATTAGGATGGCCGGGGCTGAAGGCTACTGTGCGCCAGGTTTTGTTGGCGGCGGGATTGACCGAGGAGACTGGAGAACTGGATGAGCGCATCTTCGCCAGTTGGGCGAATGAGTGCCTTGCCCAGGTGGAGAGCGCCCTACAAGGAGAGTACTTCCAGGGAGCGTTGTCGTATTTGGAGGCCTTGGCCCTTGGGCTGAGGGCAGGTAGGAATAAAAGCCCTGCAATAGTGGCGTTCTACCGGATGGTCTCGTTGTTGCACCAGCAGATAGACGCACTAGTCCAGCTCCGGCAGGGCGTGATTAACGATATGATCGTGCGTTCCAAGATATCGCAGCACGCCAAAGGGGCCAACCAATTGCTGGCCCAAATGGTGATTCAGGAGGAGCGAGTGGCTTACTCTGCAACCTCGACGGAGAGAATAGAGGGGTTGTTTGAACAGCCTGGACGCAGGTCGCAGTGGTAGAATGGGGGAGCAGTGGCGAAAAGCACATCTCATCCAAGTGAGCAAGTGCTGAGGTTAATCGACGCAGCGCTGGATCTTCAGCAAGCAGGCGAGGGAGCGCACGCGCTAGAGGTTCTGTCGCGAGCTCAGGAGCAGGCTCCAGACTACGCACCCATCCCCCTGTTGATCGGACTAGCCCATCGTGGCGCAGGGCGACTGGGAGAGGCGGAGGAAAGCCTGCGCCAGGCTATCGAGCTGGACTCGGAGCAGGCGGAAGCCATCCAGAGCCTGGGGCTGCTCCTCGCAAGCCAGGCCCGTCCGTCCGAGGCCGTTCAGTTGCTCAAAAGGCACGCCGAATTGAAGCCCGATGATCCGATCACACTGAAGGCATTGGGCGCTGAATTGGCACGCCTGGGCCGGCAGGAAGAGGCGGTTCGTCTCCTCGAGGACGCCTGGCGAAAAACCCAGAGTGCCGAAGTGGGCATCACATACGGTCGCTATCTGATCCGGGTTGGGCAACGGGAACAAGCAGAGCAGGTGCTGTGCCGAGTGGCCGAGGCCACGCCCGAGCCCAGGCCGCTGGTCGAGTGGGCCTATGCACTGGTGTTGCTGGAACGACATGAAGAGGCCTTGCAAATTCTCCATCGAATTGTAGCAATTGCCCCCAGCTTTGACCGGGCCTGGCGAGGGATGAGCGGGTGCCATCTTGCCCTGGGGCAACGGTCGAAGGCTCTGGAGACTGCCGAAAGGGCGCTGGCCATTGACGACCGACATTACCGCAACTGGCTGGCCAAGACCAACGCACTGCTGGGCCTGGGGCGCTACGCCGAGATGCTGGAGGCAGCCCAGAGTGGCATCGAATGCGTGCCCCCTGGCGACGCCGAAGCTAGACCTGTGTTGCAAGAACTACAGCTTCGGCTGGCCGAAGCACTGTTGCAACTGAACCGCATGGATGAGGCGCTGGTTCAACTAGATGAACTCCGGCATCAGTTTCCCACAGTGGAACGTTTCACTCGCATTCACGCCTCGGTGCTCAACAGTCTGGGGCGGCCGGGAGACGCATTGCGTGTCCTCGATGAGGCCCGCGAGGCAGGTCTCCCTGTGGATGGCACTTTGGCCCCCTTGCGCTACGAGACGCTTCATTTGAGCGGAAAGCCAGAGGAAGCCTGGACTTTCGTTCGTCCCATGTTGACAACTCAGACGGAGAGCCGGCTCCGCGTGTTGGGCGACGTCGGTCTTTCGCTCTATGTGGAGGGCAGAATTAAGGCTGCTAGGGCAGTTTTCGAGCAACTGCACACGTTCGCTCCAGACGTATCCCGTTTCGCCTGTAACCTGGGTTTCATCCTGACCGGCGAAGGCGAACTGCCAGACGCCGAGCAGTGCTTCTTGCGTGCCTTGGAGATGCCGGATAGCACAGAACTCCGTCCCCTGCTGTTGGCCAATTTGGGCTACTCGTACTTGATACAGGACGATCATCCCAGGGCCGACGAGTATCTCCAGCAGGCTACTTCCCTGGCTACTGGGGAGGAGGAGGCAATTCTGCGAGTGGCGTACTGGCATGAAGGTCAGGTGGTGCCAGGCTGCACCCCACATCCAACTCGTTTTCTGCCGGTGCGTATGGCTGCCAATGCTAATCTGGTGACGCTCGCTCTAGCCCAAGGCCAGATCGAAGAAGCGGAAGTCTTGGCACGGCAGATCGTGGAAGAAGTTTCCGACGATCCTTTGGGCTACGAGATGCTGGGCTGGGTATTGCACGCTGAGGGCAAATTCGACGAGACCCGGAAGGCCTGGGAACAGGGCCTGGGGCGCGCGGAGGATCCCGAAGAACGGGAGGCGCTGGCTCAGTGGCTGGAATCGTTGACCGAGTAGCCTCAGTACCCAGGCAGTTAAAGGACAAGAGGTGATAGAGTATGGATGCGTCAAAGATTCTGGGAATTCTCCGAGTCAACTATGGGTATTTCCTCTGACAAAACCGCCACATGTAATTACAATGTATTCACCTTGAAGAGCACGAAATGTCAGTGAGGGAGTTATTATGGCTACTGTAATGAAAACCCGCATCATCAAGATTGGAAATTCGCAGGGCATCCGTATTCCAAAGCTCTTACTTGACCAGACTAGTCTGGGCGAGGAAGTTGAGTTGGAAGTGCAACAGAATCAGATTGTGATTCGGCCGGCGTATTGCGCGCGCTACAACTGGGAAGATAAATTCAGGGCGATGGCTGAACAGAGCGATGATAAGCTGCTTGATGGTGACGTATTTGTGCCAACCATTTGGGATGAGAAAGAGTGGGAATGGTAGCCAAACGGTTCGATGTGTACCTGGTCAACCTTGATCCCACTGTGGGCAGCGAGAGTAGAAAGACTCGACCTTGCCTAATCATCTCTCCAGATGAAATGAATCGCTATATTGCAACCGTGATGGTGGCCCCGATGATCACCAAAGGTCGACCATATCCAACACGAGTGCCGTGTCGCTTTCAAGGCAAAGAGGGCCAAGTCGTACTGGACCAAATTCGAACCGTTGACAAGTCCCGACTGGTACGGAAACCAGGCCGAATAGACAAGTTAACGCAAGCCGACGTGCTGACCACACTTGCTGAAATGTTCGCTGAATAGGCAAGCTTACCGACAGATAACTGGTGCACGATTCTCAATTTGACGGTGTACTATCCGTGCGGCAAGATTGGGCAGGCGCATTGCGCCACTACCGACAGCAGTACACCTCGCTTGAACTGCAACGTCAAGCGTTAACCTGGCGAGGTGATTGATGTACCTTGTGGATACCAACGTCTGGCTTGAGCGTCACAATCATCCACGGCAGCGCGGACGTGCGCACCGGTGCGCTGGAGGCGACGTTGGCTGTGGCGTAAACGAAACAGAGACCTCCGAGGTCTGGGAGACCTCGGAGGTCTAGCAAATCCAACGCGACTTTACACCAAGCGCAACCTGCCTGTAGACCAAAGGCCCTGGGCCTCTGGAGTGCCGAACTGGAAAGCGACGCCGCGAACTCAGGTGCAGGCAGGGGGACAGCCCGCCGTGGGGTAACGACCACCGTTCGCTGTAAGACAAGTCCGCGGCCCCGCACTTTTCGCCTACCGGCACCGGTCGAGGTGGGGGAAGCGGGGCGGCGGGTGCTTGTGCAAGCGCGACCGTTGGATTATAATGAAAGGGGAAAGGAGAGTTTGCCGTGAGCCAGACAACTGTTTCCCTCAGCCCGAACGAATTAGAAGTCCTCGTCCGTCGCGTGGTGCGAGAAGAACTCACCCGTCTGCTGCGCGCCCCAGTTCGCTCTATCCTTGAAGATTGGAGACAAGAAGGACCGGACGACCCGGCCGAAGATGAGCTGCTTCTCAGCGAGGCGCTCGCCGTGCTCCAGGGATACGAAGACAAGCCAGAGGCATGGATGAACTGGGAAGACTTTGAAGCCGAACTGGATAGGGCAGAGGCGGCTGGTGAGTTACCGGATTAAAGTTCCCCCGGAGGTACGAAAGGAAATCAAGGTCCTGCCCGGACACGTGCGTGCCCAGGCCCGTCAACTCATTCGGGTGCAGTTGCTCTCATTTCCCAACGGCACATTGCTCGCGTTCTTGCCACGAATTACACGAATTTTCACTAATTTTTCTCTTACATTCGTGTCAATTCGTGCAATTCGTGGCGAAATGCCCCCCGGAGAAACAAGAGCGTTTACACCCAACTCATTCGTGCATTAGGGGAGAATCCCCGCCCTTCTCGTGCCAAGGAGTTGCACGGCCAGCCAAACATTTACCGCATTTGGCTGGCCGGACGTTGGCGTATTGCTTACGAAATTGACGATGAACTGAGACACATTCGTATATTGAGAGTGCGTCGCAAGGAGCGAATAGACTACGAGAGTTTGAGATCATCAGAATAGACGCAAGCCAAAGGTGTGTACATCGCCAACAAACAGAAGGACTACAGTAGGGGCGGGCCACCATCCACGGCAGCGCGGACGTGCGCACCGGCGCGCTGGAGGCGACACTGACTGTGGCGTAAACGGAGGAAACACTTCTTAACCCGCAATGCGCCAAACGGGGGAGAATACCCCATAACACGAAATGGTTGGCCTGAAGGAGGGGTTAGCAATGGCTTGGAATGATGGTCTACTTGGACGACAACCCGAGGCAGCAAGACATAGCGGAACACATGCGCGCCTGCTGGCTGGGCCCGGAACAGGGAAGACCTTGACCCTGACGCGGCGCTTGGTGAAGCTAGTGACTGAGGATGGGGTTCCGCCGGAGAATGTTCTTGCTGTTGCCTTTACTCGAATCAATGCATACGACCTTCGCAGAAGTGTGACTGATGAGTTGGCACAATATGGGGTGTCTATGCCTCGAATCAGCACCCTGCATTCCTATGCTCTTCGTCAACTGTTACGGAATTCTGGACTGATAACCTCTCTACCACAACCTCTCCGGATTGCTGATGATTTTGAGGAGAAGAACATCATCCGCGCAGACATAGCCCAGATGCTGGGAGGGTTGAGCGACAAGCAAATGCGCAATAAGTTCGCCGAATTATCTAGCGATTGGCAGAGCCTGGCAGTGGAAGATCCCGGCTACCAACCCGCCGATCCACGCTTTATGGGAGCGTGGCAAGAGCATCGAAAAGTATACGGCTATACCCTTCGATCAGAACTGGTGTGGCAACTGAAGCACGCCGTAGAAGAGAACCCTGACGAATTTGACTTGGAGGGTAACATACAACATCTGCTCGTTGATGAGTATCAGGACCTCAATAAATGCGATCTAGCGGTTATACGGATTCTAGCGGAACGTGGCGCCGAGGTCTTTTGCGCGGGCGATGACGACCAGAGTATTTATGGCTTCCGCCGTGCCCATCCGGCCGGAATTCGTCGTTTTCTTGACGAATACCAGCCCTCAACCCCGCTGGAACTCGACATATGCTGGCGATGTGACCGGGCCATTATTACCATTGGACAGTATGTAGCAGATCAAGACTACGATCGGCTTAAGAAGCCGTTATACCCTCGCGATGATGCTGGTGATGGAGAGGTGCACTTGCTGCGTTTCCCCAATGAGTATAGAGAAGCACGGGGGGTAGCATCAATCTGCAAATACCTGACGGAGGTCGAGGAGTATGCTGCCGACGACATCTTGGTCCTACTCCGAAGCGACCACCAGCGCAGGTACTCGTCGGTACTCGAAGCTGCCATAGCCCAAACCGGTTTGGAGGTGAATGTTAGGGCTGAGAGAGGCGGACCTATGGACGAGTCCCCAGGTCGCCACCTCTTATGTCTCATGCGACTCAGCGTCAATGACTGTGACGATCTCTCGTGGCGCACCATCTTCCAACTTGCCGGCAGAAAGAATCAGATTGGCCTCAAAACCATATCAGACATCTACGATTACGCAACCGAGGAGGGACTCCAGTTTCATCAGGTACTCCAGCGCATAGAGGAGAATCCTCAATTGATATCCCGTGGCAGATTTGTGCAGCAGGAAATAGCCGCCGTACACGAGTTGACGGCGCAGTTGGCTGACCTGGTCAGGGCAGAGCCTTCCGATGTGCAAGATGAGGCCGAACGAGCCAGGGCCCGAGAGGAACTGCTGGAACGACTGGCTGACTTCGCTAAGATCATAATCCCTTCCCAAGAAGATCTACAAGTGGTATTGGCCCATGTGCGAAAGGTGGCGGAACGTTCGGATGTCACCACGTTTGGTCAACTGCTAGGTGCCCTTGTAGGTCCCGAGGACACGCCTGATCAGGAGTTGGAATGTGGAAAGATCAACATTCTGACAATGCATAGAGCTAAAGGGCTTTCGGCAAAAGCTGTTATCATTGTCGCAGCTGAGGAACAACTCATCCCAGGCAACGCTGCTGGTGAAGACTTTAACGATCAGCGGCGGTTGCTCTACGTATCCCTCACACGGGCCAAGCACTGCCTTTACGTAACGTATTGCAATAAGCGAAGAGGGTGCCAGAGGTACAGCGGCAGTGATCCCGGCAATCCTCAGCGAACACTGACGCCTTTCCTTCGGAGGGCAATCCCAGTGGAATCGGGAGCTCGACACGTCGCGAGCTTAAGTGCTAGGCGATAGACATCTCATTGGAAACTAAAGGAGAACCCGTATGCCAGACCTATTCGAGCCCGACGTGGAACTGCGCTGGCGAGGCAAGGAAACCAAGGTCAAGACCGTCAGCCTGCCCTTCCAGACGGTGGAGCGCATTGACCTGGGTGGGTCAGATTGGCAATCTGACCTGCTGGGGGCAGTCAGCGCCTGGCTGGAGCGCGCCAGGGCCGTTCGGGAGGCCACGGAAGTAGAGTTCGAGCAACTCGAGTCTATGAGTCCTTGTTCTTGCACGCGGATGAAAGTTGTGATACACTGATGATGCTGCTCTTGTAAGCTGGTCTCAGTGTTTCTACGGGGGCGGAGATGGACGAACGGGCATCCCCTGACTATACCAATAGAGTACTTTTGCGAGACGCGCGAGCGCCCCGGTGGGCAGATTGTTGTGCCTTTCCACCGGGGCGCTTTGGTGTCTGTAGCCCTTGCCTGACTGATGGAGGTGTGCCATGAGAAAACCGTTTAACGCAGTAATGACGTTGGTGCTGATACTGAGCAGTATCCTACCTGGGTTGCATCTGGCACCCATCCAGACCGCATCCGCCAACGCGCCCCCGGCGCCTGCCGCGAGGGTTACCCTTGCAGGCCCTTTCCGCACCCGCGTGACCTTCCCCAATTCCACAGCCCGCGCCCGCCTGGACCAATTGGACGTCGTGGTGCTGGACGAGGGGCCGGACTGGGCGCAGGTCTTAGCCGACGGCGACCAGTTAGAAGCCCTGGCCCGTCTGCGCTTCAAGCCTCATGTCAGCGACGACCTGGACCTGCTGATAGACGCCCACGCCCAGGCGAAATCCTGGTTGGCTGCCAGCCTGCAACCCTTACTGGCTCGCGCATCTGCCGTGCGTGAACTGAGCCCCGAAGGGGCTTTGCTCTCTCAGCCCGATGCTTCAGCGTCGGGCTTGGCGGAGGCCAAAGCCAACCTCCACGCTGCGATGCATGCTTTGAGCCCCGAGCAACAGGCCGGGATTGCCGCCCTCACCAGCGTGGACGACGACGCCGACGGCCTGACCAACACCCAGGAGCAGTGGTGGTGCACCGACCCGCTGGACAACGACTCCGATGGTGACGGCGTGAGCGATGGTAACGAAGCACAAGCCGCCAAGGACTGGCTGGCAAACGAGAGATCCGGCCCGCCTGCCGCCGGCAAACCCTTCTCCGGCTGGCCTTCCCTCATCTCAGGCTGCCCCGACGACGATAACGACGATATCCCTGACTTAGCCGAGCGATGGGAGCTGGGCTTGAATATGAACAACCCGAGCACCGACCGCGACCGCTACTCCGATGGAATGGAGCTTTTCGGGCTGGATAGCACCGGGGCGATGTCGCCCATCGTGCGCCCGCCAGGCGATCACCCGATGGTGGCCGCCTACCCGGTCATCCACGTGGACGCCGTGCCGGGCACCTTCCATGTGGAGACGGTAACCGAGCTGCACCTGGACCAGACAGTGATCACCGGCACGGCCAAGACCTATGGTACGTCAGAGACACGAGGGGTGAGCGATAGTGTAGCCGATACGGTGACGTGGAATGAGTGGCAGGAAGTGTCAACTACTAGACCACAGGATATGATGCTTGCCGGTTTTGCAGGCTCAAGGCTTGTGCAAACCTCCCTGCAAAGCAGCGAGGGTGTCTGCGCCGCCGCGTGGAACCCTGACGCTTTGGACAAGGTGTTTGACAGTGGCCTTGACCTCACCCTGGATGTTTGTGGGCTAGTATCTCCTCACCCGGTCGGCTTGATTTGTGATCTGCTAAGCATTGAGAAGAGTAGTCTGGAACTCGGATATGCACTGGGCTCATTATTCGGTCCTCCAGCCGAGGCTCAAGCACCGGAGAACGCATCACCGGAGTCCATCCAAAGCGACGTAGGCCCGAACTCGTTCGAGTGTCCTGAGCCGTATGTCCCCTGCGGGAGGTACACCTATCCCACTGACCAACAGATCATTGAGAAGTCTTCACAAGAGCGTCTTCCGAATGTCGGTGGCACATCGTATGGTTATAACACAGGCTCTTCTACCTGGACAGCTCAACCTGTCCACCCAATTGCCTATCCAATGCCATCTTTTGTTCCCTACACCACAGTGACACATGGCAGTTCGCGTGGTGGCGCGCACACCACCACCCACACCGAATATCAGGAGCACACAGTCTCCCAATCCGAGCAGTTCTCCAGCGAGCAGGGCTGGACGAGCGGTTGGGCCAAGAACACCGCCCACACCGCCGACCTGACCTTCAGCTACCGCATCTCCAACGCTGGCACCGACTACGCCCGCGAGCTGAGCAACCTGATCTTCAACGTCTACATCGGCCGCGATCCATACCCCGCCTTCACCTGCCAGATGCACGATCCACCCCCTGACCGCAACTGCAACCTGGTCAGCCTGACCAACGTGATGCCCGGCGACCAGCACACCTACACCACTGGCCGCGTCTGGCTCTCCTTCGAGCAGATGCAAGCCCTCGACCTGGGCGGGCCGATCTACGTCGTGGTGGATAGTTACAGCCTGGGCGAAGACGACGTGTTCTTCGAGAACGCGCGGCAGGGCGGGATGACGGTGCTGATGGACGATGGCGTCGCCGATGGCGATGAAGCGATGGACGTGTACGTGCTGCCCACCTGGGAGGGCGATACGGTGCTCGACGTGCTGGCACGCTACTTCCCCGACCGGCGCGACGCTGAGGGCAATCTGCTCGCCATCTCGACGCCGGAGTGGACGACACCTCCCGCCTGGATCGAGCGCCCGCTGACCGACGCCAGTTGGTTCAACCTGTACCTGGACAACCTGGGCGATGGCTCCACGCCCTTCCGCGACACCCCCGCCCAGCCCAACTCGACGATGATCATGCGTTACCAGACCGACTCCGACTACGACGGCTACAGCGATCGCTCCGAGCTGCGTTTGGGCACCGATCCCGACAACCCAGCCTCTCACCCCTCGCCCGGCCTGGTCGCCAGTCTTAACACCACCCGCGTCGGCGACGAGGTCACCGGCCGGCTGGCCTTCCTCAACACCGGCAACTATGATGCCTACGGCGTCGAGGCCATTATGTACGCGCCCGACCGCAGCGTGAGCATCGGCAACAACACCATCGGCGGCGGGGGACGGGTCAAGGCCGCCAGCCAGGTCGTCCTGGGCAGCCGGGTGCTGTCGCCGGGGCTGGGCGACTGGCGCAACAGCACTGCCAGCCCGTACTCGGCCGGCTCCTACTCCGGCAACACGGACAAGGTGTTCACCTTCACCGCCGATTCCACGGGCGCTGTCGGCAGCACGCAGCCGATCACGCTCACCTGGAGCGATGGGGGCAACAGCGGCGCGCTTCAGATCCCTGCCGGCTACCAGTCGCCGCTCCCCTTGAGCGTCAGCCAGGGCGTGGAGGTCGGCTTCTATAGCGGCAGCATCGTCGCTGGCGATGCGTTCACCGTCGCCGCGCAACTGCCGCGCGACACCTTCACCTACACCGTTCTGAGCGAGCCCTACACCGAGCCGGGCGTCGTCGTGAGCTATAACGACCCGCAGGGCAACCATCGCTTCGTCACCTCGCTCGGATTGAGCGATCTAGGCGCCGATCTAGCCCCCTACGCCGACCAGATGCTCGCGCCGCTGAGCCTGGAGATCGCCACCTCCGCGCCGTTCACGCCGACCGGCAGCAACACCACCCACTATGTCTTCAACCTGCCCGATTCGTGCGCCGTTGAGGACGGGCACCTGTTCGTCGAGTATGTCAAGGACGACGGCACGCTGGTCGCCGAACAAGTCTTCACCCAGACCTTGCAGCCCGGCCCAAACGTGATCCCGGTGACGTGGGACACGAGCATCTTCACTGAGACCTACCAATCTGACCACGACTACAACATCCTGGCGCTGGTTACCGACTGGCAGGGCAACATCATCCAGTCGATGGCCCGTCCCCTGTTCAGCTTCCAGGCCGACCCCAAGCCGGTCTTCGCGATGGACGCTGCCGACACGACCTGGGACTTCGGCACCGCCACCCAGGGCGAGGTGCTGGAGCATACCTTCACCTTCGCCAACACCGGCTTCCTCGACTTGCTGACCTATGTGAGTGCTCCGGCGGAGATGGACCTATCGCAGCGAGGGAGCCGCCTCGTCGCCCCGGCTGACATCGTGACCTACACACTCACTCTGCACACCGCCGATCTGCCCGTCGGCCCTTACGACGAGACCATCACCATCCGCACCAGCGACCCCGACGAGCCGGAAACCAGTGTCCAGGTAACCGGGACGATCACCGATGCCGTACCCAGTGCCCGCGTCCGCGACGACCACCCGCTGGATCTGATCGTCACCATTCCCGGCGACCACAGTGCCCACGAGTGGATCACCTTCACCCACACCCTGGGGCCTGACCCACAAAGCCTGCACCCGGTCAAGGTTTACAGCCAGACCAACGGGACACTGCTGGGCGTGGGCAGGTACGCCACTCCTTTTGGCGGCGAGGGCACTGCATTCTTTGAGATGTTTGGGGACGGCAGCGATGGCGACCTGGTTGTGGGTTCTGGTGAGACTGCCTACACAGATGACGTGCGTGCTGCCCTGGCTGCTACGGCCAACTCCGGTGATCTCACCTTGACGCTTGCCACCACCGGCATCTTCACGCCTGGCATGGCGGGTGACGAAGTGCTCGTCATCCAGATGCAGGGCACCGGGGCTGGGAACTACGAGTTCGGGATCATCGCTGGCGTGGACACAGCGGGTGGGATGCTCACGCTGACAGAGGCACTGAGCAAAACCTATAGCGTAGGCGGTAGCTCCAAGGTGCAGGTGTTACGTGTGCCACACTATCGCAATGTGACGGTGCACGGCACGTTGACAGCACAGGCCTGGAATGGAAGTACTGGGGGAATAGTTGCTGTCCGAGTGAGTGGCGTAGTGATAGTGGGTGTAGGAGGAAGGATTGACGCAACAGGCCTAGGTTTTCGGCCCTATCTTCAAGGGTTGGGCGGTGGAAGTACTCAACAATTTCAAGGTGAGGGATATTTAGGCCAAGGGACACAATCGCCCAGCAGCAATGCTACAGGCGGAGGAGGCGGAAAAAACGAAAGCGGTGATAATGCCTATAATGCCAAAGGTGCCGGCGGCGGTGGACATGCCACCTCTGGAGGCAATTCATATGGTGCCGGGGGAGGAGTAATCGGGCAATTAGATTTGTCACAGACTGTCTTCTTAGGTGGTGCTGGAGGACACGGCGGTTACGATTGGCGGTATAGCGGTCACCCTCTAAATGATAATGGTAGTCGTGGCGGTGGGATCGTGTTTCTATTCTCTCAAGAGATAGTAGTAAATGGCCTTCTTGTGGCAAATGGAACAGATGGCGCTCGCAGGCCGGACGGCGGTGGACATGAGGGCGGATCAGGCGGAGGTGCTGGGGGAAGCATTTACTTTATATCGAACCTTCTTCAGCTTACTGACAATGCTGTGAGTGCAATAGGCGGACAAGGTGAGGCAGGCAGAGATCAGGCCGGTGGTAACGGTGGTGTCGGGCGCATCTACATAGAATATTGCGAGACCCTCTCCGGCACTACCAATCCAATTTCCAGCACCCAAAAACTGGATTGCTATATCATCGAGCAAGTTGAATCCACCCCCTACAACACAGCTCGCCTCAACCTGCCGGAGACCTTCACCGGCGGGCACACCTACCAGGTGCAGTACGGTCGGCGGTTGATCTTCACCGACACAGGGATGCTCATGACCACGCTGCGTGTCCCGGCCGGCACCTTCGGCAACGCCACGCTGGACGGGCTGGTCAGTGATGTGGGCGCCGGTCCCCTCACCTTCACACTGGACATCGGCAGCGACGGCTCCTGGGACTGGCAAACCACACAGAACATCACCGGCCCCGTCACCCTGTCCAGCCCCGACCTGGTCGCCGCCTTCAACCAGTACTGGACGGACCAAGGCATGCCCGCCTTCGGCACACTGGACGTGCCGGTCAAAGTCTACCTCAGCCAGGCGGGCCAAGTGCTGCTGACCAACCTGTACGTGCCCCCTATCCCGCCGGACGTAGCCGTGGCCGCAGACGACATCACCTTTGGCATCTCGCCCACCATTGAGAGCGAAATCATCCCCGTCACCGTCACGCTCCACAACCTGGGTGGGGAAAACACCGGCGGCTTGACGGCTGCTTTCTATGCCCCAGCGCCAGGAGGACAGGAAACCTACATCGGCAGCGCCTTTGTCCCCAACATCCCGCCCAGCGGCACGGTCCAGGCCAACATCGCCTGTAACACCCTGGGGTTCACCGGCACGCTCCCGGTGCGGGTCATCGCTGATCCCTACAGCCGGCTGGCCGAGGTGGACGAGACCAATAATGAAGCCAGTGCCGACCTTACCATCCTCACGCGCCCCGATCTGTGGGTGCCGCAGATGACTCTCTCCGACGACGAGCCGGTGGTGGGTGAGGCCGTGACCGTCACCCTGACGCTGCGCAACGGGGGCCAGGCAACGGCGGGGACCCAGACGGTGGCGCTCTACGACGGCAGCCCCGAGGCTGGCGGGACATTGGTGGGCGACCACAGCGGGTCGGCCCTGCCTGGCGGCGTCACGACCACTATTGCTTTCACCTGGGTACCGACCGCGACAGGGTCTCATCGTCTGTTCGCCGTCGGCGACCGGGACGACACCGTGAACGAGTTTGATGAGGGCAACAACCGGACCTGGCAGGACGTCTACGTGGGCTTTGCCGGGCCGCTCTTGCTGGACAGCGGTACGGGGGGCGACCTGGCGTACACGACTGAAGCAGGCTACGGCTACGTGGACGAGGACCAGCCTGACGTCCTCTCCACCTGCGGTGGCGGGACGGAGCCCCACGAGACGCTGCGCCGTGATCCCGATGGGCGAGTGGTCTACCGCTTCGATCATTTCCTGCCAGGTCATTTCTACCACCTGGACGTGACCCTCTACGAGTGCGACGGCGCAGGGCGGCAGGAGAGCGTCTATGTGGATGGCAACCCCGTCGCCGGGCCGGAGGACCTGGGCGACGGCGAGATCCACCGCCTCTCCCTGCGCCTGGATCCCGCCCTCTACGCCGACCGGGTCATCAGCGTCACCATCCAGACCCCCGGCATTGACGGCGCGGTGGTGAGCGAGGTCAACCTGCACGACGTTGACTACCGCTACGCCGACGCGGGTGGTGGTCAGGACCCTGAATACCCGGGCTTCCAGGACTATGGCTGGCTGGATGGGGTGGAACACACCGATTGGGGGACGCTACCCTACCAGAGCGTGCGGGTGGATCAGAACGACAATGAACTCCGCTACCGCTTCGACGGGCTGGACCCGAACAAGCGCTACAATGTTCACCTCACCTTCTGGCAGCACTCCGGCACGAGCCGCATCCAGCGGGTGCGGATTGACGGCCTGGATACCGGCCTGACGGTGGACACCGGCGATTACCAGCGGCACGACGAGACGGTAGCGGTCCCACCCACCGCTTATGCCGACGACGGCAGCATCGTCGTCAGTGTCGTGCGCATCAACGCGACCGCCGGCGCGATGGTAAACGAGATCGCCCTGGAGGAAGAGACACTGCCCCTGGGGAGCCAATGCGTGGTCCAGGAGACTCCTTACTTCAGCGAGGTCTACGGCGATGTGACCATCATGATCATCAACGATCAGCAGCCGGCACCGGTCGGGACGGTGGTCCAGGCCATCAACCCGCGTGGGGATACGGTCGGTTGCTTCACCGTGTCCAGCGACGGGCTGTATGGTTTTATGCGCATCTATGGCGAGGATGCTTCGGCCAATCCGCCTATCCCCGGGATGCGAGACGGCGAACTGGTTGCCTTCCGGGTCAACGGGGCGCCAGCCCGCGCCACGCCGCTCTTCTATTGGCACGACGACCATGCCTCCCACCGGGTGGATCTGGTAGCGGGGAGCATTGAGGGCCAGTCCGTGCTTTTCAGTCCCGGCTGGAACCTCTTCTCCTTCCGGCTCAATCAGGTGGTGCCGTCGGTGCCCCAGGTGCTCTCCTCCATAGACGGCCGTTACGACCGGGTGCTGGGAGAAGAGGGGGTATATGTGCCAGACCTGCCTGACGTGTACAACACCCTGCGGGAACTCCACGCCGGGCTGGGCTACTACCTGCGGATCACCAGTACAACCAGCGTTCCCGCGCTCATCGAAGGGATGAGCACACCGGTGACCACCCCTATCCCGCTGCATACGGGCTGGAACTGGATCGGCTACCTGCCGGAGACGACGCTCCCCATCACCGTGGCGCTCCAGTCTGTCGAGGGCTACTACCAGCGGGTGTTGAGCCTGGACAAGACGTATGACCCCGCCCTGCCCGAGTTCAGCACCTTGCACGAGATGGAGCCCGGACGGGGGTACTTGATCTATGCTAATGACGTGGTTACCCTGACCTACCCCGCCGGGACCGGCATGACAGCCCATGGCCGCGTTGGGGCACGTACGGCGGGCTGCGGCACCGTCTCGCCGACGCCGCAACTGACCCTGATGTATGGGCAGGTTGAGATCAACGGCGATCTGGCTCCGGTGGGGACGCGGGTCGAGGTGGTGACCCCCCGGGGGAAGGTGGCTGGCTGCTTTATCGTCGAGACGGCTGGACAGTTCGGACTAATGCACGTCTACGGCGAGGATGCCACGGCCAACCCGGTCATCGGTGGATTCCGGCCCGGCGAACCGTTGGCCTTCCGCGTCAATGGATTCCCGGTCGAACTTTCTGCCACCTTGACGTGGCAAGACAACAGGGAGCCCCACGTGGTTTCCCTCAGCGCGATCGTCCACAGCCTCTATCTCCCGCTGGTCGGGCGGGGGTGGTGAAAGGGGGACTCTGATGCGACGACAACTCTTCTTTGGGGCTGTGGTCATCGCGGCAGTCGTGATGCTTGGGCCGGTGGTGGCGCGAGGGGGTAATCTCCTGCTGGCCACCCCTTCCGCCGTTGCACAGGGGGTTTGTCCACCAGTGCAAAACACCCCATTCTTCACCATTGTCTACGGGGCAGTCACCGTGGATGGCCAAGATGCCCTGGCCGGCACCGTGGTCGAGGCACACAGCCCCCGGGGGGACGTGGCAGGCTGCTTCGTCGTCACCAACCCGGGCAACTACGGCGCGATGTACGTCTACGGGGAAGATACCTCGGTCAGCCCACCGATCCCGGGGATGCGGCCGGGAGAGACCGTTGCTTTCTACGTGGACGGCGCGGAAGCCACCTCCGACCCCACCCTATCCTGGGCCAACGACCGGGATCTGCACCAGGTGGACCTGAGCGCAACCAGTGCTTCGCCGCCAACAGCGGACTTTGACGCCGTGCCCACGACCGGCGTGGCTCCGCTGACGGTAGCCTTCACCGATCAATCTACGGGTGCCATTACCAGTTGGTCGTGGAACTTTGGCGATGGTGGCACCAGCCTCCAGCAGAACCCCGGCCACACCTACACGGCGGCGGGGGTGTACACCGTGACCCTGACGGTCAGCGGACCTGGGGGGAGCGACGACGAGGTGAAGGCAAGCTACGTCGTGGTGTACGAGCCAGTGCAGGCTGCCTTCATTGCCAGCCCGACGAGCGGTGTCCGGCCGTTGGAGGTGACATTCACCAACCAGTCCACCGGCGACTACACGGCCTCGCTGTGGGACTTTGGGGATGGGGTGAACAGTATGTTGCCAAGCCCAACCCATACCTACACTACCACAGACGTGTACACCGTCAGCCTGACCGTGAGCGGTCTCGGCGGGAGCGACACACTGACCCGCACGAGCTACATCAGTGTGACTGGACCGCCCTCGTCGGCTCCCTCTCTCTCATCGCCTTCGAACGGCAGCAGCACGTGCGACACGACGCCGACGTTCAGTTGGAGCAGTGTGAGCGGAGCCACCTCCTACTACATTCAGGTGGACGACGATCCGGGCTTTGGTTCGCCTGTGATAGACACGACGACCTCAAGCACCAACTACACGCCAGGGTCGGCGCTGTCAGCCGACACCTACTACTGGCGGGTGCAGGCCTCCAATTCCTATGGCGATGGACCGTGGTCATCCGCCTGGAGCGTCACCATTCTGTCCACACCCTCGTCGGCTCCCTCTCTCTCGTCGCCTTCCAACGGCAGCAGCACGTGCGACACGACGCCGACTTTCAGTTGGGGCAGCGTGAGCGGGGCAACTTCGTACCACATCCAGGTGGACGACGATCCGGGCTTTGGTTCGCCTGTGATAGACACGACGATCTCAAACACCAACTACGCGCCAGGGCTGCCGTTGTCGCCCGACACCTACTACTGGCGCGTACTGGCTTCTAACCCCTGTGGCTATGGGCCGTGGTCATCCGCCCGGAGCGTCACCATCCTGTCCCCACCCTCGTCGGCTCCTTCCCTTTCTTCGCCTCTGAACGATAGCAGCACGTGTGACACAACGCCGACCTTCAGTTGGGGCAGTGTGAGCGGAGCGACTTCCTACCGCATCCAGGTGGACGACGATCCGGGCTTTGGTTCGCCTGAGATAGACACGACGACCTCAAGCACCAACTACACGCCGGGATTGGCGCTGCTGCCCGACACCTACTACTGGCGCGTGCAGGCCTCCAACTCCTGTGGCGATGGGCCGTGGTCATCCGCCTGGAACGTCACCATCCTGTCCTCACCCTCGTCGGCTCCTTCCCTTTCTTCGCCTCCGAACGATAGCAGCACTTGTGACACCACGCCGACCTTCAGTTGGAGCAGCGTGAGTGGAGCCACCTCCTACCACATCCAGGTGGACGACGATCCGGGCTTTGGCTCGCCCGATATCGACACGACAACCTCAAGCACCAACCACACGCCGGGGGTAGCGTTGTCACCCAACACCTACTACTGGCGTGTGCAGGCCTCCAACTCCTGTGGTGATGGACCGTGGTCATCTGCTTGGGATGTCACCATCCTGTCCCCACCCTCGTCGGCTCCTTCCCTTTCTTCGCCTTCTGACGGCAGCAGCACGTGTGACACGACGCCGACCTTCAGTTGGGGTAGTGTGAGCGGGGCAACTTCTTATCGCATCCAGGTGGACGACGATCCGGGCTTTGGTTCGCCTGAGATAGACACGACGACC
>CAZMOT010000043.1:0-1271 GCA_964568065.1 uncultured Anaerolineales bacterium
GTGGGTGGGAGCAAAGTTGTTCCGGGTGGGGTTGCTCATCTACGGCAAGCGGCCCACGCTGCGGGAGATCTGGCTGATCTTGAGAAGCTAGCGGAATGTCTCGGCTGGCTTCAACCTTCGGCCACCCGCTCGCCGTAGGCCAGCAGCGCTTCGATCATCCCCGGCTCGCGTGCCTCAGCGTAGACGCGCAGCACCGGCTCGGTCCCCGAAGGGCGGATCAGGAGCCAGGAATCGTCGGCCAGCAGGTACTTGACCCCGTCGAGTGTTTTCACCTCGACGACCTCCTGCCCACCCAAGGAGCCCGGTACATCCGCCGTCAGCCGGGCGACCATTTTCGCTTTGGCGACGGGACGGCGAAGCGCGATGTCGCTGCGGGTGTAGTGGGTCGGGCCGATGTCGGCCTGGATGTTCGACACGAGTTCGTGCAGCGGAGCATCGGCCGCAGCGATGATTTCCAACAGCAAGAGCCCCATCAGCACGCCGTCTCCCTCCGGGATGTGTCCTTTTATGCTGATCCCACCCGATTCCTCCCCACCGATGAGTACGTCGCCGTTTAGCATGTGGTCGGCGATGTAGTTGAAGCCCACGGGCGTTTCCACCAGCGGCAGGTTATAGCGTGCCGCCAGTCGGTCTATCATGCTGGTGGTGGAGACAGTCTTGACAACCGTTCCGCTCCACCCGCGTTCCTCGACCAGATACCGGAGGGCCAGCGCGAAGATATGATGGGGGTCCACAAAGTTCCGATGGGCGTCCATCGCGCCAAGGCGGTCGCCGTCGCCGTCCGTAGCCAGCCCCAGGTCGGCGTGATGAGCCGAGATAGCCGCCCCCAGCGCTTTGAGGTAGTAAGCTGTGGGCTCGGGGTGGATGCCGCCAAAGCCAGGGTTCATCTCGCCCCGAATCTCGTATACTCGGCACCTGGTACGGGACAGCATGTCGGGGATGCACTTACGGCCTGAACCGTACATCGCGTCGGTCACCACCCGCAGTTCCCTGGTCGAGATCACGTCGAGATCTACCATGTGGCTAAGGTGCTCGTAGTAAGCCCAGTCAGGGTTAAAGCGGCGGATGAGGCCCTTGTCTAACGCCGCCTGGTAATCCATCACGTTGGGGCCACGGCCTGCCTCCTGGTTGCGTGCCAGGTGGAACTCGACGCGTTCAGACTGCTCCGGCAGGGCTGCCCCACCGAAGGCGGCCTTGAGTTTGAGGCCATTATAGCGCGGCGGGTTATGGCTGGCGGTGATCATCACGCCAGTAGCAGCCTTTTTGTGGAC
>CAZMOT010000043.1:1281-24520 GCA_964568065.1 uncultured Anaerolineales bacterium
GCGTAGGAGACGGCCGGCGTGGGGGCATCGGCGCGGGTGAGGTGGGCAACGATGGAATTGCCGACCAGCACGCGGGCTACCTCGGCCGCGTAGCGATCGGAGAGGAAACGGGTGTCGAAACCGACGACGACTTCAGGCTGGCCGGTATTCCCGACCGGGGCCTCCTCCAGCACATAGTCGGCGATGGCCTGGGCCACCAGCCGCAGATTGGCGAAGGTGAAGGTATCCGAGATGACGGCGCGCCAGCCGTCGGTGCCGAATTTGATGGTCATGGCAGGTCTCCTGAAATGGTTTGTCTACGAAGAAGGGCGGCAAAGCCTGCGGGGCGGATCACGGTCACGCCTCGCTCTTGCAGAAAACGCAGCAGCGTCGGATCGTCGTGAAAATCCCTGTCCCCGGTGACCAGGTGGGTGGCCTGGCCCAGGATGGCCATCTCGATCAGGTAGTCGTCGGTGGGGTCACGGCATATCTGGATACTGCCAATCGGTTAGACGAATTCGCCAATTACATCGGCTATGACTTTTTCTTCGGAGCAGGCCACATTCGCCGCACGAACCCCCCGCAGGATTTCATCAAACTCGGCCTCGAAAGCGTGCTGTTCTTCAAGGGAGAGCCTGGGAGCGAGTTGCACTGCATCCGGCGGCTGTTGGGCCAGCCATTCGTCCGCGCGACGGTGCATTTCTGTCAGTCGCTGCTCATCCACTTCCTCTGGCTGAGGCAGCACGACTATTCTCACACGTTGGTTCTCTTTCAGCGGCAGAGGGTCGGCAGGTTTGAGTACGCCATTCTGGTAACGGGCCCACATGGAGATGCTCATTGCTTTCTCCTCCAAGCCAGATTATAGTCTGAGAACCAGAAGGTGTCAACAAGGTGTGGGTGCGTCTCAGTTTGGTGGTGAACCCTCTTGCCGCCAAGCACTCAATAGCGCGATGGAGTAGACTACTGCGCCAGAGATCAGAGTGGCTTGAAAGCCGAAATTGATCACCCCGACCATGGTCAACACGGATCCCACGACGGATGCCGAGCTGTTCAATCCCCAACACCACGGCACTATTTCCGGTGCAATATCGTCAACGATGCGGATTCCAAGCGGGAGCAAGAAACCCATGGCGTAGCTCGAAGGCGTGAGCAACAGAAACGTTAGAGCCAGGCGCGCGTCGAGCGGCAGTCCGACCAGGCTGCCGAGCAGCCCATTCAGAAACAGCGCGTGTAGGCACACGATCGCAATGGTCGTACCAGCGGCTAGCCAGATCGCGGAGACACGCCGTGCGTCGCTGACCCGGCCGCTGGTGCGTGCGCCGAGCGAACTCATCAACAGGATCGAAAAGACGACGGCGGCGAACGAATACGACGGGTGGCCCAGGAACAGGACGAAGCGCTGCAGCAACGCGATTTCCACGGTGATGAAGCCGATTCCGAGCGCCACAAAGTACACCAACATGTGGCGTCCATGGAGTTGGGCGCTGCCAACCGAATGCTTGGATGTGGTGCGACGCCGCCAAAGCGGCCCGAGGATGAACAGCAGGGTCAGCACGATCACGGCCACCAACACCGTGAACAGCACGACGACGGCAAAGTTGTTCAACAGCAGTCTCGACCAGTTTCCGCCGGACGGGATCAGGTCGCGCGGCTTGACCGAGTAGAAGAAGAATGGGCGGTCATCGGTGGTTGGCGTCACGTCGGCGGAATAGCTCGCGTAGAACGTGGATGGATCTGCTGCGAGCAAGAGTTCCGAGACGTGGGTGGTCGCGTGGCGTCCCGGCGCATACAGGATCTCCCAATTCCGTTCGGTGGCTAGTTGATCGACTCGTTCCAGTTCCGCTGCTGTAAAAGGAGAGCGACGGATCAGCAGGGTTCCCATTCCTGGCTGATCGCGGACGGCCACGACGTGATCTGCCGGGTTGCGCGCGCCCAGCCTGGTGAGTGCTTCCCTCGCGACCGATACGGTGCGAATGAAATCGCGGTCCGGGTTAGTGACCCAGCGCGTAATTGAGAGCAGACCATCTGGGTTGAGATGGTTGATGAAATCGAGAAACGCCTCGACGGTGTAGAGGCTGTTCTCCGATAGCGCGAAGGCGCCCGATGCGGTTGCGGCGAATGTGTCCACCAGAGTGAGTTGGATCGAGTCGAACATCTCGCTTGAGCGGCGCACGTAACTACGGCCTTCAGCAACGACCGGCCTTACTTCGCCCCGCTCGTATAGATCGCCGGAGAGTGTCTTGTACTCCTCCAGCATGACGTCGTTCACAATCACCGGGTTGATCTCCACGGCAACGACCTCCAACGCGCCGAACTTGAGCGCGGCGTGGACGTCGCCGCCGCCACCCGAGCCAATCACGAGCGCCTTGCCGGGCTGACGGACGTCGTAGACTAACTCGCTTATCGTGAACAGGAGCCACTCGCTATTCGGCGCATCCGGCGGATAGATCGCCGTTGCCGCCATGCCGTCAATTACGATCAGCGGGATGCCACCCACTTTGTCAACCGTCACGCGCGAGAACGAGTTCCACTTTGTAAAGTCGTAGTCGTCCTCGTATTTGCCTTTCACTGTAACGACACGGAATGTGCGCGCTACCTGCTCGGCACCGAATGACACCAGCGTGATCGCCACGACGACGACACTCAGAACGCGTGCAGCTTTGTGCCTGGATCGGATGGCCATCACCAGCGCGCCACAGGCTGCGATGACGGCGGCTGCGATCACGACGGCCGGCCCGCTCAGCAGGTTGGCCAGTGGTACGAACAGCGCGCACGCCAAGGCCGTGCCCGCCAGGTCAAAGAAGTAGACGCGGTGGATATGCGCGCGGAAGTGGGAGACGCTCAGCGAGACGGCCATGCCCATCAGGACGAACGGAATGGCAGCGACGAGGCACAGTCCCAGCATCTCGAGCGCGTTCACGCCGGTGAAGATGATTTGCTCCCGCGACTCCATATGCACCCGAATTGAAAAGCGCGTCACGATAGCCAGTGTGCCGATCACAGCTAGTGCAAACAGCGCGCTGAAGGTGGCAATCTGCGAGCAGGCTTTCCTGGCGGGGAACCACTTTGTCTTGAGGTAGATGAGTGTTCCGCTGACCGAGAGACCGAATAGGGCCAGCGAGATCATCAGGAACGCAAAGTGGTAATACGTGGTGACCGAAAAGATGCGGGCGAGACCTTGTTCCAGCAGCAAGGTGGCTGATGTGAACAGGGAGACACAAATGAGATCGGCGACGGTGGGCACTGTGGTTTGGCGTTGGTTCATAGGCAGGTAATGTGGGCTCGACTTTCCCGACAGTATAATGGCGTTACTCGAGGACAGCCACAATGAAAGCGCTATCGCCGGGTGACGATAGCGCCGCCTCCCCTCATGGTAGGATTATATCGGAGAACCGGAATATGTCAACGCTCACACATCGAAATAGAGTTCCATCTCATAGGGATGCGGGCGGTTGCGCACCTGGTAGTATTCCTCGTCCATCTTGAGGGTGATCCAGCGCTCGATCAAGTCTGCGCTGAAGACGTCCCCGGCCAGCAGGAAGTCGTGATCGTCCGCCAGCGCGTCCAGAGATTCCTTGAGCGAGGCGGGCAGCGGCTGGATAGCCGCCCGCTGTTCATTTGTCCAGGAAAAGACGTCGGCATCTATCGGGCCGAAGCCGGCCTCAGTAGGGTCAATCCGACGGCGGATACCATCCAGGCCAGCCAGGAGTTGCGCCGCCAGCGCCAGGTAGACGTTGCAGGTGGCGTCCGGCGGGCGGAACTCGAAGCGCACCTGGTCGGGTTGGGTGGCGTAGCGCGGGATGCGCACGGCAGCGCTCCGATTGCCGCTGGAGAAGAAGGCGTTGATAGGGGCCTCGAAGCCAGGCACGAGTCGCCGGTAGGAATTGGTACTGGGATTGGTGAAAGACAGCAGCGCCGGCCCATGGAGCAGCAACCCACCAATATAGTACAGGGCCGTTTGGCTCAGCAGGCCGTAGCCGGCAGGGTCGTAGAAGATGTTTTGATCGCCCTTGAACAGATGCTGATGGAAGTGCATCCCCGACCCGGCCTCGCCGTAAATCGGCTTGGGCATAAAGGTCGCTGTCTGGCCGTGCCGGTGAGCGACCATTTTGGTGACGTACTTGACGATCATCGTCACGTCGCCAGCCTCCAGGAGACCCACCAGCGGCGTCTCGATCTCGCATTGGCCTGGCCCACCCACCTCGTGGTGGTGGTACTTGACCGGCACTCCCATCCCCTGCAGGTGCAGGCTCATCTCGGCGCGCAGGTTGTAGAGCGTGTCCCTGGGAGGGATGGCGTGATAACCGCCGTGCAGCGGGATGTAGTGACCGTGTCCCCCTGCGCCGCTACGCCAGGCAGCTTCACCCGACTCGACGCTGTAACCGGCACGGTTCATCTCATTTTCGTAGGCCACGCTGTCAAAGACGTAGAACTCGAACTCTGGTCCCCACTGGCTCCGATCGGCAATGCCGCTTTCGACCAGGTGCTCCTCGGCACGGAGGGCGATGTTGCGCGGATCGTTGGGAAAGACCGCTTTCGTATCCGCCTCCAGCGTGCTGCAGATAAAGCTGAGAGTGGGCACGTCCCAGAAGGGGTCGCCAAAGCCCGTGGAGAGATCGGGCACCAGCACCATGTCACCGGCCTTGACCGACTTCAGGCCGACGGCGGAGCCATCGAAGCCGACGCCAGCCTCCATAAGCGGTGGGGTGAACTGGCTCTGGGGAATCGTGAGGTGGTGCCAGCGCCCCCAAAGGTCGGTGAACTTGAGGTCAATCATTTGCACACCGTTCTCTTGAGTGTAACGTCGTGCTTTTTCGAATGAGTCGAACATTGTGCTCCTTTCACTACAGTGGTTAGCAGTTGACTGTTGGCTTCTGGCCTCTGGCATTTGTCATTGATTCGTTGTAACTACCTTGATAATGTCACATTAACATAAGAATGCACTTCTGCAAGCTCCAAGCGGACGACAGTCCGCGTCTGGGGCGGTGGACGACAGTCCACCGCGAGCCTGAGTATGGAACTTGAACCATCGCGGGCCTAATGTGACATTGTCGAAGTAGTTACGCTTCGTTGGTCATTTTCCGGTATACTGCCACTGTCTGCGCGGCGATCTGTGCCTGGGTGAAGTGGGCCAGTACCCGCTCCCGTCCGCGCTGGGCCAGGTCCGCCCACAGATTGGGCTCACACATCAGACGTATCAAATGCTGCCGCAATGCGCCCGTGTCTCCCTCTGGGAAAATCAGCCCGGCGTCGTCCACTACGTTGGGGATCTCGCCGCAGTCGGAGCCGATTACCGGCACGCCACAGGCCATCGCCTCGATCAGCACGCGCCCAAACTGCTCGACCCAGTTGGGCCGGGAACGCGAGGGGAGCACCAGCACGTCCAATTCCCGATAGAAAGAGGGCATGTGCAAAGAAGGCAGATTCCCCTCGAACGAGACCCGGTCGGCCAACCCCAGGCGGCGGGCCAGCATCTCCAGCCGGTCCCGCTCCGGCCCCTCTCCCAACACAGCCACCCGACACGCATCCTCCATGCCAGCCATCGCTTCCAGCAACAGATCCACTCCTTTTTCCGGCACCAACCGTCCCACGTACCCGATGGCGAAGCTGCGGGCAGGGTCTCGCTCGCCGGGACGCGGAGTAAAGATTCTGGTATCCACGCCGAACTGGGGAATGATGGTCAGCGGGCCAATATAGCCCTTCTCGCGCCAGACCGCCGCCGCCCCCGCGCTGCCCGCGATACCGTAGTCGGCGTGGTGCAGGTTGTAGCGCTCGATGAAGCAGAAGGGAGGCGGGTAGCGACGGTTCAGGTTCTGCCAGGTGAACCACAGCGCACGCGCACCGAATTTCCTGGCCAGCCGCAGCGCGTGGAAGGTGGCCAGGTTGTAGGGCTCCTCGTCCACGTGCACGATGTGGGGGGCGAAGGCGCGCAGCCGCCGCCCCAAACGAGGATAAAAATGCAAGTGAAAACTCCCGCTGAACGCGATGGGTTCAACGACCAGCTCGTAACCAACCGTGTGGGCTCGCTCTAGTCGGATCACGCGGCTGCCGTCACTCCACGACGACGGCACGGCGACCATCAGTTCGACATCTGGAAAACGGGCGATTTCCTCCAGTTTGCGCTGGTAGGCACCCACCAGACAGGCCTTGGAGACCATCAGAACGCGCATAGGGGCTCCGCTATGAACCTCCGCAGGAGTTTGACAAGCATTTGCATTGTGCTATAATTTGCCCGCTTTGGCAAGTCTGGCGGGTGAGGAGATTATACCGGGCCGCTGGCGCAGTTGGGCGGAGGAGTGAGTTCTGAAGCCTAGCCACCTTGGATGCCTCAAAGAACAGTAAGCAGTCTACTTCGCGGCCAATTATGGCCGCGAACCCCTGTATACCTACGTATATTTGCCTCACTGTCGCCGCGAATGAATCAATGAACAATGATCAATTTGCAGGTTGTGGTCACATTGTTCGTTTTTGGAGGGGAGGGACCAGATGATCAAGAAACGCACGTTGCTCGGCATCGTGTTGGCGTCCATACTACTGGGCGTGGTGCCGGTCTTTTCTATGGCCGCGCCCGATCTTTCACAGTTGACACAGGATGGCACAAATCTGTTGGCGAATCCAGGATTTGAGGGAATCACTTGCGACGCCGACTCGGATGCTGGTTGGTGTGATGGCAACTGGACCAGGGATACCTTTAATGGCAGTATATGGGGTGAAATATACAGTCCCCAGGGCTGGGTTTCCTTCTGGAGCGAGGGGACGAACCCCGCGGACTCGGGATGGCCCTATGGCCGGCCGGAGTGCCATGTGATCCGCAATCAACATGGGTATGTCGGCCCGCCGGCCCGCATCCGCAGCGGCAAATACTCGGTGAAGCAGTTCGGTTTCTTTCGCGCCATTGACTCTGGCCTCTACCAGGTCGTCACCAGCTTGAGTTCCGGCGCTACTGTCCAGGCATCCGCTTACGGACATGCCTGGAGTTGTGACAACTCCAAGGATGCCTATTCCTGTGGCGACCAATTCCAGATGCTCTTCCGCGTGGGCATTGACCCCAACGGTGGTACCGATCCCTGGAGCCCAAACATTGTCTGGGCCAGTGGTTACTCTTACGACGAGTTCCGTAAGATCGGCCCAGTAGAGGCGCAAGTGGGGGAGGCTGGCACGATTACCGTCTTCTTGCGGGAGACTGCTAAATGGCGCTACAAGCACAACGACGTTTATTGGGATGATGCCTCTCTGGTCTACACCACCCCGCCGCAGACGCCGACGAACACTCCGTTGCCTCCACCGCCGACCCCCACGTATGGCCCTTCGCCCACGCCGCGCCCGACCCCTACCCCGCGCCCTGATGGCGCTGTCGTCCACATCGTCGAATCTGGCGATACTCTCTCTGGGATCGCGTTGATGTATAACGTGTCGTTGGATCAGATTCGCCGGCTAAACGCGAGTGCTCTGGGCGGTAGCGATATAATAATACCAGGCCAGGAACTGGTGATCTCCATACCCAGTGAGACACCCACACCCACACCGCTGCCCGCGCCTCCTACGGCGGAGCCTTCCTCATCAGGCAGCCCCACGACAGGGGGCGCTTCCATCTGCGTGCTGGCCTACCACGACCGGAATGGCAATACGTTCCGAGACGATGAGGCGACCGAGGAATTGTTGCCCAATGCAGAGTTCTCTGTTGCCAATGCCTCTGGCGTGGTAGCCCGGTACACTTCCAATGGCGTCAGCGAGCCTTACTGCTTCCCCGAACTGGCCACGGGAGCATATCGCGTGATTCAGACTGCGCCTCCGGGTTATATGTCCAGCGGCCCGGCCGAGTGGCAGGTAGCAGCGGCAGAGGGACCTAGCCTCGACATCCTGTTTGGCAACGTGCGGAGCGAAGGCCCGGTATCCCCAGGCGGAACCACCGAGCCCACGCCAATGGGCGAGGAGAACGACGGATCGGACGGTGGCTCGACCTTCGGTCGTATCTTTGCCACCGTCGCCAAGACCAGCGGTATACTGGTGCTGATCCTGGCTGCAGGGGTGGCGGTGCTCTTTTTCCTCAATCGGCGGAGGATGATGATGTAGGCTCGCTCTGGCAGGGGCTGGATGTACTCGCGGAGCGTCGCCAGGGGGAGCGCTGAGCCCCTGGCGACGCTCTTGCTCTTGACACCACCTACACACCTACAGGTCAATACGCATTCGGCGACCTGAAGATGTTGAAAAGCGTGCGAACCAGGATTTTGATATCCAGAAGCAGCGACCAATTCTCGATGTACCACAGGTCATACTTGATCCTCTCAGCGATGGAGGTGTCGCCACGCAGCCCGTTGACCGCCGCCCAGCCGGTTATGCCACCCTTTTCCCAGTGGCGATCCATGTAGCGTGGGATGGAGCGGCGGAACTGATTGACGTAGACCGGGCGCTCTGGCCGTGGTCCTACCAGGCTCATCTCCCCCACCAGCACGTTGATCAGTTGGGGCAATTCATCCACGTTGACGCGGCGAATAAGGCGGCCCAGCCGGGTGGCGCGGGGGTCGTCTTTTACCGTCCAGCCAGGCCCGCTGACCTCGGCATCCTGTCGCATAGAGCGAAGCTTCAGCATCTGGAAGGGCCGGGCATCAAGCCCCATCCGCTCCTGGGCGTAGAACACCGGGCCGCGTGAGTCCAGCTTGATCAGGACCGCCATCAGCATCATCAGCGGCGAGAGCAGGATCAGCACGCAGGCCGCCCCGACGATGTCCATCAGCCTCTTGGCCATGCGCCGCCAGCCGCGCAGCGCGATGTCGCGCACGGTCAGCAGTGGCAATCCTCCCAGATCGCCGATGCTCACCTGGCTGGCCATAATCTGGAACACGTCAGGGAAGACCTTGATTGTTACTTTTCCCCGCTCGCACTCCGAAATCAACATCAGGATCTCCTGATGGGTCGCCTCCGGCAAGGCGATGATGACTTCGTCAACCTGGTGCTCATTAATGATGGGCGCCAGGTCGCCGGCTTGCCCGAGGACAGGAGCTCCCAATGGCATCTCATTCTGGCCGTCGGTGGTGACGAAGCCGGCGACTTCGTACCCCAGTCCGGGGTTCGATTGAATCTTCTGGACGATCATCCGTCCCACGTCGCCGGTGCCGACGATGAGCACCCGGTCGCGCCCCCACCCCTGCCTCCGCAACTCGGCGCGGACCTGTGCGTGTGCCACTCGACCGGCGGTGATGAACACGATGGTGAGCGCCCAGCCATAGAGGATCATCCCCCGTGAGTAGTCTAGTTCCAGCGGGCTGTTTTTGAAGAGCAGCGAGAAGAGCGCCACCCCTATCAGCGTGGCCACTGTGGTGGAGGCGAAAGTGTAGTAGAACTCGTCAACGCGCGATGGCATACGGGTCAGACGGTACAGGCGGGAAAAGGCAAACACCACCAAAATGGACGCGACGTGAGCCAGGATGATGCCGGAGTAGTCGTAGAATCTCCCCATCTCCTGAACCTCGTCCGGCAAAGGAATCCAGCGGCGCATCCAATAGGCCAGGAAGAAGGCTAGAGCGGCCATCACTACGTCGGTGAGGGCCAACATAAGCACGAAGACGATTTGGGTCCGCGTCTTCGACTTCACGGTCTGGCCTCCGATCTCTGTTTGGCCAGAGCAAGTGTTTGCCGCAACTGTTCCAGCCGCTGTCGAAGCGCAATGGCGCTGACGATGAGCGCGTGAAGCCACCAGGGGGTCTGCGCAGCATAGTGCTTCCGGTAGAAAACATCCATTGCGCGATAGAACTCGACCTGAGCCCGTGGGCTGTGGCGGCTGGCCGCTCGCTTGACGTGCAGCACCGTCACGGCTGGATTGTAGTAGACTTTCCAGCCGGCCGCCTTGATGCGATAGGCCCAGTCCAGATCTTCGCCATGCATGAAAAACTGCCCATCCATCAGGCCGGCCTGGGCGATAGCCTCCGCCCGCACCAGCATGAACGCGCCCACGACGGAATCCACCTCGGCAACCTGATCAGGGTCGAGATAGGTCAGGTTATAGCGCCCGAAGCGCCGGCTGCGAGGGAAGAGGCGCGAGAGATACGTCAGCCGGTAGAGGGAGACCGCAGGTGTTGGAAACGAACGCCGGCAGGCGAGGTCGAGCGTTCCATCAGGGAGCACCAGTTTGGGGCCAGCGATGCCAGCGTCAGGGTGCTCGGCCACAAAGTCCAGCATCCGCACTAACGCATCCGGCGGCAGTTCAGTATCCGGGTTCAGGAGCAGTGCAAACTTTGGGGTTTGGGATTGGAGATGGGGAGATTGGGCGAAGCAGAAGGTTTCCAGGCCCTGGTTGTTGGCGCTGGGGTAGCCCACGTTCTCCGCGTTGACGATGAGGCGCACCTGTGGGAACTCGGTGGCGACCATCTCGGCGCTGCCATCGGGCGAGGCATTATCCACGACGCAGACTTCAAAGGTGAAATCGCCCTGGCTAGCGTAGACCGAGCGCAGACAGGTTCGCAGCAGGTCACGGGTGCTGTAATTGACGATAACGATTCCCAGATCAAGCATCGTCCACTGTCAAAAGCACCCCACCGGGAGGCAACTTTCCCGGAGGGGCAATGTCGCTCCGAGAGGCCGCGCCATTCTAACACAAAGGCACGGGTTGGTCAAACACCGGTTCACCCAGGATATGGCAGATGGTGCTCTATCCATGCTTCCACTGCCGCCAACACTCGCTCCTTGCCGACGTCGTTGAGAACTTTGTGGTAGTAGCCCTCGTAGACCTGCCGCTCCTTGTCAGCCAGCGTCATGTTCTCGTAGAAGACGCGGCTGCCATCGGGCGAGACCAACCGGTCGGCGCCGCCGTGCACGATCAGGCACGGAACCTCCATCTCGGCGGCGTGTGCCTGCGTCCACTCGACGGCCCGGGTCAGTTCGGTGCCCAGGCGCGCCGTGCCCCGGCCGTGCACCAGTGGATCATCTACGTATGCCTCGGCGACGGCCGGATCGCGGGAGAGGGCGGTGGTGTCGAGATTGACGTCGAGCGTGAATCGAGGTAGGACACTCGACATTATCTTGCTCAACGTCATCAGGAGCGGGGAGACGCCAACCTGGGCCAGCACCGGCCCGGAGGCGACCACGCCAGCAAACCCCTCCAGGTTGCGCAGGGCGTATTCCAGACCGATCAATCCGCCCAGGCTGTGTCCCAGTAAGAAGACGGCCTGGCCCGGCTCCTGCTCGCGCACGAGCTTCAATTCAGGCCTTCACCTCCCACTCGTATATCCGGTACTGCCTGTCCAACCGCGCCCCTGCCCGACCAGGCGCGGTACATCTCCAGGTAGATCAGCGCATCGGGCCCTCGCCCCCGGTAGAAGCCAAAGATGGCGACCTGCTCATTGCGCAGTTGATGGACGCGGTGATCCAGCGCCGCTGCAATCGTCCCCACGACCTGACCATCACGGATGGCGATGAAGGTCTCCGCCTCGCCGTGTTGGAACAAGGGGTTTTGGCCTGGGTCAAGCCGCGCAGCACGTTCGCTCAGGATGGGGGGCATCCAACAGGAATCGTCCTCGTAGATGCGCCACGGAAAGCGCAAGAAGGCACGCCGCTGGCGTGAGGTGGTGACTGGATCAGCGATGACTGCTGAGGGCATGGTCTTTTCCTAACAACATGAGATCTATCCACACTGATTATAACACACTCGCTCCAGTTTGACAGCCCATCACCAATGTGCTATACTCTCCCCATAACCGCATACTGCTACGGCAGAGGAGCTCCCCAGCCCGGATGCGAGGGGCACAATGGGGGAAGCCGGTCAAAGTCCGGCACTGTCCCGCAACTGTAGCAACGGCGGCTCGTGCCGTCCGTTGGAGTCAGGATACCCGCCTCTGCCGGCGCACACAATAACCTTCGCGGAAAGGAGGTGGCGCATGAAGGGTACTCAAGCACAAACGGCCCTTCCCCAACCAACGTGAGGGGGAGGGCTTTTCATTTCCCGTCAACTACCAACACGAAAGGAAAATCAAATGACTAACCATCGAGTTCTGTGTGCAGACCTCTTGCTCGTTTTGACGATCATGCTGGCAGCCTGCGGCGGGGCCAGCTCAACAATGACGGCAACCTCCGAGCCGCCAGCTAGTCCGACACCGGCGGCGACCTCCGAGCCGTCAGCCAGCCCAACACCGACGGCGACCCCTGAGCCGCCGGTCGTCATGCTGACCGACGACATCGGCAACGAGGTCGAGATCGAGGGGCCGGTGGAGCGCATCGTCTCCCTGGCCCCCTCCAATACCGAAATCGCCTTCGCGCTGGGCCTGGGCGACCAGATAGTGGGTGTCACCGACTTCTGCGACTATCCGCCGCAGGCGCTGGAGATTGAAAAGATCGGCGGCGTGGAGCCGAACCTGGAGCAGATCGTCGCCCTGGACCCGGACCTGGTACTGGCCATCGGTGGTGAGCCTGACCCGCTCATCATCGGCCAACTGCAAGAGCTGGGGCTGGCAGTGCTGGTGCTCAAACCCGACGACCTGGATGCGCTGTACCACGACATCGAGTTGGTGGGGCAGGCGACCGGCGTACAGCAGCGGGCTGAGGAGTTGGTCGCCGAGATGCAGGAGCGGGTCGCGGCCGTCACAGCCGTGACCGCCGACGTAACTGAGCGCCCGCTCGTGTTCTATGAACTGGACGGGACCGATCCCACCAAGCCCTGGACGGCCGGTTCCGGTTCCTGGCACGACGAGTTCATCCACATGGTCGGCGGCACCAACCTGGCCGGCACTCAAGAGAGTGCCTGGGTGCAGCTCAACGCCGAGGAGATCGTGGCTCAGGACCCGGTCATCATCATCCTGGGCGACGCTGCCTGGGGGACGACGCCCGAATCGGTGGCCGAGCGTCCCGGCTGGGACGTTATCTCGGCGGTGCGGGACGGGCGAGTGTATCCCATTGATGACAACCTTATCAGCCGGCCCGGCCCGCGCGTGGTGGAGGGCATCGAAGAACTGGCCCGACTCATCCACCCCGAGCTGTTTGAGTAGGTCTTGACGTCGAAGGCAGGCGGATGAGGGCGCTTCGCCACCGTTGGAGCAGGCTGGGTATCATCGCCCTCCTGGGGGTGGCGTTGATCCTGATCGTGGTGGTGGCCACTTCGCTGGGCACGGTTCCGGTAGGCTTCGGCCAGGTAGCCCGGATGGCGCTGGCACAACTGCCGGGGGTTCACCTCGCCTCCACGTGGACGGAGCAGGCGGAGGCCATCATCTTGCGCATCCGCCTGCCCCGCGTAATCACCGCGATGGTGGTGGGCTACGGGCTGGCGGTGGCGGGGACGGTCTTCCAGGGGCTGTTACGCAATCCAATGGCCGACCCCTACATCATCGGCACCTCCGGCGGGGCGGCGCTGGGAGTGACGCTGGCGCTGTTGCTGCCGATTCAGGTGGTGTGGTTCGGCTTCACGCTGGTGCCGCTGGCCGCCTTCGTCGGCTCGCTGGTGGCCGTGCTGGCGGTCTATGCCATCGCCCGCGTGGGCCCCCGCACTCCCATTACCACGTTGCTGCTGGCCGGTTTTGCCCTCAGTTCGCTGATGGCCGCGGCGATGTCCTTCCTGATGCTGCTCAGCGGGGAGACGATGCAGCGGGTCGTGCTGTGGACGATGGGCGGGGTCTCTGCCAGCGGCTGGAGACAACTGCAGGTGGTGATCCCGCTCATCCTCCTGGGCAGCCTGGCGGCCTACCTGCTGGCCGGTGACCTCAACGCCTTCTTGCTGGGCGAGGACCAGGCCGCCCACCTGGGCGTGAATGTGGAACGACGCAAGATAGTGCTGCTGATGATCGGCTCGCTGCTCACCGGGGCTTCGGTCTCGGTCAGCGGGCTGGTGGGTTTCGTCGGTCTGGTGGTGCCCCACGTGGCCCGCCTGGTCTTTGGGCCCGACCACCGCTTGCTGTTGCCCACGGCGGGTCTGCTGGGGAGTATCTTCCTGGTGCTGGCTGACCTGGCGGCGCGGTTGGTGCTGGCTCCAGCGGAGGTGCCGGTGGGCATCGTCACGGCGGTGATCGGCGCGCCGTTCTTTATCTATCTGCTGCGGCGCAGCAAACGGGCGTATGACTTCTGACGACACCGGAAGAGGGGGTTGATGATGGAAGACGTAGCGCTGCAAGCCCGAAATGTGGACTTTTCCTACTACGACGGGCTCGTCCTGCGCGACGTGAATCTCACTTTGAGGCGCGGCGAACTGGCCGGCCTCCTGGGGCCCAATGGTTCAGGTAAGACAACGCTGCTTCAAGTCCTCAGCGGCCTCCTGTCTCCCAGGAGAGGCCGGGTCCTCCTCGACGGCCAGGACGTGCAACGCTTGAAGCGCCGCCAGATCGCCCGCTGCGTCGCGGTGGTGCCCCAGGAGTTGGCTATGCCCTTCGGTTTCACCGCTTACGAGATGGTGATGCTGGGGCGCACGCCGCACGTGCGGCCGCTAGTGGGGGCGAGACAGCGGGACCGGCAGGTCGTGGCCGAGAAGATGCGCTTGACGGCCACCTGGGAACTGGCCGGACGGCCTTTCGGCGAGCTCTCTGGCGGCGAACAGCAGCGGGTCATCGTGGCGCTGGCCCTGGCCCAGGAGCCGGAAGTGCTCCTGCTGGACGAGCCGGTCGTCCATCTGGACATCAGCCACCAGATCGAGATTCTGGAGCTGATCAAGGAACTGAACCGGAGGCGCAACCTGACCGTGCTGGCCACGATGCACGACCTGAACCTGGCCGCGCTCTACTTCGACCGCCTGATCCTTCTGGACCGTGGCCGGGTGGTGGTCCAGGGTACGCCGGCCCAGGTGTTGCACGAGGAGCGCATCCGCCAGGTTTTTGGGGCGGAGGTGCAGGTGCAGGAACACCCCACCCGCCACACACCTCACGTCGTGCTGCTCCCTCTCTCCCCTTGACCGTCGAGGCCATCGCGGAACAAGTTCCGGCGGAACGAGTTCCGTTAGAGTTCCAGCTTGGCTACTGTTCCAGGGCCATGCTCTCCCCCGCCCTGCGCTACCTGCGCAGCGACCCGGCCCACGCGGAGACCGTCGGGCTGCTGCGTCGCCAAGACGGCAGGGCGTGAGAGTCCTTCGCCGGACGCATCACCTTCGTCGAACGGAACCGTGCCGGTCGGGTGATCCACATGGCCGGACGGGCTCTCGACAGCAAAGCACGGCTCAAATACCTGTTCCTCACCGGGCTGCGCAAACCCGTCTACGGCCTGGCGCGGCTCGACACCTCGCGCCCCGTGTTCGTGGTCGAGGGCATCGCGGAACAAGTTCCGATAGACTACGTCACGTTGTGGCAGTGGGGCTACCAGGCCGTGGCCACTCTTGGTACTTCGATCAAGTCGCAGGACGCGCGGAGGCTAGGATGGGTCGCGAAGGTGGTGTTCGTGCCTGACAACGATGAAGCGGGGGAAGCGGCCGCCGCCCGGTGGCGGGAAGCCGTGGGGCACGGAGTGGTGAATGACCTGGCGCAGCAGCCGGACGGAGAGGAAATCTTCCACCGGCTGGTGGAGGCGCTGGAAGTGTGATGGTGCAGAACAAATAGATACTATCCTGGTGGGCTGCCCATCCGGTGCCCCCCCCAACTGACCGCTCTGCCCAGGGTCAGGTGCGCGGCGTTGCCCAGCTCGCGGGATAAGATGAACCAGACCTTTTGTTCACTGCCCCCAATGGGGGTCCTGTGGTGCAGGGTGAGAGCATTGGGCACAGGTGTTAGCTGGTTCTCGGTACAAAACACCCGAAATCCCCGTCTCGGGGGCGTCCCATGCAGCAAATGATCGCTTTTGACACACTACCCTTGTCTATGACACCCCCGGGGACGGAGCTGGAAGCCTCGGAAAACCGCTTTGTACTGGAAACTAGACTAGCGTACCGGCAGTTGTTCATGAGCCGCGACATCGTTGAGCTCAGCGTGTACCCAGTGGACTGCGCGCAGTTCGCGCTGTTCGACCTGTCCAAACTCCAGCTAATCAGTCTGCTTCGTTATAATGGGCAAGAAGGCCCAGAAACGCTTCACGGGCAGCAAGCCGGGGCGCAGAGCCGGATCAATGGGCCCGGCGGCAGCGGACATGAGCCGCAAAGTGCCTATTGGCAGCGCTGGCGCTGGCTGGCCCTCGTACCAGCCAAGGTGGAGGAACTCGTCCCAGTGGGTATGGGCGGCCAGGTCTAGCTCTGTCGGTTGGTAATAGTCGCGGATCCAAAAGTCCTCACCCAGCGGGAAATAGATCGCCAGACCGTGAGCGCCAGTGAAGGTCCAGGTCTCCGACGGCGCGACCCAGGGATGTCCATCGTGATGTCGCTCCTGGACAACCACGCCGCTGCCTATGGGGCCGATGGCTGTGGTCAGCGCGTGAGCAGCGCTGAGCACGGTCGTGTCGGTGACGTGGGCTGCCAGTTGCTCGGCCAGGTCGTACAGGTCCACGTAGGCGTCGGGGGCCGCCAGGGCATAATCCCAGTTGGAATCGAACTTTTGAACGGCGCTGTAGGCCTGCGCGATTTGCAGGCGAGTGGTCGTTGTCAGCGTGTCCGACAGGGCCAGGGCCAGGCTATCGAGCGCCTGGGAGATGGGACCGACGGCGCTGACGTCCACGGCCAGCCCGGCCATCGTGCGCGGGTAGCCCAGCAGCGAGTCGTCGTAGACCTGCACCATCGCTTCGGCCAGCTCGCGGGCTGTCGTGTCCATCCCGATGGCGCCGACGTACCCCTCGTAGGGGAAGCGGGACCAGACGGCGCTCTCCGAGGCGACCAGGAAGCGGGTGCTGTCGCGGACCTCGTAGGCGTTCTCCAGCATGCCCATCATGCTGGCATCGAGAAAGAGGACGTCAATGGGGTTGGTGCCCTCGTCCGTGGCCCAGTATAGGGCGTCGCCGATCTCCCGGGTGCCCAGGTAGTCGCCGTAGGTGTCGTCCCAGCCTATGCCGCTGGTGAGGTAACCGATCCCCAGGGGTGACACGAAGCTGGGCGCCCAACCGCCGCCGTGGCCGACCAGCGACAGGGCAGTGTAGGTGGTCGGCGTGAAGGTGGATCGCGCCCAGGTGACGAAGTCGTAGAGCGTCTGGTCATCACCCATATTCAACTCGCCCAGGTCCCAGGTAGTCATTCCCTCGACGTAGTCCGCTAGTTCGTAGGGGTTACGGTTGGGCAAGACGTGATAGCGGCGGGTGTGATCGTCGGGTGTACTGCCAGCGTAGTCAGGACTGCGGTCCCACTCTACCAGGATATTGACACCAGGGTTCCGGGCTGCTGCTCGCTCCAGGTTGTTGAACAGCTCCAAGTCGTAGATCAGCCGGTCTCGCTGATTATCTATGTTGTTATCTGCCGAGAGATAAACCAAGAAGGTCCAGGGGCGCGGCGTAACCGGCCCGATCAGCGTCGTCGCCGTCAGGTCAAACTGGTTGCCCAAGGCGTCAATGACCGTGGCGGTGTTGGTGATGACGCTGCCCGGCGTCACCCAATAGTCCACGTAGACCTGGAAGCTGATGGTGACCGTGTGTCCTACCGTCAGGTAGCCGGTCCAGCCAATGAGACCGCCGTTCTGCTGGACGACTCCACTGCTGGCCCAGGCGCTGCCCCAGATGTAGACGGTGCCCTCGGGAATCGGATCCACGATCTCCAGGTCCGTTTCGTCGCCTGGGCTGGCGTTGCTGATCACGATGGTGTAGGTCAGTGTGTCTCCTGGTCCCGCCTCGGTCGGCTCGACCGTCTTGGTGCCGCTGAGCACATTCACGAACTGCACGAACCGCCCGTCAATCGTGCCCGCGCCCTGGTTGGCTCCAGTGACCTCGAAGGCCATAAAGCCGACAATGTGGTAATAATAGCCACCACCCTGCGTAGCAGTGGGGGGCTTGGGCGCCGGGATCTCATCATAGTGTGGGACAGAGTCAAAGACCGGCACCAAGATCGTCTCCCCCACTGGGGCTTGCCCGATGACGGAAGAATTTCGACCGGGCTTGGCGTGGATATAGTCGCCGGCGTAGAAGGCAACCTCCCCGGGGAAGCCGTTCCCCATCCAATCCTCCAGCACATTGGCGTCGCCGCTGGGATCCACAGCGCGGAGCCAATCGGGGTCTTCCGTCTGATTCCAGACGTAGGCCAGATTCAGCCAGCCGCGGTGCTGGACCTGGCCGCCCGTATAGCTCACGATGCACTGCTCTGGATACTGAGGGCAGTTCCCAAAACTGAGCGTGAACGAATCTCCCTCATCCAGGGCCAGCGCTATCGTCAGTGGAACGCCAATCGGGCGCAGGCCGTTGACCGGAGGGATAGGTGCCGATTCTGTTTGACTGACCGATGGGGGAGCGGCCCGACCGACACCGGCCAACACGATCAACGTCAACCCGAGCGCCAGCGCGACGCTGGCCAACAAAGCGTATCGCTTACTCATTTCCATCTCCTTTCGCCTTCAGACTCGCTTATGCCTGACATGCATATTACCGTTGAACACTCAAAAAGGATACGGTCGCGCCAGTATCTTTTCGGAGATAGGTGCGGTATAATAGACGCACGAACACACGGGACAATACGGTTGGGGTGAATTCGTGCCGCAGGACGATGAGAGGCAACTAATCGAACGGGCCCAGCGAGGAGATCGAGCGGCCCTCGGCGAGTTGTACCGCCGCCACGTTGACGGGATCTATCGCTACGTCCACCTGCGAGTGGGTGACACAATCGTGGCCAAAGACCTGACGGCCGAGGTCTTTCTCAAGATGCTGGAGGGCTTGAGGGGGTACCGATACACCGGTGCTCCCTTTGTCGGCTGGCTCTACCGCATCGCCCGCGCCCGCACCATAGATCACTGGCGCCGGACCGGGAGACGCCAGGAGATGGAGTTGTCGGACAAGGTAGCGGCGACCGGGGTCGATCCCGAGGCAATCGTCAGCACCCGCATCGAGCAAGCCGATCTGGCAGTACTCCTGCGTCGCTTGACCGGCGACCAGCAACAGGTCATCATCCTGCGCTTCGTCGAGGAGATGAGTCTGGCTCAAGCCGCCGCCGTGATGGGCAAGACAGTCGGAGCCGTCAAGGCGCTGCAACACCGCGCGCTAGCTTCGCTGGCCCGACTGCTGGACGAGCAGAGTAAAGAGATCGAGTAGAACAGTATGTCGCAAGATACCGCTGCCATTCTCGAAATCTGCCTGGAGGAGACAACCACCGGCAAGGCGACGCTCCAGGATTCCCTGCGGCGGTACCCTGACCTGGCCGGTGAACTAGAACCGTTGCTGCGGGCGGTTGAGCGGGCGCGGGCTATCGCCAGACCCAGCCTCGCCCCTGAAGCCAGGACACGAATCGAAGCGCGTCTCCTGGCAGCCGCCGAAAGTATCCCATCGGTTCAACCGGCAAGTTCCCGTTTCACAATCACGCGGCTCTGGCGCTGGGCAGCAGTCGGAATGGTTTTGGTCTTTGCCTGTGCTTGCCTCTCAGGCACCGGATTGGTCGCTGCGGCCAGTGGCGCTCTGCCTGACTCGCCGCTTTACCCCGTCAAGCTGGCGACGGAGGATGTCCGGCTGTGGTTGGCGCCGGCCCAGGACGAACCGGCGCTCCATCTGCGTTTCGCCGAACGGCGACTGGATGAGATCCAAGCGCTGGCAGAGCGCGGCCAGTTCGACGCAGTCGCACTGACGGCCCTGACCGAAGAGACGGCTGCTGCGCTGGTCAGTGCCGAGACCTTGCCGCCCGAAGCCGCCGAGCCAGTGCTCCAGGACGTTGTGTGGGTGACGGCAGAGCAAGAAGAGGTGCTCTCGGCGCTCGTGGCCGATGCTACCCCGTTGGAACGAGACGAGTTCACCTGTGCGCTCCAGGCCAGCAGTGTCCATCGTGCCCGTGCCCTTCAGTTGCTGGGAACGGTTCCCCCTCCGGAGGAGCCAGGCAAGCCGGGGCAAGCGACGCCTACCGCTGTTCCTATCCCATCAGCCAGAGCCACTGCCTTGCCCACCCGGACGCCCGAACCATCCGGCACGCCGATTCCCAGTTCAACCCCCACGGTGGCCGGTGAGTCCGGGACGCCGACCGGGGTACCTCAACCAACCAAGTCGCCCGGCCCTACCAGCGTTCCAGTGCCAACGGAAACCCCACCGGCGACGCCTAAACCCAGTGCGACATCCAGACCGACAGAGACGCCCATTCCTCCGACCGAAACCGTCGAGCCGACCAAGACACCCGTCCCGCCGACCGCCACGGCAGCGAGCCAGGGGTGCGTCTACGGCCTCGGCTATTGGAAGAATCACCCTGATTCCTGGTCGGTAAACTCACTGGCATTGGGCAACGAAACCTATACCCAGGCCGAGTTACTCGACCTCTTGAACGGGCCGACCAACGGTGACGCTAGCCTGATCCTGGCTCAACAACTGATCGCTGCCGAACTGAACGTCGCCAACAGCGCTGATGACTCGACCGTCGCCACTACCATCGCCGCAGCCAACACCTGGCTTGCCAACTACGCGAGCAAGATTCCCTACGACGTCAGCCCTGCTCTGCCTGAAGGGCAGGAAGCGTTAGCGCTGGCGAACACGCTGGAGCGATACAACAACGGCACCCTGCCCGGCGGGCCACCGAAATGCCCATAGGTAGATTGTTTCGTAGAGCAATCGCATTCAAGCACTGTCGGGTCATCCGCCCCAGAGAGACCGACATCCTAAATGCGGACGATGTCCCGTCTTGGCTCTCGACGCAACAGGCCGTGTACAATGTTGTTGTTGAAATTTTCACCAGTGGCCAGCCGCAGCATCACTCACAGCCTCTTGTCCAGCCCGACGAGCCAGCAGGCGGTCGCGTATGCCACGCGGATCGAATCGAGCCTCGTTCTGCTCACGCACCTCATCCCTTTGCTGTTGTCGCCGACGTAGATATGCTTCAACGTCCTGACGCCGCTGCAGGTAATAGCCAATCACAGAGTACACGTCGGCCAGATTCAGGGACGGGTACTGGTACACGATCTCCTCGGCGGCAGCGCCTTCTCTGAAGGCAGTCACAATCGTATCCAGTGTTACGCGAGTTCCGCCGACCCGCACCAAGCCATCAGCGTCCGCCTCCAGCGGAATGGGCTCGGTTTCAATCAGAAGAGTCGTGCCGTTTACCCCCATTTTCGTCCTCTGCCGTCCCAATCTACCAGTTTCCCGATCACTCAACTTGCAAATAGATTATACTCTGACGCCCCCAGGTGGGTCAAATCTGCCAATACTTGACTTTGACCCCACTGGAGATGCCAAGTCTGACGGTCTGGCACACCGCAAACGAGATAGAACGTCTGGGCCAGCACAGGCTCCCACGAACCTGCGCTGTGTCCCAGGAGCAGAATCAGCCATATCGCAAGCAGACAGAGAGTAAAGGAGGCAAGAATACAAATGCAACAACTGATCGCCCAACTATCTGCAACCTACGTCGAGCGGTCCGAGACCATCGAACCGCTCGTGGCATATGTCTGCAGATCGCGGTCCAGCCTATCCAGGTCAGTCAACAACGCACCGTGGTCCTGGGCGAGGGAGCGGGCCGCGTCGGTGAAACCGGCACGGGCAAAGATCGGACAGCAGTATACCACAGAATCAATCCCATGGCGGTGAGTCATCGGTGAGAGCCCGGTATAGATTTGGTGTACATCCCCGTTGACTTTTCATACACCCAGTGTTATCATAGCCACAGTTGGGGAAACATTCCTGACGTACCGGATTATGGAGGTGGTCGCAAAATGCACATCCTTATCCTCGCGTCAACCTCCAGCGTTGCGGAGGAGATGCAAGTTGCACTGGGTGACATGGCGGGCCGTTACACTGTTGCTGCTGCCTGGTCAGACGCCATCTCTTCCCTCGAACACGACCGTCCCGATCTAATCCTCATCGAGCGGGCCGTCCTGACTCGAATGGAACTCACTACCCTGCTCAATTTGACGGAGCCCGGTCGCTGGCCTCCCTTGCTCCTCGTGGATACGCCAGCCGCGGATGCCGGGGATGGCATCGTGGTGACCCGGCGTCTCGTCCAAGCAGCGCCCCAGTACTATCAAATCGGAGAACTGCACATTGATACACGCAGGAAGCGAGCAAGGCTCGGCGAGCGTTGGGTCACCCTGCCTCCGATACAGTATCGCCTGCTGTTGACGTTAGCTGAACACGCCGGTGAAGTCATCAACTGCCAGCAACTGCTACGATTGGTCTGGGGATACGATGCCGGAGAGATCGAAGCCCGTGAGTTGGTCAAGGTGCACATTCGTCAAATCCGCCGACGACTGGGACTGGGACTGGACCAAGAGGAACATCCCTATATCCGCTCCGTGCGCGGCTTCGGCTATGTGCTCGCCCCGCCCGACGAGGATTGAGCAGTGCGGGAGCAGCCCCACCTTACCAGAAGGCTAACACATAAAAAACGCGGCCCGGTCGCACCGACCGGGCCGCTGATTCACTGCTGCCGCTCAGAACTACTGCTGGGTGTTCTTGGGCTTCTTCGGGGTCTTTGGCTTCTTCGGTTTCTTCGGCTTCTTGGCCATCTTGCTACCTCCAATTGTATTAGTAGTGATCGGCACGGTTCCTTGTCCACAGCGGACCTTTTATGCGGCGCTATTATACTATCATATTGCGCGGCTGTCGGTAATAACACGGTAAGTCTTTGGTGAGCATTGGGTGAATACGTCACTGGTGTCAGGTAAAGCTCCGTTTTGCTCCGCCGCTTGCCTCATCCTCAGCGAGGCGGTGTCTTACCCCAAACACTCACCATAGCTTTACCAATTCATTACCGCTGCGGAGACTGTTTTGTGGTAGAGTGTTGATAGTTCATTCATGGGCGCTACGGCCATCCGTTTTGAGTGAGGTGTGCAACCAGGGGGGTATCGGCACCGCCCCCTGAGTCAATTTGTAAATAGAGTGCCAAGTAAGGCCGTGAGCGCCTCCCGCAAGCGCCTCGTCTGAAAAGACGGGGCGCTTCTTCGTGTCCTGGGAACGCATTGAGAGACGCCAAAAAGCGCCTCGCTGAAAAGGGCGAGACGCTTACAGTCTTATTACATCTCTACTGCGTACGAGTCAGAGAGACACTTACTCCTCCTCCCATTCACTCTGCCAGTCCTCGGTGAAATCCACCTGGAAGGGGTCGGCGCTGATGATCTCCAACTCCACACCGCACCTAGGACAGGCGATCACGGCGCCCCCGCTTGGCTTGACCACCTTAATGATGGAGTCACAATTGGGACAGCGCGTCTTGGGATTTCTCGCCTCCCTTTTTGATTTGACTCCCACGCTATTGGATGTCCCGTTAGTAACCTTCATCGTCCGAATCATCATCGTAGGGGAAATCCACCTCGAAGGGATCGCTGCTGACGATCTCCAGTTC